>CALDDP010000149.1 GCA_937936805.1 uncultured Gammaproteobacteria bacterium | reverse complement strand
TGAGCAATCCATAAAGTTCACATGAAGCCTGCTTTTCGACAATGTCGATGAGCTCTTCTATCCAGATAAAGCCGCTGGTCTTTGCATCAAGCGTGACATGCGAGCGTTGATTATGGGCCCCGTAGTCAGAAATAGACTTGGAACACGGGCACAGGCTGGTTACTGGAATCTGCACTTTGATTCGGGTGCTGGTAACACCGGAATTTATTTCTCCAATCAGCGATACTTCATAATCGAGTAACGACTCCACCCCCGATACTGGAGCCTGCTTATTCACGAAGTAAGGAAAATTCATTTCAATGTAACCCGATTCTGCCTCGAGCAAGGTCGCCATTTCCCTGAGCATTTCATTAAACGAGGTATAGGATATTTCCTTTTCATGATCGTTAAGGATCGAGACGAAGCGCGACATGTGTGTGCCTTTGAACTGGTGTGGCAGGAACACAAACATGCTAAACGTGGCGATGGTATGTTGTTGGCCGTCTGAACGATCCTTGACTATAACCGGGTGACGGATGTCCTTGATGCCGACTTTGTTGATTGCGAGCTCCCGTGTGTCCGCGGATCCCTGAACATCGGGAATCGTCGAGACCGGGGTAGTTGCTGGGTCACCATTCATTACTTAATCCTGATACAAGTCATGGTTGCGTTGCTGCAGTTTGCGCCAGGAGCTTTACCCGGGGGGATAGGTGTAGCATGGCAATAACCGAGCAAAAAGGTTGGTTATTATACTGCGCATCGAGTCTAAGGCAAATATTCATTATGCGATTATCCCACTAACCAACACCGATAGCGATAGCATGCCAGCTAACGATAATCGAATTGTTTGACCACAACGAGGCAGGTGGCGAAATCGACGATCTCGCCCTGGCACTGAACCGACCGGTCGGAGGCCGGAATCAGGGGGTAGATAAATCTGTTTTTATTATTCTGGTCTAAGCGGGTGAAACGTCTTCAGCCTGCGGGCCCTTGGCGCCATCGGTAACCTTCATGGTTACGGCCTGGCCTTCCTGAAGGGTTTTATGACCTTCAGACTGAATAGCGCTGTAATGAACGAAAACGTCTTTACCACCTTCTTGTGAAATAAAACCATAGCCTTTGGCATCGTTAAACCACTTAACTGTGCCGGTTACTGTTTCTGACATAATATTACTTACTCTGTAGCTTGATGATGTTTTTTTGCCGGATTTTCTAGCCCGACAAGCCGCATTGTAGGATAAACCCTGTGCGGAAGCCATTATTTAAACCGATTTGAGCATTTTGTCAGAGCCGATAACAGATATATTGTATCCGCTTCGACCTGGTCAGGCAGCCGATCAGGCCCGGGTGAAGTCGAGGATCGAATGACGTAACGTTGCCGGGTCGAGCCCATAATCTTCGAGTACCTGTTCACGACTGCCCTGCGACGGAAACTCGTCACTGAGGCCGAGGCGTAAAACAGGGATACTGATTCGTTGCTGATTGAGAAACTCGAGAACTGCCGATCCTGCTCCGCCCTCGATACTGGCGTCTTCCAGGGTGACGAGGTAATCGTGACTGGAGGCCATATCCTTGATCATCGATTCGTCGAGAGGCTTGATAAAGCGCATGTTAACCAGGCTCAGGTCCAGGTCTTCTGCGATAGGTTCGGCGATACCAAAAAGGCTGCCAAATACAAGCAGGGCGGTTTGTTTGCCGCTGCGGACCTGCAATGCCTTGCCGATCTCGACGCAGGTCTCGGTGTCTACCGTAGCGGGCTGAGAGACACTGTCTCTTGGGTAACGAACCAGGGCAGGTCCGGGATACCGGTAGGCGGTGTTGAGTAGTTCCTGCATGTCCCGGCCATGTGCCGGCGCCATCATGATGATGTCAGGTATACAACGACAGAAAGCGACATCAAAATTACCGGTGTGGGTCGCGCCGTCTGCGCCGACTATGCCGGCCCGGTCGACCGCAAAGGTTACATCGAGCCCCTGGACAGCGACATCGTGGATAAACTGGTCGTAGGCACGTTGCAGAAACGTGGAATAAATCGCAACCACCGGTTTAAGGCCGTCGCAGGCCATTCCGGCGGCCAGGGTTACCGCGTGTTGCTCGGCGATGCCGACATCGTGATAACGTTCCGGTATCTCTGCGGAAAATTTGACCAGCCCCGAACCTTCACGCATGGCCGGAGTGATTGCATGCAGCTGCGACTCCTGCCGGCCCTTGGCGACCAGCCAGTCAGAAAATATATTGGTATAAGACTGCAGGCCCGGTTTGCTCGAGGATTTAACCACACCAGTCTCGGGATCAAATGGTCCAACCCCGTGAAACTTGCAGGCATCCTCCTCTGCAGGTGGATAACCCTTACCCTTGCGCGTGACTATATGCAACATCCGCGGACCGGATAACTGCTGTAAATTGCGTATCAAAGATAGTAAGTCGCCCAGGTTGTGACCGTCGATGGGGCCGAAGTACGAGAACCCGAGTTCCTCGAACAGGGTTCCCGGTGTGACCATTCCCTTGACGTGTTCTTCGGCGCGTTTGGCCAGTTCCCAGGCACTGGGAATTCTTTTCAGTACTTTTTTACTTCCCGAACGCAGGCTGGTGTAAATTTTCCCCGACCAGATGCTGGATAAATATTTCGACATGGCGCCGACATTGGGCGAAATCGACATTTCGTTATCATTCAGGATAACCAGCAAATCGGTGTCGATGGCACCGCCATGATTGAGTGCCTCGTAGGCCATTCCGGCAGTCATGCCACCGTCACCGATAATAGCCACGGCCTGGCGATCGATACCTTGTGAGTTGGCAGCAATCGCCATACCCAAAGCGGCGCTGATAGATGTGCTCGAGTGGCCGGCACCAAAGTGGTCGTATTCCGACTCGGTGATATTGGGGAAACCGGAAAGTCCGCCCTGTTGCCTCAGTCCAGCCATCTGATCGCGCCGGCCGGTGAGAATTTTATGCGGATAACATTGATGACCAACGTCCCAGATCAGGCGATCATTCGGGGTGTCGAACAGATAATGCAGCGCGATCGTTATCTCCACGGACCCCAGGCCGGAAGCGAGGTGACCCCCGGTTTGCGCAAGGCTTTGCAACAGGAAGGCGCGAATCTCTTCCGCTAGTTCCGGCAACTGGTCTTCGTCAAGCTCGCGCAGGTCGGCGGGGCTGTCGATCTGCGACAGTATGGGGAAACTTTGGGTTATGTTATTCAATGGGTTGCTATCCGGCACGACGCCTCGCTTAGTTTTTCCGCTGGACGAACCAGGCCGAAATATACCTCAATATATCGGCTTCCTCACCAAATATCGAAAGTGCCTGCAATGCATGCTGGTGCAGTTCCTGCGCTTTTTCATATGAAGCTTCGAGGCCAATCACCGATGGGAAAGTAGGTTTGTTAAGTGCACTATCGGAACCCTGCTTTTTACCTAGCGTGGCAGTTTCACCAGTGACATCAAGAATATCATCCTGTATCTGGAATGACAGGCCTATGCATTTGGCATAGGAGTCAAGCGCCCTGAATTGTGTCTCATCGAGACTTTCAGTACTAAGCGCGGCCAGTTGCACGCAGGTTCGAATCAACGCCCCTGTTTTATGAATATGCATGGTTTCTAGCTCAGCGATATTCAGGGTTTTGCCAACCGCCGCCAGATCGATCGCCTGGCCGCCGGCCATACCGCGTGAACCGGAAAACAAAGATAGATTTTCAATCATTTGCAGGCGTGCAGAGGCATTTTCAGTCATCCGCGGATCGTGGCTCAGGATATAAAATGCCAGCGCCTGCAACGCGTCACCTGCAAGAATAGCGGTGGCTTCATTGAACTGGCGATGACAGGTGGGTCGGCCGCGACGTAAATCGTCATCGTCCATTGCCGGCAGGTCATCATGAATCAGCGAATAGGCGTGAATGATTTCTACTGCGCTAGCTGCCCCATCGACTCTATCCAGCGGGATATCCAACGCAGAAGCGGTAGCATAAACCAGGATCGGGCGCACTCGTTTGCCGGGCGCCAGCGCCGCGTAACGCATTGCCTGATGCAACTCCAACGGATTGACATCTGCCGCGGGTAACCATTGATCGAGCGCCCGGTCTACCCGCTGCTGAAAATTTTCGACCAGAGACTCGAAGTCCTGCACATCAATCTTCATCAAGATCTTCGAAGGCAGCGGTTTGCTGTAGCCCGTTCTTTTCGATTAATTGTTCGACCCGCAATTCGGCATTGGCCAACGTATCCTGGCAACTCTTTGCCAGCTTGATTCCTTTTTCAAATTGTTCAAGTGACTCTTCCAGTCCCAGTTCGCCGGATTCCATATTGCTGACGATTTTTTCCAGGTTCTGCATGGATTTTTCGAAATCCTTGAGTTGGTCTTTAGTTTCGCTCATTTCGTTGCTCGCTTTCGGGTTGACGCAATTATAAAGCATCCAGGGTATCAGCTAAATGACTAACCGGGATTAACTCGAGGTCTTTGAAAGTCCCCCGTTTGGGCATATTGGCGCGCGGGATTATCGCCGTTTCAAAGCCATGCTTGCTGGCCTCGCGCAGCCGCTCTTCACCGTTTGCGACCGGCCTGATTTCTCCGGACAAACCGACTTCACCAAAAACCAGTGAGCGCCGGTTCAGCGGACGATCGCGGTAACTGGATAAGATTGCCAGGATAATAGCGAGGTCGGCACCTGTTTCGGTAATGCGTACGCCCCCGACCGCATTGATAAAAACATCCTGCTCATAAAGTGGCACGCTACCATGCCGTTGCAATATGGCGATAAGCATGGCCAGTCGGTTCGACTCGAGACCAACGCTGAGTCGTCGCGGATGGCCACTATGGCATTCACTTACCAGCGCCTGGATTTCGACCAGAAAGGGACGCGTACCTTCACGCGAAACCATAACTACGCTGCCCGGTACCGGTTGATCGTGCTGCGCCAGGAATATCGCCGATGGATTGGTTACCGGTTTCAGGCCTTCGTCGGTCATAGCGAAGATACCCAGCTCGTTTACAGCGCCGAATCGATTCTTGACCGCTCGTATAACACGATATCGCGTTGTCGCGTCGCCCTCGAAGTACAGTACCGTGTCGACCATGTGTTCGAGTACCCGCGGCCCCGCCAGCTGCCCTTCCTTGGTGACATGTCCGACGAGGAAAATGGTGATATTGGATTGTTTGGCGAGTCTGACCAGTATTGCGGTGCTCTCCCTGATCTGGCCCACCGAACCGGGTGCCGATTGCAGGCTGTTGCTGAATATGGTCTGTATCGAGTCGATCACCATTATCTCCGGCTTGCAGGTTGCGGCCTGCGCGATAATATCCTCAACACAGGTAGAACTCAGCAACTGTAAATGGTCACCGGGAAGTCCGAGGCGCCTGGCACGCATACTGACCTGCTGCGGGGATTCCTCCCCGGTTACGTAGAGGGCGTTGCGCTGCTGGCTGATCAACGTCATGCTTTGTAGCAGGATGGTTGATTTGCCGATCCCTGGATCCCCACCGAGTAATACTACCGAACCTTCTACCAGACCACCGCCAAGCACCCGGTCGAGTTCATCGATCTGACTGCCGAAGCGTGGCGTCTCGCTGGTCGGAATCTGGTCGAGGGTAATCACGCTGGATTGACCGGCAGACCCGTGCCAGTTGGAGCCTCTTGCGGAACCCGCCTGCAGCGCCGGAATTTCTTCAATGCTGTTCCAGCTTTTGCAATCCTGGCACTGCCCGGACCATTTTGGCCACAGGGTCGCGCACTCGCGGCATTGAAACTGTGCGTGCTGTTTAGCCATTTAACGGCAGCTCGGACTGTGGGCTGGTGGCGGGCGCATCCGCTGGCAAGGAAATCCGTGCCGTCTTCACCATGTTGTTTTTTACCTGCATGATTTCGACCGGGTAGCCACTGATCTTTAAACTGGTGCCGGATTCAGGAATAAATTCCATGTGCTCGAGAATCAGTCCGTTAAGTGTGCGCGGGCCTTCACTGGGCAATTGAATCTCAAGATTGCGATTAATGTCGCGAATATGAGTCGCCCCATCAACCAGAAAACTGCCGTCCGCGTCACGGAAAAAGTCCTGGTGCAGGGCGGTGGGATCGGTTGTGAATTCACCGACTATTTCCTCGAGGATATCCTCGATAGCAACCAGTCCCTGGATATCCCCGTACTCATCGACAACAAATCCAATGCGACGCTTGTTCTTGCGAAAGTTGATCAGCTGGGTGGTGAGCGGGGTGCCCTCCGGAATAAAATATCCTTCGCGAGTCAGGTTGACCAGGCTTTCCGGGTTGAACTCGTCGTTTAACAGCAGGGGCAGGACTTTACGCAATTGTGCAATACCGATCAGGTTATCGATATTATCCGTGTAAATAGGAATGCGCGTGTAAGATAAATTGTTGATCAGCTTTAAGGTTTCGTGCCAGTCATCTTCGAGATCGATACCGATTATTTCGCTACGCGGCACCATGATGTCGTCAACCGTCACCCTCTCCAGGTCGAGTATGCTGAGCAGCATGTCCCGGTGTGAGTCCGGGATCAGGCCACTGGTTTCGTTAACCGCAACGCGCAGCTCCTCGGAGTTCAGTGCATCGTTGTCGGAGTTTTTATCCGATATCAGAAATATCTTCAACACCAGCCTGGCCAGCCAGTTGATAACCCAGACCACGGGGTGAAAAATCTTTGACAGTGGCTGGTAGACATAGGCGGCCGGCAGGGCAATTTTCTCCGGATAAGCAGCGGCCAGGGTCTTTGGCGTTACTTCGGCAAACAGGAGCAGTATCAGCGTCAACAGGCCCGCCGCGATTGCTATGCCGGCCTCGCCATACAATCGATAGCCGATATAAGTCGCCAGCTGGGTAATCAGGATGTTAACGAAGTTATTGCCAAGCAAGATCAGGGTAATCAGCTTGTCTGGTTGTTTTAACAACGATACGGCGCGCACGGCGCCACCGTGTTTTTTACCGGCAAGGTGTTTGAGCCGGTAGCGATTGAGGCTCATCAACCCGGTTTCCGAGCTCGAAAAGAAGCCCGACATCAGGATCAGCACAATGAAGGTGATGAATAGCCAGGTTAAGGGGATGTCGTTCAACTGAGTTGGCGCACGATATTAAAGGATAAATTCAAGCACCAGCTTGCTACCAAAAAAAGCCAGCATCAGGAAGGCGAATGCCGAGAGTGTCCAGCTAATCGCTTTCTTACCGCGCCAGCCAAATTTATAGCGGCCAAAAAGCAGAACACCGAGGATGACCCAGCCGATGATGGACAGCACGGTTTTGTGGACCAGCTGCTGCGCGAATATGTCTTCCAGATAGACAAAGCCACTCAATAGCGACGCGCTGAGGCAGATGAATCCGAAACCTAGAAATTGAAACAGCAGGGTTTCCATATCATGCAGTGGTGGCAGGTAGCGGATGAAGCCGCCGGGATGATGTTGCCTGATGGAGTGGTCCTGGTAGGCGAGCAAACCGGCCTGAAACGCACCCAGTGTAATCAGGCTGTAAGCGATAACCGAGATCATGATATGTCCCTGTACAGCATTGCTGGTAATGCTGATCAAGTGATCCGAGATGTGCAGGCTGGCGATTACGCAGGCGAAGCCGCTGACCGGGAAAACGACGATTCCGAGGCTTTCGATGCGGCGATAAATGCTGCTCAGTAAAATCTGGATGGAGATCAGCCAGGTGATCAACGAGAGAGCGGCGAAAAAACCCAGGTTGAGTCCCTGTGGCTGGATAATCAGCGAGTTAAGGGCAGTCGCCTGCAGCAGCATAGCGACCAGCGCCGGTGCCATGGCAACCCATCGTTGATGTTGTGCTGAACCGAGCTGTTTGAAAATCAAAAATGCAGACAAGCAGTAGAGTAGGGCAGCGAGCGTGCTTGCGGTGGTGGGGAACATTATTTTCGATCAGTGTCTCAGACGTCAAAGTGTAACTGAAAATCCAGGCTATCGCACTACCAGTAAACGCCGAAATTAAGCGTTTCGGTCAGGGTGAGAATTGTGAACCAGCGCGGATTTATGGCGGCAGTGCTGTACTATAGTTGCCTCGTGCGCATTCACATCTATTCCCGGCAGCCTTAAGTCAGGATAAAAAGTGCGCTATTACGGTCCACGTTTGCTATAGAATTGGGCTGAAAGCGGATATTTCCTTATTTTTGTTAGCCGGGAAATCGATTTAAGTATATGCAAATAAAGATTCTGGGATGGGCAGGCGGAATAGGCGCCAATCTGCGCACCACCTCTTTTCTCATCGATGAGGACCTGTTAATTGACGCCGGTACTGGGCTTGGTGATCTGCCACTCAACCAGATGACCGGTATCCGGCATATATTTCTTACCCACTCGCACATGGATCATGTCGTGGGTTTGCCACTGCTAGCCGACAGTATGTTTGGTGTGCACGACGAACCCGTCATAGTGTATGCGCAGAAGGAAACTATCGAAGCCCTGAAGGCGCATATTTTCAACTGGGTCATCTGGCCTGATTTTTCGGAACTGCCGAGCAGGGAAAATCCGTCGATTCGTTTCGAAATCATGAATCCGGGCGACAAGGTGAACATCAGATCGCGCGAAATCGAAATGATACCGGTTAATCATACCGTGCCCGGAGTTGGCTACTGTGTGTCGACGCAACGCGCAAACGTAGTCTTTAGCGGTGATACCACCACCAATGACACGCTGTGGAGCGTGCTCGATGGTTACGAAAATATTGATTTGTTATTTGTCGAGACTGCTTTCTCGAACAATGATCTCGAAATCAGCAAGATTTCGAAACATTATTGCCCGCAGCTGCTGGGTGAAGATATCCTGAAAATGAAACATCGTCCCGACGTCTGGCTGACACATTTCAAGCCGGGAGACGAAGCATTGATTTATCATGAATGTGTGGCAGCCATGCCCGATTTCAAAGTACACCAGCTGAAGGGCGGCGAAGTATTCAAATTCTGAGCTTTTTTCGACGGAGCGCGCTGTTATAATCACGCCTTTGTACCGTAATGGAACCGTCCGATGTTCGAAAACCTGACTGATCGCTTATCCAGAACACTGCAGAATCTGCGCGGCCAGGGCCGTTTAAGCGAAACTAATATTCGCGAAAGCCTGCGTGAAGTGCGTATGGCCCTGCTCGAGGCTGACGTTGCCTTGCCGGTAGTCAAGGATTTTATCGAGGCGGTGCGCGTAAAGGCCATGGGTCAGGAAGTCATTGCCAGCCTTTCACCCGGCCAGGCACTGATCAAGGTCGTCAATGATGAGCTGGTTTCGATCATGGGCGAAGCCCACGACAAACTTGATCTGCAGCGTAAACCACCGGTAATCGTATTGATGGCAGGTTTGCAGGGTGCCGGTAAAACCACTACCGTGGCTAAACTCGCGCGCCGTCTGTCAGAGGTCGATAAAAAGTCGGTTATGGTCGCCAGCGCCGACGTTTATCGTCCGGCTGCGATCGACCAGTTGAAAACCCTCGCCGCGGAAGTAGGTGCTGATTTTTTCCCCAGTGATAACCAGCAAAAACCGGTTGCTATAGCCCGTGATGCGGTTGCCGCGGCTCGCAGGTCAGGCGCGGACATACTCATTCTCGATACCGCCGGACGACTGGCTATCGATCAGCAGATGATGGATGAGATCCGCGCTATTCATGACGAGGTGAATCCGGCTGAAACCCTGTTCGTGGTGGATAGTATGACCGGTCAGGATGCCGCGGCTACCGCGAAGGCGTTTAACGATGCGCTGCCATTGAGTGGGGTTGTGCTGACCAAGACCGATGGCGACGCGCGCGGCGGTGCGGCTTTGTCGGTCAGGCATATCACCGGCAAGCCGATCAAGTTTATTGGCTCCGGGGAGAAAACCGATGCGCTGGAAGCCTTCCATCCCGATCGCATCGCGTCACGAATTCTGGGTATGGGAGACATCCTGTCGCTGGTAGAGCAGGCACAGGAAAAAGTTGATCATGACAAAGCAGAAAAACTCGCGCGCAAGGTCAAGCGGGGTAAAGGTTTTGATCTGGAGGATCTGCGTGATCAGTTTACCCAGATGGAGAATATGGGTGGGCTGGGTAGCCTGATCGATAAACTACCAGGTATGGGTTCCGGGGTCGCGCAGGCGATGCAGAATCCGGCGCATGCCCGACAAATGAAAAGTATGGTAGCGATTATCGATTCCATGACGCCACTGGAACGGCGTAAACCCGAAGTCATCAATGGTTCGCGTAAGCGCCGGGTCGCACAGGGTTCGGGGACCCAGATACAGGACGTCAATCGTTTGCTCAAGCAACATAAACAGATGCAACGCATGATGAAGAAAATGGGCAGTAAGGGCGGCATGGCTAACATGATGCGTGGCATGAAAGGCAAGCTTCCCCCCGGAATGTCTTTTTAAAGGTATCCTCTTCTAGCATACAGGGACCGGCGTCGCGCGCGGATGATGGTGGCACCCTCAACCTGGCTCTGAGCGCCTGTTTCGTCACGCCCCCGAAACCGTGTATCGCCGCGTCCCCGAGTCGAGCGCGCGCTATTGGCCTGCTGTTGTTGCAAAAAAGCGTTATAGATGGATATTTCTCGGATTTTCAACGCAAAAACAGGGCTTGCGGACTTCACAGACGGGTTTATTTAGGTACAATATGCGGCCCTCTGACCGTCGGGTCAGCGGCATGCTGTTGCCTGATAAGTTGTGACGTATGCCATGGTAGTTGTTTGGATCGACCAATGGGGTCGATTTATACTGGAGAATTTTTATGGTTTCAATTCGATTGGCACGCGGCGGCGCTAAAAAACGCCCGTTTTACCACGTCGTGGTAAGCGACAGCCGTAGCCCGAGAGATGGCCGCTATATCGAGCGCGTCGGTTTCTTCAATCCCCAGGCTCGTGGCCAGGAAGAAGAATTGCGGCTCGACGATACACGTATCGATTACTGGATTTCCAAAGGAGCGAAACCCAGTGAGCGTGTAGCCAGCCTGATTAAGGGAGCACGCAAGGCTGCGGCTTAAGCACGGATGAGCCAGCACGATGATGATCTGATCTGTGTTGGTCATATTCTGGGTTCGCAGGGAATTAAAGGCTGGGTCAGGGTTTTTTCTAGTACCAGCCCACGCGAAAATATAGTGAAATACAGTCCCTGGCTTATCGAGCAGGGCGGCGTTCTCAAGGAAACTGCGGTGCAGGGACGTTTGCAGGGCAAGAACGTGGTAGCCAGGCTGGAAGGGATCGCGGATCGTAACCAGGCTGATGAACTGACCGGCTGTCAGATTTTTATTAACCCGGAGCAGTTACCCGGGCTTGAAGCGGGAGAGTACTACTGGTCTGATCTGATTGGACTGACCGTCGAAACCCTGCAGGGGGAATCGCTCGGGAAAGTAGCCTCGATGATGGAGACCGGGGCGGACGATGTGATGGTATTGAAAGGCGAACGTGAACGCCTGATACCGTTTGTAATGGATCAGATCGTCATGGAGGTGGACCTGGACAGCCGGCGATTAGTGGTTGACTGGTCACCTGATTACTGAGATGCGAATCGATGTAATCACGCTGTTTCCCGAGCTGGTCAGACAGGTCACCAGTTGCGGAGTCGTGGGTCGCGCCGCAGAGCAGGGGTTAGTTGAGCTGCAGTGCTGGAATCCTCGCGACTATACCCGCGACAGGCATCGTACGGTCGATGATCGTCCCTACGGCGGCGGACCTGGAATGTTAATGAAGGTGCAACCTTTGCAGGACGCAATAGCCGCGGCAAGAGAACATAACGGCGCTGCGCGCCTGGTATATCTCAGTCCGCAGGGAACACTGCTTACCCAGGAAAGGCTGGCGCGGCAGGTTGAACAGGGATCGGTTATTTTTTTATGCGGTCGTTACGAGGGTATCGACGAACGCCTGGTCCAGCGGGAAGTGGACGAAGAATGGTCGATTGGTGATTATGTCATCAGTGGCGGGGAGCTCGCAGCGATGGTATGTATCGATGCGATGACCCGCTTGATTCCGGGAGCCCTGGGTCATGAAGATTCGGCGCAACAGGATTCATTTAGTGATGGTCTGTTGGACTGCCCTCACTACACGCGGCCCGAGGATTATCTCGGTGACCGGGTACCGGAGGTGTTGATGAATGGTAATCACCGTGAAATCGACGCCTGGCGACAGCAGCAGGCGCTCGGACGCACCTGGCAACGGCGCCCGGATCTGCTCGAGAATATCGAACTGAGTCCGGAGCAGCAGGCTATGCTGGATAAATTTATCGCCGAGTTAGAGCAAACTCGGAAGCGGTGAGTGACACCGCGTTGGAAGTGATTTTTTGAGGAATTGACATGAGCAACATAATTGCACAACTCGAAGCGGAAGGAATGAAATCCGATGTTCCCGCGTTTTCTCCTGGAGACACCGTGGTGGTGCAGGTACGGGTCAAGGAAGGAACACGCGAACGTTTGCAGGCGTATGAAGGGGTGGTTATCGCAAAGCGTAACCGGGGCATTAATTCAGCCTTTACAGTGCGCAAGATATCTCATGGCGAAGGCGTGGAGCGTGTCTTCCAGACGCATAGCCCGCTGATTGCCGAGATCAAGGTCAAACGCCGCGGTAACGTGCGCCGTGCCAAGTTATACTACCTGCGTGGACGTACCGGAAAAGCAGCGCGTATCAGGGAAAAGCTATAAGCGGCTGCCGGGCAGAAATGCTATTTCGAAAAGCGTGTACGCCAGGGCTGCACGCTTTTTTTTTGAAGCAATCCGGGAAGTGATGGTAAACATCAAGATTTTACTGCTAATAACCGCCGGCATCGGGATGGCGTTTACGGCAGTCGCCGACGAGCGGCTCGACCTGCTGAAGAATATTTCAGCTGCGGGAGCGCCAGAGTTGACCATTAAGATGCTCGACCAGGCGCAGCCAAAAGTCGATGCAGATCTGTATGAATGGATACTTTGGGAACAGGAGCGGCTTGCGATTCTGGCGCACTGGAAGCAGTGGGATATGCTACTGGTTCGAATCGAAGGTTTGCCCGACGATATTCCGCAGCAGTTTAAACAACAGGCCGCGACTTACCAGGCCAGGGCTTTCCTTGAACTCGGGCAAACCGTAACGGCGCGCAAAATACTGCGCCAGCAGCTCTGGCAGACGGTTGCCAGTGAAGCGCCGCAGTACGAGACCTGGCGCCGGCAAATTATAGAATCCTATATCGAAGATGGCCGCATCGAGGATGCTCGAGTGGCAATGCTTCGCTTCGACCAGGATTTCGATAGCACTGATCTTGCCTGGTTGTTGCTGCGTGCAAGAGTACTTATCGAATCCGGCAGGCACGAACAGGCGATCCTGGTTTTGCGTGATCAAAAAGCCTGGCAGGCACGGCTGACCAGTATGTTGGCCAGCTTCAGGCTGAAGCAGATCGATCAGGGTGAACTCTGGGCGCAGGTAAGAAAGCGCAGTGAAGAAGAAACGGTGGAAGCGCAGGAACGAGCAAGTTTATGGGCGCTTGGATATTTTGCAGCGGAAAAAATGGCGCCGGTGGACCGTGTTGTCGCCCTGGAATCTTTGTTTCGCAGCGAGGTCGAATCGCCGTTGCAGTTATTTCAGTTACCTGTCGATTTACTGTGGCAGGCATATCTGCAGTATGCCGAGCTGGTCGGCAATCGTTCCGAATTGCTGCTTGGGGCAGATGAAAAGTGGCTGGAGCTGGCAGCCAGGACGAGCAAGGAGACACCGGTCAAGGCCCGGTCACTGTATGCGATGCTGATGTTGAAGTCGGTCGATAGCGAAGTCGCGAATCGTGCGGCCACCGGATACATGGGAACTTTCGCCGAAATTGATGAAGCCGAGCATCACCTGTTGCAAAACCTGTTCAATCATAGCGGCACTTTTCCCAGCGCACGCGACATTCCTGCCGGGATAAGGTACCAGTTAGTTGACCTGGCGTTACGGTCGGCCGACATCGAAGAGGCCACACGCCTGATGTCCGGCCTGAACACGGTTCCAGCGGGAACCAGTCGTTTCGACTGGCAATTACGCCAGTCCCGGGTGTTGATCCTGGGCGGTCGTTACGAGGAGGGAAACCAGGTGTTGCAGAGCCTGATCGGTGAATATCGTGAGGCAGACACGGAATCTACCGACCGGATACTGCAGGTATTGTTCGATTTGCAAACCGTTAACCTTTACGCTGAATCGATTGCTCATTTCAACCAGCTATTGCTGCTGGAACTCGATCCCGGGCAAAGGCGTGAAATTCTCTTCTGGATAGCGGACTCATACCGCGGCCTGGAGAAGTTCGAGCAGGCCGCTTTGCTCTACCTGCAATCCGCAATGCTGCCGTCACCGGATGCAATGGATCCCTGGGCCCAGACCGCAAGGTTTAATGCCGCGGAAAGCCTGCAGGAGTCAGGGTTGATCGATGATGCGCGCCGCATATACGAAGAGCTCCTCAGTGTTACGCAGGATGTGGCCCGCCGCTCGGTATTGAATCACAAGATACAGCAACTCTGGTTAACCCAGGCTGCCCAGTAGTCAGTACTCCGAGGGCTAAAATCTGCGCACATGCTTGAAAACTGATTCGCGTAACCGCATATATTGCCGCTATATCACCATTCTTGACGGGGAGAAATAACATGTCGACTGCTGCCAATACCGAAACCCGGGGCTTTGAAACCGAAGTAAACCAGTTGCTGGATTTAATGATCCACTCGCTCTACTCGAATAAGGAAATTTTCCTGCGCGAGCTGATTTCCAACGCCTCCGATGCCTGTGACCGCCTGCGTTTCAGTGCTATCTCTGATGGCAGTCTTTACGAGGAAGACATCGAGCTCAAGATCAAGGTCAGCTATGACAAGGAGCAGCGCACCATAACGATTAGTGACAACGGTATCGGTATGACTCGCGAAGAGGTAATCGATCATATTGGCACCATCGCAAAATCAGGAACCCGCTCGTTCCTCGATTCGATAACCGGTGACGAAAAAAAGGATGCCAAGCTTATCGGCCAGTTCGGGGTAGGTTTTTACTCGTCGTTCATCGTAGCCGATGAGGTGACCCTGCGCACGCGCAAGGCCGGGGAACCAGCCGACAAGGGAGTCGAGTGGGTATCAAAGGGCAAGGGCGAGTACAAAATCGCTTCGCTGGACAAGAGCAGTCGGGGAACCGAAATTACCCTGCATCTGCGGGAAGGGGAAGACGAGTTACTGAACGACTGGAAATTGCGCTCGATTATCACCTCGTACTCCGATCATATCGATTTCCCGGTAGTCATGGATAAAAAAATCGAACCCGATGCCGACGCGGAAAATGAGGAAGCCTCGATTGAAGAGGAAACAGTCAACCAGGCATCGGCTTTGTGGACCCGCGCCAGATCTGAAATCAAGGATGACGAGTACAAGGAATTCTACAAGCATGTTGCCCACGATTTCGAAGATCCGATCGACTGGAGCCACAATCGTGTCGAAGGTACCAACGAGTACACTTCATTACTCTACATCCCTGCGCGTGCCCCCTACGACCTTTATGATCGTGAATCGCACAGCGGTATCAAGCTATACGTGCAGCGCGTGTTCATCATGGAAGACGCCGAAAAGTTAATGCCGCGTTACCTTCGTTTCGTGCGCGGAGTAATCGATTCGAATAATCTACCGCTCAACGTTTCGCGGGAAATCCTGCAGGGCAGCAAGGTCATTGACAGTATTCGCAGCGGTTCGGTTAAAAAAGTGTTAAGCATGCTCGAGAAAATTGCCAAAAACGATCCTGAGAAATATCAGAAGTTCTGGCGAGAGTTCGGCAAGGTAATCAAAGAAGGACCGGCGGAAGATTTCGCCAATCGAGAAAAAATCGGCAAACTGCTGCGCTTTGCTACGACGCATACCGGAGACGAGGAACAAAGCGTTTCGCTGGATGACTACATCGGACGCATGCAGGAAGGCCAGGACAAGATTTACTATATCGCTGCCGATTCGCACGCGGCTGCCAAAAACAGCCCGCACCTGGAAATATTCCGTAAGAAAGGAATCGAGGTTCTGCTGCTGTCCGATCGCGTAGACGAATGGTTGACATCGCACTTGATGGAATACGAAGGTAAAAAGCTGCAATCGGTTGCCAAGGGTGAGCTTGACCTGGGTGCGGATGAAGAGTCCGAGAAAGAACTCGAAGAGAAAGCAAAGTCGGCTGGAAAACTGCTCAAACGTATGAAGAAGGCTCTTCAGGATAAGGTTGAGGATGTCCGCGTGACTAATCGGCTGACCGATTCGCCAGCCTGTATCGTGTTGAACGAACAGGACATGGCGATGCATATGCAGCGATTGTTGAAGGAGGCTGGACACGATTTGCCGAGTTCGAAGCCGATTCTTGAAATTAACCCGGATCATCCTATAGTTAAGAAGCTTGACGCGGAGAAATCGAAGACCAAGTTTGCGGACTGGTCCGATATACTGTTCGATCAGGCGCTACTGGCGGAAGGCGGTCAACTGGATGATCCAGCTGGCTTTGTCGCGAAGCTAAACCAAATGTTGGTAACCATTGCCAGATAAAACGACTAGACGAAAATTTATCCGCCACCCTGCGGATGTGCCGATACAGGTCACAATGGACTGGGTGGAAGATGAAAACGATGAAAATGTAGACCGGACAATTACCAATGTAAGCCTCGGCGGTCTTGCGTTTATGTCGCAAACGCCGCTCGAGGTTTTGCAGCGGGTCAAGATCTGCATTCCCCTCCCGCAGCAGGAAGCCCACCTGGTAGGCAACGTCGTATGGTGCGAAAAAAACCGCAAGGGCTATGAAGTAGGTATCGAGTTCGAAAAATCGAGGGATGTGTTTCGTTTGCGCATGATCGAACAGATCTGCCATATCGAACACTATCGCAAGGAGGTCGAGAAACTGGAGGGTCGGACACTCTCCTCCCAGGAAGCAGCAGGGGAGTGGATTTCGAAGTACGCCGGCGATTTCCCGGCGCTTTGACCAGGCAATGGGCAAAATGCCATCAGTCGCCATCATTGGCGCAGGTCTGGCGGGTCTTACCTGTGGAACAGCATTAAAAGGCCTTGTCGAAAACGTAAAAATCTTTGAGAAAAATGTTTTCCCCGGCGGACGAATCAATCGCTTTCGCGCGGGAGAGTATGAGTTCAACAACGGCGCGCAGTATTTCACCGTAAATAACCCCCTGTTCTGGAATATTGTCTCGGCCTGGCAAACCCAGGGCTTCGTACGTCCCTGGGATGGCTGGATCGTTGAGCTGCAAAAGGGTCAGGTCATCAACAGCGATATGGCAACGCAAAGGTTTGTCGGTGTGCCACGCATGCAGACGGTTGCTGAAAACCTGGCCCGGCAATGTGAACTGGTCACCTCGGCCAACATATCCGAACTGGAACGTCAGGACGACGGTGGTTGGCGGTTGTTTAACGATCGTGGCGACTACCTGGGTGCCTATGACATCGTCATTATCGCCACCTCGGCGCATCAGGTAGCTGATTTGTGTCGCCCGATTACGGCCATTAGCGATGCTGCCGATAAGGTCGATATGACCGTATGCTGGAGTGGCATGTTTGCCTTTGAGAAATCGCTAGACATTCCCTATGATGCGGCTTTCGTGCTGGATTCACCATTGTCATGGATATCCCGATATCAATTCACCGACGCTGCCAACGATGCCGATTGCTGGATACTGCACGCGTCACCCGAATGGTCGCAGCAATATGCCGCCAGTTTTCGCGGACGAGTCATGCATGCTTTGCTTGATGCGTTCTGGGAGGCTACCGATTTGAGTCCCGACAAACCTGTATCTGCCGGAGTGCACTGCTGGAAACATGCACTGCCGATAAATCCGATTGACGAGGATTCCCTGTTTGACGACGCGCAGGCGATCGGAGCCTGCGGGGACTGGTGTACCGCACCTCGTATCGAAGGTGCCGTGTTAAGCGGTTTTTCGATGGCCGACCGTATTATGAAATATATCCACAGGCACCATGCCTGACACAAAAAATCGAACGCCGGTGACCTGGTGAACGGCGAGGATATAAAGGTACGCCTGGACAAGTGGCTATGGGCGGCACGTTTTTATAAAACCAGGGCAATTGCCAGCGAAGCGGTAAGCGGAGGCAGGGTGCACCTGGCGGGGCGACGCGTAAAACCGTCACGCAGCGTAAAAATTGGTGACTGTTTTGAAGTCCGCCGTGGTTATGAGTGCTATGAAGTCATTGTGACCGGGCTTAGCGAACGCCGTGGCCCGGCTGATGCTGCTCAGGCGCTGTATCGGGAGACTGAAAGCAGTGTCGAGAAGCGTGCCAGTGAAGCGGAAAAGCGCAGGCTGGCGATAATGCAGCGGCCGCGTTCTGAATCGCGTCCAGACAAAAAGCAACGCCGACAAATACGCCAGTTCATTCGTAAATCATGAATCGTGTTTTCGTTTATGGCACCCTGAAAAGGGGCCAGCGAAACTATCATTTTCTGCGTGACGCGGAATTTGTTGGCGAGTTCATTACGCGAAGTGTTTACTCAATGTACGAATTTGAAGATTATCCTGCCGTGTGCCTGCATGGCGAGCACGCGATCGAGGGTGAAATATTTCTGGTAACCGATCACCAGTTCAGGATGCTCGATGACCTCGAGTGGTATCCGTACTTTTATCAACGTATCGAAATTGATACCAGCTACGGTGACGCCTGGATGTATATCGTCAAGGCGGATCTATGCCACGGCAAAAAACCGATTCCCGGTATCTGGCTCCAGTCAATGCCGGCTGGCTAATGCGGGGTGGTTTTGATCAACGACAGGATGCTGCTGCGGACTTCGGTGCTCAGCAGGTTGCGCAGGTCCAGGCTGGCGTAGTTGAAACCCTGTTTCAGTTCGAGCTGTAATTGATCGTTTTTAACCAGGTATTCGCTTTTCAACGCGGTATTGATGAAGTCTCGAAACAACAGGCGGTCGAAAAAGTCGGGCGAATTGATGCCGTAAATCATCGAGATTTTTTGCGCGAGTAAATGACAGCGATGTTCCAGTTCTGCTTCCACGAGTGGCGCTGCCGATGTCTGCCATAACACGACAAAAGTCATGTAGTAACGCTCGAGAATCGGCTGCACTACGTGTCCCAGCCTGATCAACTGAATAAACCGCCTACTGTGCCGTGGTGGACGGCGTAAATCATTTTTGACCCGCTCGAGCAGGGATGCGTCAACCAGGCAGGTGATGAATTGATCGATAACATCCGCCAGCTCGGATTCCTGCCATTCGAGTTGTAGCTCAGATTCCAGAAAAGGGTATAACAGGCCTATTTTGCGCTTGATACTGGCGTTTGAGACGCGGCGTATATTGGTGAAGCAACAGGCTATAAATGCCGGAATAATAAGGCTATGCAGGCTGTTGTTGCGGTAGTAGCCGATGAGCGCCGAATCCTCGGATTTCAGATAGACGATATCCCCCAGTTCAGTTTGGCGGATATGGACTATCTTTTGCTCGGCAAGGCGGCGGATCTGTTTCATGCTCACCTTGCCTTCGATGCGGATCGATTCCAGGCTGGGGGCACCACGGATTAGTCGGTGATGCAGTTCCGCCTGGCTCAGCAGTTCTTCGATTTCGATGCTATGCCTGGGGGTCGCGAGCAGTATGGTGGCAATCGAATTGACCGGGTTTATCACACAGGCGCGGTTAATGCCGTGCATAATCTCGCGGGACAGATGCTGCAGACCAGCGCGATACCAGTCAGGTCTTTGCATGATTTCCCCGGCGCGATCCGGCCAGTCGCTGCAGTGTTGCTCTAACAGTTGGTTGAGCTGCACAGGCTTACCAAAACTGACCGTAACCTTGCCGAAGTGTCCCTTAAGCCTGAATATTGCGCCCAGCGCCCCCAGGGTAGACTCTCTTTTTTTCTTGCCGCCATACAGCTCGCCAATGTAAGACCTGCCTTCAATCAGTTTTTCGTAGCCGAGGTAAACCGGCACGAAAGCCATTGGCCGCGCCTGGCTTTTTATATAGGCATCGACGGTCATGCCCAGCATGCCGAATTTGGGCTTGAGCATTCTGCCGCTGCGGCTGCGACCACCCTCGATGAAATATTCCAGCGGTACTCCGAGCTTTACGAGTTGATATACATAAGCGCGTATAACTGCGTTGTAGAGCGGGTTGTCCTTGAAACTGCGGCGGATGAAGAAAGCTCCCCCGCCTCGCAGTATGCGTCCGATGAAGGGGATGTCGAGATTGTTGCCTGCCGCTATATAGGGCAGGGCAAGATTTTCATTGTAAATGACGTAAGACAGCAACAGGTAATCGACGTGACTGCGGTGGCAGGGCACGTATACCAGCTGATGGGTGAGGGCCGCTTGCCGAATACGATTCGCATTGTAGATCTGGATGCCGCTGTAATACCTGCGCCAGAAAGCACGCAGCAAGCGCAGCATTACCTCGATGGTGAGCTGGGTGCAGTCGGCGAACATCTCACGGCAATATCGTTGCGCCCGGCTGTAATCGCGTCGAGAGCCATCGTTGTTCCTGGGTATCAGTTCCTCTACATTCGGGTCTTCGATAACCTGTGCGGTAAGTAGTTTGTGGCTGGTGATCTGCGGTCCAAAGGTAGCTTCACGCTGTCGGCGCAGCGTAGCAACCAGTAATTCCTGCAGGCTCTGTGCATCATTTCGATTATCGGTAACGATATCGCGCATACTCAATGTCGGTGAAAAAATCAGCCGGGTGTTACGGCCGTGAATCAGAATGGTAAAAAACTTGCGCGTGCGTCCGGCGAAAGCCCAGGTATCGGCGAACAACGCCTGAAACCAGTGTTTATGCCGGGCCAGTGGGCGACCCCAGAATACCGATACCGGCACGATCTGCACTTCGAGGCTGTCGTTAGCGGCAAGGACCTGCATCAAATCGGTTAGCATCGCTGAATGCTTGCCGCGACCCTTTATCCAGTCACCCAACGGGCTACGCGACGCAATACTGTAGACCGAATGATATTGCCTGCCGGTCTCGATGGAAATCTTTGCAAGTGGGTCGGGAAGATCGTAGTGAGCTGTTATATTGTTTAACACCAGTAAATCGCTGAGTCCGCGATCGGCGAGAACATATAGTACGGGTCGCGCTGGATCTATCAGCGGACGCGGATCCTCCTCGGGTAAAACCTCTACCCGGATCCAGAGAAACAATATCCAGCTAAGAAATCGATTAAACTGTTTTTTCAACGGGAACCTGTAGACAAACGGTTAGTCACAGAATGATAACCCCTCGGAGACGATCGAATGAAAAAAATCAGGCTGGAATTTGAAAATTCCAATGGTGAGGTACTGGCAGGATTACTGGAGCTGCCCGAGCGGGTCGATGAAATTTCCAGTTTCGCCCTGTTTGCGCATTGTTTTACCTGCGGCAAGGATATTGCCGCGGCATCTCGCATCAGTCGCGCCCTGGCGGCGCAGGGTATCGCGGTGCTGCGCTTTGACTTTACCGGTCTGGGAAATAGTGATGGTGATTTTGCCAACACCAATTTCTCATCTAATATCGAAGACCTGGTGCAGGCTGCCAAAGCGCTCGAGGCACAATATCGAGCTCCGCAGATTTTGATAGGGCATAGCCTCGGTGGTGCGGCGGTGCTGGCTGCGGCGGCAAAGCTGGACTCGATCAAAGCGGTGGTGACCATCGGCGCACCGGCAACTGCGCAGCACGTGGCGCATCTGTTCAAGGAGAAAGAAGCGCAGATCCAGGCACAGGGCGAGGCGGTAGTGGCCCTCGGTGCACGCGAGTTCTCGATCAAAAAGCAGTTTCTCGATGACATCGACCAGTACTCATCGACCGAAAAAATACGCAACCTGGGTGCCGCTTTACTCGTCTTTCATTCGCCCCTGGATACGATAGTTTCGATCGATGAGGCCGGCAGTATTTTCCAGGCCGCGCTGCATCCGAAGAGCTTTGTGTCACTCGACAAGGCTGACCACTTGCTAAGCAGGGCGGCAGACGCTGAGTATGTCGCAACCACCATTGCATCATGGGTGAGTAGATATCTTGATCTCGAGCAGGATGATGCGCAGCCGGCCAGTCTCGATCTGGCCGACGGTGAGGTGCTGATTAAAGAACTCGACCACAAGTTTTTACGCGGCATGTACAGCAATGAGCATTTTCTGCGCGCGGACGAACCGCTCAAGTATGGTGGCAAGAATTTGGGGCCATCGCCCTACGACCTGTTGTTAATGTCGCTAGGTGCCTGTACCTCGATGACGTTGCGAATGTATGCCAATCTAAAAAAATTGCCGCTTGAGGATGTCAGTGTCCGACTGATACATGAGCGCGTTCACGCTGAAGACTGTGTCGATTGTGAAAGCAAGGTTGAACGTATCACCCGACGTATTTCTCTGCGCGGTGAGCTGACCGAGGAGCAGCGAGGCAAGTTGCTTGAAATTGCCGACAAGTGTCCCGTACATCGCACCCTGGAAAGCGACCCGAAAATTGTTACCGAGCTGGTCGAGTAGTGTCTTAAAACTCCCGCGCCAGGCGCAGGCCGAAAGTGATATCAGGTGCCGATTCGACCTTGATGTCCTCGGAGAAAAACAGATCGAGTCGATGATCGTCGAACAGCTTGAGAAAACCGAGGCCGAGCTGAATTTGCAGCGAGTCGCCGAAGGCTTTTAAATCACTGTCGTCGATAACCTGTGAATGCCAGTCCAGTTGAACCGTTCCAGCGATTCCGTCATTGAAGAAATACTGGGTCCCCAGTTGCGCAACCCAGATTTCATCGACGAGCAGCCCTTGCAGATTACCGTCGTCGCCGGGAAAGCTTACCCCGAACAGGCCATAGATTGACATTTCGTTGTTGACTGGCATTGCGTGCGTCAACCAGGTCGCGAAATCGAACGCTTCATTGCCGCTATAATCGGACTCAGAGCCGGTGGGTAGCTCGATACCAACGAAATACCGGGTTCCCTCGGTCAGCTGGTAGCCGAGCGCGATGCTGATGTCGGCGAGACCGCTACTGGATCTGTCCTGGGAATATTCGACCTTGCCATCACGGATGTATTCCACGTTAATGTCATCTTTCGGGAGGTCTTTGCGATCGCCATCCGGCAAACCGAACAAATCATGAAAGCTGTCTATGGCGCCGTCGAGTTCGCCACCGCGGTTGGCGATGAAAGGTACGTTCACCTGGCCGAGCCAGTTATCCCTGCGGTATCTAAGCCCCAGTTCGTAGCGATAATTTTCGACATCGAGAGCCAGGTATTCGTCTCCTGCACTTTCCAGCTGGCTGGTATTGGTTACATATACACTATGGTCGATGCGCCAGCCATCGCCGCTGCCGAAGGGTGTATAAGCGGGTATATAGATAGGTTGCAGTATCGGGTTGAGGTCGCGCGTAGCCAGACCCGCGGCAGTGTTCGCGGCATGGCTGCTGGTAAAAGCCAGCATGCCGGTAAGCAATGCGATCGCGCTAGTCTGTTTCATAGTCACCGTGTTCACGCGTAGCGAGAAACTCGATTTCAGGCCAGCGCTCCTGCGTCATCGTCAGGTTGACCCGCGAAGGTGCGACGTAAGCGAGATCGCCGGCGTGGTCCAGGGCGAGATTACTGCGCAGTTTTACCTTGAATTCCTCGAGTTTTTTGTTGTCGCTGCTGGAGACCCAGCGCGCCGTATTAACGTTGACCGCTTCAAACTGGCAGTCGACACCATATTCATCCTTGAGCCGGTGCGCAACCACGTCGAACTGCAAAATACCGACTGCACCAAGGATCAGGTCATTGTTGGCAAGCGGCCGGAATAGCTGGGTAGCGCCCTCCTCGCACAACTGGGTCAAACCTTTTAACAAGGCCTTCATCTTGAGCGGGTCTTTCAGTTGCGCGCGTCTGAACAGTTCCGGAGCAAAATTGGGTATCCCGGTAAATGCAAGTTGTTCCCCCTGGCTGAAGCTGTCGCCGATACGGATGGTGCCATGGTTGTGAATGCCGATGATATCACCGGTAAATGCTTCCTCAACATGTCCTCGATCAGCGGCAAAAAAAGTCAAAGCGTCGGGTATTTTCATGTCCTTGCCAAGACGTACATGCCTTACTTTCATACCGCGGGTGTATTTACCGGAACAGATCCGCATGAAGGCGATTCGATCACGGTGTTGCTTGTCCATATTGGCCTGGATTTTGAAAACGAAACCGCTAAGCTTGTCCTCTTCAGGGGAAACGATGCGACTCCTGGTAGGACGTGGCCGCGGTGACGGTGCATATTCGTTAAAGGCATCGAGCAGTTCGGCCATGCCAAAATTATTGATCGCCGAACCAAAAAAAACCGGCGTCAGCTCGCCGGCAAGATAGCTGTCGAGATCGAATTCACTCGAAGCACCGCGCACCAGTTCGATCTCCTCGCGAAAGTCATCGGCCATCGCGCCTAACACTGTATCGAGTTTGGGGTTATTCAGTCCCTCGATGATTTCGCCCGAGGATACCTTGTCTGAATGACTCGCTGAGAACAGGTGCACCGAGTCATTAAGCAGATGAAAGACGCCTTTCAGGTTTTTACCCATGCCGATTGGCCAGGTAATGGGTGCACAGCTAATGCTAAGTACCTTTTCGACTTCGTCGAGCAGGTCGATAGGATCACGTCCCTCGCGATCGAGTTTATTGATAAAAGTAATAATCGGGGTATCGCGCAGGCGGCACACGTCC
Organism: uncultured Gammaproteobacteria bacterium; assembly: GCA_937936805.1. GTDB lineage: Bacteria > Pseudomonadota > Gammaproteobacteria. The sequence goes on along the minus strand of CALDDP010000149.1, from coordinate 15,221 downwards.
ATTAACTTGATCGTTCGTTCTTCGACGCCCTTGGCGCAATCAATGACCATCAGGGCAGAGTCGACCGCGGTCAGGGTGCGATAGGTGTCTTCAGAAAAATCCTCGTGTCCCGGTGTATCCAGCAGGTTGATGATACTGTCGCGATACGGGAACTGCATCACCGATGAAGTAACCGAGATGCCGCGTTGCTTTTCCAGTTCCATCCAGTCGGAAGTTGCATGCCTGGCCGCTTTGCGGCTCTTTACTGTACCCGCCATCTGGATCGCTTTACCGAACAGCAACAGTTTCTCGGTCACTGTGGTCTTGCCGGCGTCCGGGTGCGAAATAATTGCAAAAGTGCGGCGTCGACGCATTTCGTCAATGTCTGACATCTATTAATTCCAGTAGGGTTTATCAGGGTCGGCTAGTTGAGGGCATCGTCAGTCGCAACTATCTGTCTTGCGAAAAGTAATGCATCTTCCCGGCCTTCCCGGGCGGGGTAATAATCTTTACGGGATCCGATTTCGTTAAATCCTGCCGCATTATAGCAATTAATCGCCGCGGTATTACTGGGGCGAACTTCCAGTAACATGGTTCGCGCCTGTTTCGCCTGCGCCTCGCTGAGCAGAAACTCGATGAACTGCCTGCCAAAGCCTTTACCCTGGTACTTACTGGCAATCGACAGGTTGAGCATGTGGCTTTCACCGGCGGTAACACTGATTACCGCATGACCAACGATGTTTTGCTGTTGCAGTGCCAGCCAGCAGTAATAACCGACTCGAATACAGTCGCTGAAAATCCTCTCGGTCCACGGAAACTCGTAAACCTCCTGCTCGACTTTCATGACCCGCTCGACGTCGCCAAGCGTCATGCGCCGAAACCACAAGTCGAGATTGCTCATTGCAGCATCTGGCGGAGCAGTTTCAAGTCCTGCCATGCGATCGCCTTGGCAGACGGATTACGCAGTAAATAGGCGGGATGGTAGGTAACCTTGAGCGGAATTTCAGTTCCCGGCAATCTGTGCACCTGCTGAATGAGCTTGCCGACAGGCAGGTTGCTGGCTAACAGGTTGTGCGCCGAAACGCGGCCAACCGATAGAATCACTTTTGGCGCAAGCTGTTCTATCTGTGCTTCGAGGAAGGAGCGACATTGCTGCGCTTCCTGTTGCTTCGGATCGCGGTTGTCAGGAGGTCGGCATTTCACAATATTGGTAATGTAGACCTGCTCGCGGGTAATGCCAATTGCAGCCAGCATGCGATCGAGTAACTGGCCCGAACGTCCGACGAACGGTTCACCACGGATATCTTCATCATGCCCGGGACCTTCGCCGACAATTAACAAATCGGCCTCGCGGTTGCCAACCCCCGGTACTTTGCGGGTGCAGTTTTGCGCCAGCTCACAGGCAGTGCATCGATGAATCGATTCGATGATCGCATCCCATGAATCCAGCTTTGCCGGGGCCGGGGCGTCAACCTCAGGCGCAGGGCTGGGGGGCAGGGCATCGGTATTCGGCTGGTCCTCAGGCGGCGAAACAGGGGACAGATCACGCTTTTCCAGATCTGATTCGCCGTTTTGCGGCTGATTAGTCGGCGCTTCGATCTGCCCGGATAAACGTGGTCTGTCCCCGTTTTGGAAACGGCGGATATCTTCCAGGTCCGTAACGCTGAGGATATCGGTAACAGGCTTCGCAGCAGGCTCGCTGCCGCTGTTTACCTCGCGTTCGGTCCACAGGTCGATACCGATTCCCCTGAGGCAGTGTTGTTGCCGGGTAGTCAACATCGACGGTTACACATCTCCCAGCTGGGGATGGGTTCGACCCGTGCGGTTGACAACCTTGTTCAACGCATTGATGTAGGACTTGGCCGAAGCGATGACGATATCCGTATCCGCACCTTGTCCGTTAATAACCTGCCCGTCTTTTTCAACTCTGACGGTGACTTCACCCTGCGAATCAGTTCCGGTGGTTATCGCGTTTACCGAGTAGAGCTGGAGCTTGACCCCGGTCTCGGTCAGCTTTTCAATTGCCTTGAAACATGCGTCAACCGGGCCGTCCCCACTGGCCACGGCCTGCTGTTCCTTACCATTGATATTGAGAGTCATGGTGGCAGATGGTGTTTCGCCGGTTTCGCAGCAAACCCTGAGGCTGACCAGTTTAATGTTTTCATTTTCGGTTTCGAAAGTGGCTTCATTCACCAGTGCGAGCAAATCTTCATCGAAAATATCGTGTTTCTTGTCTGCCAGTTCCTTGAAGCGTGCAAATACCTCGTTCAGATCTTCCTCGGAAGGGAACTCGATATTCAGTTCCGCCATACGGGTCTTGAAGGCATTTCGGCCGGAGTGTTTGCCCAGCACCAGCTTGTTAGTGGTCCAGCCAACATCCTGGGCACGCATGATTTCGTAAGTCTCGCGCGACTTCAAGATTCCATCCTGGTGAATGCCGGATTCATGTGCGAACGCATTGGCGCCGACAATCGCCTTGTTGGGCTGCACGTTGAATCCGGTAATGCCTGAAACCATCTTCGAGCAATTCATGATTTGCGTGGTGTCCAGGTCGGTATCGCAGGGGAAAATATCCTGCCTGGTACGCACCGCCATGACGATCTCTTCCAGCGATGCGTTACCGGCCCGCTCACCGAGTCCATTTATCGTGCATTCCACCTGGCGTGCCCCGTTCAGTACTGCTGACAATGAGTTACCGACTGCCAGGCCCAGGTCATTGTGACAATGTACGGAAAAGACAGCCCTGTCCGAATTCGGAACCCGTTCGATCAGGTGCCGGATCAGGTCACCGAACTGGTGCGGCACATTATAACCGACCGTGTCCGGGATATTGATGGTGGTAGCCCCCGCATCTATCACCGCTTCGATTACTCGACATAGAAAGTCGGGTTCAGAGCGTCCCGCGTCTTCCGGTGAAAACTCGATGTCATCGGTATACTGCCGTGCCATGCGTATTGACGACACCGCGGCTTCCACCACCTCGTCCGGCTGCATGCGCAATTTGTGTTGCATGTGAATCGGCGAAGTCGCAAGAAAAGTATGAATGCGCCCCGAATTAGCCGCTTTAATCGCTTCTCCGGCACGTTCGATATCCACCTGTTTGGCACGTGCCAATCCACACACGGTACTGTCTTTGATGATTTTGGCAACTGCCTTCACCGATTCGAAATCACCGTCACTGGCGATCGGAAAACCGGCTTCGATGATGTCGACTTTCATCAGCTCGAGGGCGCGCGCGATACGAACTTTTTCGTCGCGTGTCATCGAGGCACCCGGACTTTGCTCGCCGTCGCGCAAAGTGGTGTCAAAAATAATTAACTTGCTTTTGTTCATTGCTATCTCGTTTGTCTGAACGTTATAAATATGGTTGATTTCACGTTTGCCCTCGTCAGGATTCTCTGTTCTGCCCTAAGGCAGCAGAGTGAGTGGCTGAGATAGCAGCAGGCGAGCAGGCAGGAATCTCGGGCTGGTTGGAGAGGGTAGCTGAAAACTGGCGTAGCGGAATTGCATGCGAAGAAATATAGCCAACTCGGGCAAGCTTGCCAAGTAAAAAATCCGGCCTACTGTTTAGAGGTCGCCTTTTCTTTAGGATCTGACTGGCGCATACGCTTTCGATTCCAGCGGAACAGGGAAACGATCGGTCCCGATAACATGTAGAGGAAGAAAAATGAAAATAAAACGATCGCGGTCTCGATCGACAGGAAAACAAACACCAGCACTACTAACAGCAGGGTCACGAAAGGTACCCGTTCGCGTAAATCGAGATCCTTGAAACTATAGTAGGAAAACCTCGAAACCATCAGCGTGCCGGCTGCAAGTGTCAGTACCAGAGCCGCGTAGGGGATGTCCGAGCCGAGTATATGGTAGCTTTCACAGACCCAGACAGCGCCCATCACCACTCCGGCCGCGGCGGGGCTGGCAAGGCCCTGAAAATAACGTTTGTCGGCGACGCCGATCTGGGTGTTAAAACGCGCCAGTCGCAGCGCGGCGCAGGTTGCAAAGATGAATGCCGCCAGCCAGCCCAGCTTGCCCATGAAAGTCGATACTTCACGCAGGTGAACTAATGACCACAGGTATACGATAAGTGCCGGTGCAACACCGAACGAGACCATATCAGAGAGACTGTCGTACTCGGCTCCGAAAGCTGACTGGGTGTTGGTCATGCGAGCCACGCGGCCATCGAGGCCGTCGAGCAAGCCGGCCAGGAAGATGGCAATTGCAGCAACTTCGAAACGCCCGTTCATCGCGGCAATAATGGCGTAGAACCCGGCAAATAACGCCGCCGTGGTAAACATGTTAGGCAGCAGGAAAATGCCTTTGCGCATGTTCTTGCGGGTTTCTTTGGGGTTGCTGTCGTCCATATTAGTCAGGCGGGCGCACGGCGCCCGCCGGCGCTGCTAGTTTTTGGATTTGTCGACTAGGGCGTTGGCACTTAGCCAGGGCATCATCGAGCGTAACTTCGCGCCCACCTGTTCGATCTGGTGGGCCGCATTATTACGTCGCCATGCAGTCATCTCTGGATAATTGGATTGCCCCTCGGTGATAAATTTTTTCGCGTAGGTACCGTCTTGAATTTCGTTGAGGCATTCTTTCATCGCCCAGCGACTTTCCTCGTTGATGATCTTCGGACCGGTTGAATACTCGCCGTACTCGGCATTATTGGAGATCGAGTAGTTCATGTTGGCGATGCCGCCTTCATGGATTAAATCGACGATTAACTTGAGTTCATGCAGGCATTCGAAATAAGCAAGCTCAGGCGCGTATCCAGCATCAACCAGGGTTTCGAAGCCTGCCTTGACCAGTTCGATGGTGCCTCCGCAGAGTACGGTTTGCTCGCCAAACAAATCAGTTTCGGTCTCGTCGCGGAAAGTGGTTTCGATAATCGCGGTACGGCCACCACCGATACCGGCAGCATAGGATAGCGCCAGATCTTTCGCCATACCCGAGGCGTCCTGCTGGATAGCGATCAGGTCAGGTATGCCGCCGCCTTTGACGAATTCGGAACGTACGGTGTGCCCCGGCGCCTTGGGCGCAATCATGATGACGTCAAGATCCGCGCGCGGTTCTACCTGGTTGAAATGAATGGCGAAACCATGCGCAAAGGCCAACGCGGCGCCTTGCTTGATCACGGGTTCAATTTCATTCATATAAAGATCGCGCTGAAACTCGTCCGGCGTCAGCACCATGACCAGATCGGCCTCGCGGATTGCGTCGGCGGTGTTTTTCACGCTAAGGCCGGCGGCTTCTGCCTTGGCGGCTGAGCTCGAGCCTTCGCGCAGTGCGACGGTTACGTCGACACCTGAATCCTTGAGATTATTAGCGTGCGCGTGGCCCTGTGAGCCATAGCCGACTACGGTAACCTTCTTGCCCTGGATGATTGATAAATCACAATCCTTATCGTAATAAATGTTCATAACTGCCTCGTGTCACACCTGGTTAATTGTGTTGTTATAGAAAATGTTTTATGTCCGGAACTAGAGGGTAAGCGCTTTTTCTCCACGTAATATACCCATCGAGCCAGAGCGTACAACTTCGATTATATTGTTTTCGTGCATGGACCTGATATATGCGTCGAGCTTGTCTCCCGACCCGGTGAGCTCGATGCAGAACGTTGTATCAGTCACATCGATGATGCGCGCGCGGAATATGTCGGAGAGACGTTTGACTTCGGCACGCTGCGAGTCACCCTCGGCCCTGACCTTGACGAACATCATTTCGCGCTCGATGAAGTTGCCTTCGGTAAAGTCCTGCAGTTTGACCACGTCCACCAGCTTATTGAGTTGCTTGGATATCTGCTCGATGATGCGATCGGAGCCCACCGTAATGATGGTCATTCGGGATAGCGTCTGGTCTTCCGTGGTGGCTACAGTCAGCGATTCAATATTATAGCCGCGCGCGGAGAACAATCCGGAAATCCGAGATAGTGCACCGGACTCATTCTCGACCAGCAAAGAAATAATGTGTCGCATTAAACCAGTTCTCCTTTTGCTTTCAAGGATGCCTGTACTTCCTGCTGCAGTGGAGAAATATCCATTTCATTATGGGCTTTGCCGGCAGATATCATCGGATAAACATTAGCTTCCTGGTCAGTAATGATATCGAGGAAGACGGTTCGGTCTTTCAGCTTGAAGGCTTCTTGCATCGCGTCATGTAAATCGTCAGGATGATCGACGCGGATACCAACGTGCCCGTAAGCCTCGGTGAGTTTGACGAAATCAGGCAGGGAATCCATGTAAACATGTGAATAACGCTTCTCATAGAAGAACTCCTGCCACTGACGCACCATGCCAAGATAACGGTTATTCAGATTGATAATCTTGACCGGCAGATCGTACTGCAGGCAGGTGGATAGTTCCTGGATACACATCTGGATACTGCCTTCACCGGTTACGCAGGCAACGTCCTTGTCGGGGAAGGCCAGTTTGACGCCCATAGCTGCGGGCAGGCCGAAACCCATCGTGCCGAGGCCACCGGAATTGATCCAGCGGCGCGGCTCGTCAAAAGGGTAGAACTGTGCGGCAAACATCTGGTGCTGGCCGACATCCGAGGTGATATAGGCGTCTCCCCCGGTGACTCGATAGAGTTCCTCGACAGCAGCCTGTGGCTGGATCAGGTCTCCCTTTTGCGCGTAAGCAAAGCTGTTTTGCGCCTGCCATGATTTGATGGTGTTCCACCAGCTTTCAAGCGCGGCCTGGTTGCTTGCTGGTTCCGCGCTGTCGAGCAGCTTGTTCATTTCGCTGAGCACCTGTTTGGCACCGCCCACAATTGGGATATCGGCGTTGATCGTCTTGGAAATCGATGCCGGGTCAATATCGATATGAATGATTTGAGCATAAGGGCAGAACTTGCTGGTCACACCGGTAATGCGATCGTCGAAGCGTGCGCCGATACAGATCAGGACATCGCATTCATGCATTGCCATATTGGCTTCGTAAGTGCCGTGCATGCCGAGCATGCCGATGAACAGCGGGTCGGTTCCGGGGAAAGCGCCCAGACCCATCAGGGTTTGCGTAATCGGGTAGCCGAGCTTACGCACGAAGGTTCTCAGTTCGTCGGATGCATTATCCAGAATGATGCCACCGCCGGTGTAAATCATCGGACGCTTGGCATTGAGCAGTAAATCGACGGCGCGCTTTATCTGGCGAGGATGGCCCTTGAAGTTCGGATTATACGAGCGCAGCTTGATATTTTCCGGGTATTCATAGGGGATTTTAATATGCGGAGCGGTGATGTCTTTAGGAATATCAACGACGACCGGCCCCGGGCGCCCGGTAGTCGCGACATAAAAAGCCTTTTTCAGTGTTTCCGCGAGTTTGTTCAAATCCTTGACCAGGAAATTATGCTTGACGCAGGCACGCGTGATGCCGACCGCATCGACTTCCTGGAAAGCGTCGCTGCCGATTGCGTGGCTGGGAACCTGTCCGGTGATCACGACCAGGGGGATCGAATCCATGAAGGCCGTGGCGATGCCGGTAACGGCATTGGTCGCACCCGGTCCGGAGGTTACCAGGCAAACACCCGGTTTTCCGGTAGCGCGTGCGTATCCGTCGGCGGCATGCGAAGCGCCCTGTTCATGGCGCACCAGGATATGTTTTACATCGTCCTGTTTCTGTATTGCATCGTAAATATGCAATACAGCACCACCCGGGTAACCGAAGACATGTTCCACACCTTCGTCCTTCAAAAACTGGATTATTATTTCTGAACCCGATAATTCCACGCTGACCTCTGTTGTGCCATTGATACAAGGCGCTTTTGTAACGCCAAACCCAAAATTTTATTATGGTTAAATTACAAATGCACGAATAACAGCCTGGATTTGCGGATGAAACTCAAAAAAAAGGCCGATTTTGGGAAGCAGGGCCCGATTTACCGTTAAATGTCGTACTGCGTCGATTTCCTCCGGGTGCGCAGACGATGCCTGCGAGAGGTGTCAATCGTCAGGATTTTTGCAGCATGAAAACGAACTTTCCAGCTTCTTCGACCGAAGAAAGCAGGGGGTTATGGGTTTGCTTGGAAAAAGCTTCGAAATCTTTTACCGAACCCTGGTCGGTCGCGATTATTTTCAGGACCTGGCCCCGTTCCATGTCTCCGAGTGCTTTCTTGGCACGTAATATCGGTAGTGGACAGTTTAGTCCGGTGGCGTCAAGTTCGCGGTCAAAGTCGGCCATTAGAGTTCTCCATAGGTGTAGTTCGGGGTATAGCGGACAGGTTGCATTTATATGCCAGTGGACCTTAAAAGGCAAGCCGGTAAGACTAGGCAATCACTTCAAGGGGCTTGGGGTCCATGGGGTGACCCGCCGATGCCCACTTGACCACGCCGCCGCGCAAACTGATTACATTATTTATACCTTGCTGGTTTAAAAAACGACACACCTGCGCCGAACGACTACCGGTGCGGCAGTAGATGACAATTTGTTTGCCTGATTCCGAGAATAAACTTAGTTTCAAGGGTATCAGGTGCATTGCTAGGGTCCTGGCGTTAGGCAACACGCCGCGTTCGATTTCAGCCGGAGTACGAATATCGAGCAAATCGAAATGATGTTCCTTGCGTAACATGCGATGCAGATCGGAAACACTGATTTCTTTGATTCGTGGCATTGGCTTATAGTTAGGGAACGATTGCTATACGGATAAGTCGATAATATTCTAATATAGCTTTATTTCCAATCGAACCGTTTCACATGTCACTGCATAACCGAATATTGCAAAAATGCCGCCTTCCGGTCTGGCAGTGGCTTGCCGTGTTTATCTTCACCCTGTCGGGTTTTGCGGTCGGCGCAAGCACGGAACTACCAGGTCTCGGCGAAAATTCAGCTATCAACATCGAACGTGAAACCCAGTTAGGGCGTTCAGTTTATGAAAAACTCCTCGCCAGGGGTTATATCGAAACAGATCCCTTGCTTGATCGTTATATCAATGACCTCGGTTTTAGATTGCTGGCCGGGCTCGATAACCGCTTGCGTGACTACCGGTTTTTTATCATTCGTGATAACGCGGTTAACGCATTCGCACTGCCGGGCGGCTTTATCGGTGTTAACAGGGGGCTGATCATGCAGGCGCGTACCCAGCATCAACTGGCTTCGGTGCTGGCGCATGAAATAGCGCACGTGCGCTTGCGCCACGGCATGGATATGATGGAAAAAAGCAAGGGTTTGAATACTGCTGCAATTCTGTCGATGCTCGCGGGTTTGTTGCTGGGATCGGTTGATTCGGAAGTAGGCTCGGCGGTGCTGTTCGGTGGAATTGCCGGTACCCAGCAGGCAATGATCAACTATACGCGGGAGAATGAATACGAGGCCGATCGACTCGGCATGCAACTTATGTACGGTGGGCAGTTTGATCCCAATGGCATGGTCGAGTTTTTTACCATCATGACGCAACTTTCAGGCGGCTCTGAAATCGGCAATATCGAGTATTTACGTACCCATCCGGTGGGTGTCAATCGTATCGCAGAGGCGGCGGGGCGGGTTGATAAAAATGCTCGCGGAGGTGACCAGGTAGACGATTACCCGCTGTTCAAGGATTACCTGCAGTTTGTGAGTAGCGACCATCTACCCGTTGCCGGAAGCCAGTTCCTGCGCGCACTGGCATCGATCCAGGCCGGGGAGTACCAACGTGCCGATGCGTTGCTTGACCGTCTGTACAATCAGGACAATGAAAACATCTGGTATAGCATCGCTTTTGCGGTCAATCTGGAACACCTGGGACGTGAGGCCGAGGCTGAACTGGTATACCGACGTTTGCTCGATATATTCCCGGGAGACTACATACTCTCGATGCGTCTGCTGGGTTTGCTCAAGCTTGCCGGGCGCTATCAATCGGCCCTGGTGATTGCGCGCCGCCTTGAAATCGAGTTCCCGGAAAATCAGCAGGTTTATTTTGAATTATCGGAAATTTATCAGGCCCTGAACCGACCCGCGCTGCAAATGATGGCTGAAGCGGAGTTCCATCGAATCACTGGAAATCGACTGCAGGCGATAAAGCTTTACGATCAGGTTCTTGTGTCACCCGATGCAGATCACGCCACGGAGTCAAAGGCACGCGAAAAACGTCTGCTATTGCTGGAACGAAAAAACATTAGTTCGAGCTATTAAGCTTTCATCCCTCTTGCCGATACAGGCCGGGTAACGTTAGAAACATTGTGTTACCTGGAATTTGTTTAGCGGAAGCGGGCATTCAGCATGCAACGAAGAACCCTATTGAAAGCGAGCCTTCAGTTAGGCCTGGCGGGGATGATCCTGCCACGGGCGGCGAGCGGCGCGTATCCCACCAAGGCGTTTCTGGCAAAGGAGATGCCCGATGTCTTGCGCGAGGCATTTGGAACTTCCGATATTGGCGAAAGCGAGCAGATTGAAATCGAGGCGCCGCATATAGCCAGTGATGCCAACATAGTACCGGTCAGGATTAAATCCGGCCTTGCAAATACCGAGTCAATAGCGCTAGTGGTGGCAGGTAACAAATCGCCTTTTACCGCTTACTTCAAGCTTTACGAATCACAAAGCTTCGTCTCCACACGCATAAGGATGAGCGATACCAGCGATTTACTGGTTGTCGTCAAGGCTGACGGAGTGCTGTACGCAAACTCTCGACCGATTCGGGTTGGTCGCAATAGTTGTGGAGCATAGCCATGGCCGGGTCGATAAAAATTCGCGCCTATGAATTTGATGGCGAGGTGACCGTAAAGAGCATCATTAGCCATCCAATGGAAACCGGGCCGCGCAAAATCAAGAAGACCGGTAAGAAAATTCCGTCGCACTTTATCAGGGAAGTCATCGTCAGCCGCAACCGGAAAATTGTTATGGAAGCGTTCTGGGGCAAGTCGATCTCAAGAAACCCCTTCCTGTCGTTTCAAATTCCCGGCCGCAAGGGCGATACTATTACGATCTCCTGGCTCGACAACCGTGGCAACTCGGATTCGGCGACTGCCAAGGTCCGTTAGTTATCTGTCACCTGCACATTACAACAACCTGTCATACCGCGGCTTGACCGCGGTATCCAGCAGAATCTTGTAATACCTGGCCGCTGCAAGATACCGCTTTCGCGGGGATAACCTTATATAGAGAGTATTTTCTTGCTAGAATCCGCGAACTTTTTTAACGAGCCTTCGAACCGTGTATATCAATTTCCAGGCACTAGGCTGCAGGCTCAATGAAGCTGAGCTTGAAACCTGGGCAAACCAGTTCATGCAGCATGGTCACCAGGTGACTACCGATACCGCTGAAGCTGATGTCGTGGTGTTCAATTCCTGCGCGGTTACCGCCCAGGCAGATCGGAAATCACGCCAGCAAATTGGTCGCCTGCAGCGCAAAAATCCCGCCGCCGCCCTGGTGGTCACGGGATGTCACGCGAGTTTGAATACCGACACGGTCAAAAATTACCTGGGTGTGGACCTGGTGGTGGACAACCAGCAGAAAGACGACCTGGTTGAGCAGACGCTTGGATTACTTACCGCCCAGGCAGGGAACAGCAGCACTGTTGAACCGGTGTTTGGCGAATCCCCGAATGCATTGCTGCTGCGTGGCCGCCACCGCGGTTTCATCAAGATACAGGATGGTTGTCGATACCGTTGTACCTATTGCATCGTTACCATTGCCAGGGGGGCTGAGCGCAGCCGCAGCGAGGCCGAAATTCTGTCCGAAATCAATCTCCTGTATAGGCAGGGCGTGCGCGAAGTTGCCCTGACCGGGGTTCACGTAGGCGGTTACGGCAGTGATATCGGCTCCAGTTTGTACCGTTTGCTGAACGAGATTCTGCAGCATAGCGATATGCCTCGAATACGGCTGGCCTCGGTCGAACCCTGGGATCTGCCGGATAACTTTTTTGAATTGTTCAGCGAGCCGCGTCTTATGCCGCATATGCACCTGCCGATCCAGAGCGGCAGCGACTCAGTGCTGCGGCGTATGGCACGACGCTGCAAGACTGCCGAATTCGCACGCCTGGTCGATAAGGCGCGCGAGGCGATCCCGCTGTTCAATGTGACCACAGACCTGATTACCGGTTTTCCCGGGGAAAGTGAGCAGGAATGGCGTCAGACGATGAATTTTGTTGCCAGAACCGGATTCGGGCACGTGCATATATTTCCGTTTTCAGCGCGTGCAGGCACCAAGGCGGCGAGGTTGCCGGAACAGTTGGACGGCTCGATTAAAAAGGCACGCAGTCGCGAAATGCATGCGCTCGCGGCTGAGTTGAAGCAACGTGAATTGACGCGGCACCAGGGAACCCGGGCTGAAGTGCTATGGGAGCAGCAGGTGAACAGCGAACAGGGTCAGTGGATCGGTTACACGCCGCACTACCATAAAATCACTACGATGAATCACGGGATCGACGCAGCCAGTATTACCGAAGTCAGTATCGACGGGGTCTCGGCTGATGGCTCCATGCTGGTCAATAAGGTAAATCGGCCGCAGATCGCGGTCGCTGACATTGGACGATTTGGTGCGCGAAGTTAAGTCATCGAACTGTTACATCCTGCAGCAACGGGATGACGAGAGCCAGTTTCTCAAGGAGCAATTTGAAGCTGATTATTGGCGGCAACGTCCCGGCTTCGAGGTAATCAGCAGTGGCCGAGGTGGCAGTGTGCGCATCGGGCTGGACGGCAGAGACGCTGTTCTGCGCCGTTATCACCGCGGCGGCGCGGTGGGCAAACTGCTCAGCGATCAATACCTGTGGATGGGTAAAATTCTGTCTCGCCCCTGGCGGGAATGGAAAATCCTAGAGCGGGCACGCAGAGCGGGACTGCCGGTGCCCGAACCGATCGCGGCCTGTATCTGTCGCTCCGGTCTGTGGTATCGCGCAGTATTGATAACGGCTTACCTGCAAGATACCGAAATGTTGACCCAGCGCCTGGAGCGGGAAGTGCTGAAGCCCGGATCCTGGCATCGCATCGGGTTACTGCTTAAACGCATGCATGCCGCGGGCATCCGCCATAGCGATCTTACTTCCGATAACTTGTTGATCGACAGCCGCGATCGCTTTTACCTGATTGACTTCGACATGGCGCGGGTGATGAACGTTATCGGTGACTGGCAGTGGCGGCCGCTGTATCGCTTTCAGCGCTCGCTCGAAAAGAGACATAGAAACAGGAAGCTTCATTTCGATGATGACGACTGGCAAGCTCTGATGGATGGTTACCAGTCATAAATGATGTTGTGCTAGAGCCAGGATCTGATCGTAGCCATATACCTGTGCACGATATCGGCTTGTTGCTCGAGTCGGGACCGGGCCTCACGCCCAAGCGCCAGCGCCTCTTGCGGGTGATTGATTAATCGCGTTATCGTCTGCCAGCAGGCAGTCATGGATTCTACCTGCAGGACACCCTGATCGAGACCCAGCATTTCAAGATCCTCGACAATATTGCTGTCGGAGGCACCGGTGATAATGGCGCAACCGAGAGCAGCCGGCTCCAGCAGGTTATGGCCTCCGGTGGTATCGAAAGAACCTCCCATAATCACCACCCGCGCATGGGCCATTAACGAATCCAGTTCTCCCAGGGTGTCGGCGAGGTATACCTCGGTGTCCTGAGCGATAGTCTGCGCCTTGCTGCGCACCGCGAAACTCATCCCCAGGGTTTCAATTTGAGACTGAATCGCCGCGCTGCGATCCGGGTGTCGAGGAGCAAGTACCAGTAAATAATGTTTGAGTTCGGCGGGACGTGCCTGCAGAAACTGTTGTTCCTCGTCCTTGTGACTGGACGCCAGGAGCAGGTAGTCACGGTCGATCAACCTGGGTTGCTGTGGCTTCGCAGTAACATATGCCTTTAGATTTCCCGTAATCTCAATCCTGTCATCGCTGACACCCATGCTGAGCAACGCGGCACGGTCTTTGCTGTTGCGCACCAGGATACGTTCGAAGTAACCAAGCGTCGTCGACAGCAGAGCCCTTACATACTTGCCTGCCTGCAGCGACTTAGCGGACAGTCGAGCGTTGACCAGCACCAGCGTTATATCCCGTTTGCGTGCCTGATACATTAATTCGGGCCAGAGTTCGGTTTCCACTACCAGGCCGAGCCTGATCCTGTGCCGGCGGAAAAATCTGCGGCAATGCCAGCGGTGCTCGAAGGGAATTACGCTACTGGACACCGAATCGGCAAAACCGTTTTGAATCGCCAGGTAGCCGGTTGCGGTAAAGCTGGTGAACAGTATTTTTTCACCCTCCTGCAGCAACGCCTGTACCAGCGGCGTGACGGCGCGTACCTCACCCACCGACGCGGCGTGCACCCAGATCCGTTGCTGGTGGTCACTGTCACCGCCGTTCATGCGCAGTTTCAGGTAGCGCGGCAAGCCATGTTTGTAACCGTGTCTCAACGCATGCAAGGTCCACAACAGGTACAACGGATACGACAACAGGCGGTATCCCGGACCCGGTGAACTTATGCTTGTATTATGTGTGTTCACCGGTAAAAGGGTGGTTCGCCTGGCGGACGTGTCTTGAAGCGTTTATGTATCCAGATGTAATTTTCAGGAAACAGGCGCACGTACTTTTCAATCGATTGATTGACCGCGGCGGCATCCTTCAAGTCGTCGCCGCTGGGGAAATCCGGCAACGGCGCATCGATGTGAAGAATATAGCCCGTGCCATCCTTTTTGCGCTCCGGATAAAAGGGTAGCATCGCCGCTCCGGATGAGTCTGCCAGGCGGGCACTCGCCGTAATCGTGGCCGTGGCAATGCCCATGAAAGGAGCGAACACGTTGCGTTCGCGCCTGAAATCCTGATCCGGGGCATACCAGGTCGGGACCCTGTTTTTGATACCCTTGATCAACTGGCGGGTATTTTTGCGTGAAACCGTGTTGACGAAATAACTGCTGCGTCGCGTAAAAAGGTAGCTGTCGAACAGGCTATTGCGCTGGGTGCGGTACATCACCTGTACCGGCATAGAAAGGGCCAGCAGGCGCGCCCCGATTTCGAGACTGGAGAAATGTCCGGTGAGCAAGATGGCCCCGCGACCGCTATCGAGTACCGCGTCGAGGTGTTCGCGTCCTGCGATTTCGACGATTGCTTCAAGCTGTTCTGCTTTCCACCACCAGCACATGGCCATTTCGACCAGTGAAATACCGATATTCTGATAACAGCCGGCCTTGATATGATCTCTTTCACGGCGGGTTTTTTCCGGAAAACAATGCGCCAGATTGATATCAACGATGCGCTTGCGCCGACCCGAAAGCAGGGAGATTAAACGGCCAATCAGGCGGCCAGTGAATAGTCCGGCCCGGTAAGGCAACA
The DNA here is from genome assembly GCA_937936805.1 of uncultured Gammaproteobacteria bacterium. Lineage (GTDB taxonomy): Bacteria > Pseudomonadota > Gammaproteobacteria. The sequence continues at coordinate 20 of CALDDP010000149.1, read as the reverse complement.
GGGATATCAGACGTAGCAGG
>CALDDP010000148.1 GCA_937936805.1 uncultured Gammaproteobacteria bacterium | reverse complement strand
GCAGGATCTGCCCGCCACGCACCCGTTAAGGCACAAGGGTAAACGCAATCTGGCACAGGTTGCTGCCGATCTGATCCCGCCCGATTTTTTACTCAGCCAGCTGTACCACAGCAATCTTATGCTCGATTTTCTGTCCTGCGTAGCCGAACGGCCCGTCTATCGAAACCAGGACCCTTACCAGTCACTTAATATTTCAGTGATGAACCAGGGCGGCTGCCAACAATGGCATTTTGACAGTGGCGACATGGTAATCACCTTGTTGCTGCAGGAACCCGAGGGTGGTGGAATTTTTGAATACGTTCCCTCGATTCGTTCGCCAACCAACGAGAATTTCGACTCAGTACAGAGGGTACTCGAAGGTCACAGCGAGCAGGTCATGCAGAATCGCCTGCAGGCCGGCACCCTGTCGCTGTTCCGGGGCCATTATTCTTTGCACCGGGTAACACCCGTTGAAGGCACACGCCGGCGCTTGCAGGCGATCCTGGGTTATTCCACCAAACCGGACCTGCTGGGCAGCAAGGCATCCAGCATCCTGCACTATGGTCCTCGAGTCGCTGAAATCGAGAACAGTAATCCGCTTTATCCCGCATAGGTCGCGATCTGGCAAATAATGGTAGTCTGCAGATAATTTCTAATTTGTCAGACAAATCAAAAAAGCATAGCATTGCACCCCGTTTACCTTGCTCGCCAAGGCTGTATAACTCGACTGGAATTCTGGATTGACTTACAAAATCTTGAGTATCTCGCGCCGCACGCGCAAGACCCCGTTTACACCCCGAGTGGAAGCCGCCGGTGTCAAGGGTTACACCGTTTACAATCACATGCTGCTGCCCACCATTTTCGAATCCAACGAAGCGGATTACTGGAGCCTGTGCCAGGACGTACAGGTCTGGGACGTATCCTGCGAGCGGCAGATCGAGGTCTCCGGCCCTGACAGTGAACGCCTGATCCAGCTGATGACACCACGTGATATCTCCCAAGCCGTTATCGGCCAGGGATTGTACGCCCCGCTGTGCGATGAAAACGGCGCAATTATCAATGACCCCGTGTTAATCAAATTTGCTGCCGACGACTGGTGGATTTCCATCGCCGACAGCGACGTTCGTCTGTGGGCCCGGGGCCTGGCACAGGGGTCAGGTCTCGACGTCAAAATTCGTGAAGCCTCGATCTGGCCACTGGCTGTACAGGGCCCAAAAGCTGAAGAACTGGTTACCCGGGTGTTTGGAAACGAAGTCCCGGGCATCCGCTTCTTTCGCTCAAAAATGCTCGAATTCCGCGGCAAGGCGATGATGGTGATGCGCTCGGGATACAGCAAGCAGGGTGGTTTCGAGATTTACCTGAACGATGCCGACCTCGCAGAACCCCTGTGGGATGAACTTTTCGCCCAGGGTCAGGATTTGAATGTTCGCGCCGGTGGCCCCAATCTGATCGAACGTATCGAAAGCGGCCTGCTGTCTTACGGCAATGACATGAACTTCAACCACAATCCTTTTGAATGCGGCCTCGACGCCTTCATCGATCTCGACGCGGACATCGAGTCGATGAGCCTGCCGGCCCTGCGCGCCATCAAGGGCAGGCACGTGCATCAACTGGTGGGAATTGTTTTCGATCAGCCCGTCGAGTTTGACGATTTCAGAGTCGAAGCAGATGGCGAGGCAGTCGGCGACGTGCGCTCACAGGTATGGTCCCCCCGCTATGAGAAATTTCTCACCATGGTGATGATGAAACGCGAATTCCTGCGCGAAAACACGAGCGTCACGATAGACAATAATATTGGTAAAATAGTCGATCTTCCTTTCGATTTTGACGCTATAGCGTAACCCCAGGAGTCAAGCATGAGTCGATCTTCATATCTCAAACCCGACACGGTAGCATTGCATACCGGTTATGTCCCGGAGAGTGATCATGGATCGCGCGCGGTGCCGGTCTACCAGACTACCTCCTACGTATTCGAAAGCGTCAGCGAGGGTTCCTCGCTGTTCAACGTCGAACAGGGCGGACATATCTATAGTCGAATCACCAATCCGACGGTAGCGGTGCTCGGACAGCGTATCGCCGCGCTCGAAGGCGGCAGCGGCGCTATTTGTACTGCTTCAGGCATGAGCGCACTGTTTACCATTTTTATTACGCTATGCTCCGCGGGCGACCATATTATTTCGGCAACGCAAATTTACGGTTCAACCGCCACCCTGCTCAAGCATACGATCAAGCGCCTCGGTATCGAATGCAGCTTCGTTTCGGTTAACGACGAGCAGGCCCTGCGCGATGCCATCCAGCCCAACACCAAAATGGTGTTCTGCGAATCGATCGGTAACCCGGGACTGGAAATCTCCGACATTCCGGGCATCAGCAAAATCGCGCACGACGCCGGTATTCCGGTAGTTGTCGATGCCACCTTTGCCACGCCTAGCCTGTGTCGCCCTGTCGAGCACGGCGCCGACGTCGTTGTGCATTCGGTAACCAAGTGGATGGGCGGTCATGGTGTTGCTATCGGCGGCGTCATCGTCGATGGCGGTCAGTTCGACTGGGAACAAAGCGGTCGCTTCCCGGAATTGACCGAACCCTATGCGCCTTTCCACGGCATCCGCTTCTGGGAGGAATTCGGGCCTGCGGCACTGGCAATGAAAATTCGCGCTGAATCAATGCGCGACCTGGGCGCGGCGATGAGTCCGCACAACGCATTCCTGATCCTACAGGGTATCGAAACCCTGAACCTGCGCATGAAACAGCATGTGGCTAATGCCGGAACCCTGCTCGACTGGTTACAGCAACAGCAAGCCGTAACCTGGACCAATTATCCCGACATGGAATCGAACCCGAGCCATCCCCTGGCGGCAACCCTGTTTCCCGACGGCGCCGGCTCAATGCTTTGTTTCGGCGTGACCGGTGGTCGCGCCGGCGGCGCAGCTTTCATCGACTCGTTGCAACTGGCTTCGAACCTGGCCAACGTCGGTGATGCGCGCACGCTGGTATTGCATCCGGCGAGCACCACGCACTCGCGTCTTACCGGTGAAGACATGAAAGCTGCCGGTATCAGCGAAGACATGATCCGGGTTTCGGTAGGCATCGAAGACATTAGCGACATCAAGGCCGACTTCGCACGTGGTTTCAAGGCGGCTGAACGCGTCGCGGGAGCTGCCTGATGTATACCGACGTACGTGGTCTGAAAACATATGCCGCTACCGGGGGGAAAGAGTTCGACAGTAGCCTGCCGACAATAATGTTCGTCCATGGCAGTGGTCTCGATCATCGCAGCTGGGCACTGCAAACGCGCTGGTTTGCATACAACGGTTTCTCCGTCCTGGCGCCTGACCTGCCCGGACATAGCCTGTCCGCAGGAGAGGCCCTGACCAGCATAGAAGACATGGGCGCCTGGCTGGCTGATTTCATTCGCGCCAATGGCGTTAGCAAGGTGCACGCGATCGGGCATTCGCAGGGATTTCTCGATGTGCTCGAACTCGCCCGCCAGGCACCTGAGCTGTTGAAATCGATTACCGGGATTGGCACTGCAGGTGCGATTCCGGTTAATCCGGCGCTGATAGACGCGGCCAGCAGCAGTGCCGCCGACGCTGCTGATATGCTATTGATGTGGGGCTTCGGACCTGACGCCCAGTATGGCATCAGCGCCGTACCCGGCATGCAACCGATTGCAATCGGACGTCAGATCATGGCGAGCAATCCACTGCATGCGGACCTGGTAGCCTGCGGCGAATACTCGAGCGGTAGTGAAGTAGCAAAAACCATCGACGTACCCGCACAACTGATCCTGGCGCGTAAGGACCGACTCACGCCGGTCAAGGCAGGAATGGCTTTTGCCGAGGAATTGAACGCCAGGGTCAGCGTGATCGAGCGTTATGGCCATATGTTGCCGATCGAGGCACCGCGACAGACC
>CALDDP010000147.1 GCA_937936805.1 uncultured Gammaproteobacteria bacterium | reverse complement strand
TCGACCCCGGCAAATACATCGTCCGGGGTCAGAGTATTTGAATTATTCTCGATCGGCACAGGATAGCGCACGGTGGCGCCGATACCATCCCTGCGCCAACGGCTGCCGGTTGCGATGACAACTGCATCGGCTTCGAATTCTTCTATTTCCGCGGGCATGAGTTCGCTATTGAGATAAACATCGACATTATTTATCTGGCTCAACATATAGGCACGGTAATCACGAACCCGGATCCAGTTCTGCAAACCGGGCAGACTGGATTCCCGAAGTACACGTCCCCCCAGTTCCGCACTGGCTTCGGCAAGAATTACCTGGTGACCCCGACGCCCGAGAGTCAAACAGGCTTCGAGGCCGGCTGGTCCGCCGCCGACCACCAGCAGCGAAGCAGGGGTCGCCGCCCGGATGAAAATTTCGGGATGCCAGCCACGCCGCCACTCCTCGCCCATGGTTGGATTCTGGGTGCAGCGTAAAGGCGCCCCCTCGTTGTTAGCCGAGCGGCATATATTGCAACCGATACATTCCCTGATTTCATCTTCGCGACCCTGATCAATTTTTAGCGGCAGGAATGGGTCGGCTATAGACGGCCTGGCGGCGCCGATGAAGTCCTGGATACCACGTTTTACCTGGCCAGCCATCGTATCCGGAGAAGTAAAGCGACCAACGCTAACCACGGGTTTCGAGGTTAGTGATTTTACCTCGCGAGCGTATTGTTCCTGGAAGCCTTCAGCAGAGAAACGTGAACTGCAGGAATCGTTGCCCAGACTTCCACCCAGTGCTATATCCCAGAGATCGGGCAATTCTCCAAGGTATTCAATGACTTTGCGACCGTCGCCAGAGCTGGTGATGCCCGATTCCCCGTGTAATTCGTCAATCGCCAGGCGTACCGCGACCGCGCAGTCGTCGCCAATGGCTTCCCGCGTATCTTCAATAAGCTCGCGCAACAACCGCGCACGATTTTCGAAACTGCCGCCGTACTGATCCTGACGTTGATTGCTAAGCGGCGATAAAAACTGGAACGGGAGATAGTCGTGTCCTGCGTATACATAAATGATATCGAAACCCGCCTGCTTTGCCCTGATGGCAGCATCCCGATGCCAGCCGCGAAACGAGCGGATGTCGTCCAGATCCATGCCCTTGACCTGCGCCGGGCCGATGTATTCGGGTGAGCCCGCAGTCGGTGCCAGCGAAATTTCCCGTGTGCCCCGGTTATTGGAATGGCTGCCTCCGTGCCACAGTTCGATTCCGGCCAGCGAGCCATGTGCGTGGATGGCATCGCAGGTCAATGCCAGTTGTTGCGCATCTTCGTCATCCCAGATACTTAGATAGGCATAGGGTGTTTCATCCGAACTCGGATGGATCGAGCAGTACTCGGTACAAACGACTCCCCAGCCACCTTCGGCCTTCAGGGCGCGCAGGGCGGTCGAACTGTTGGGTTTCATGTTGCCCATACCGGTTGCATGCGGTGTCTGGTAGAACCGGTTAGGTGCGGTAACAGGCCCGATCTGGACAGGCTCGAACAAAATATCGTAACGAGGGTTTCGGCGCATGGTTATTTGTCTCGATACGTTAGTATTAGTTGAATGATCGTACAATAAGAGATAAGCTTTTGCAATTAAAACCGAGCCTTACAGGTCTTATATAAAGTAAATTCATGGTAGCAAAATCAACCTCTTTTCAGCGCAAGTCTTCCCAGCAACGTCGACAGGAATTGATCGAAGCCGGTATCGTGTGCCTTGGCAAGGGCGGAATGTCCGCCTTTACCATCGATCATATATGTCGACAGGCCGGGGTATCGCGGGGATTGATCAACCATCATTTCGTAAGCAAGGATGATTTACTGGTGAGTATCTACGCGCATATGACTGATTACCTGATGCGCGACAGTTCAGGCCTGTCTCCACGGCAGCAAATTTCAGGCTTTATAGATTCAAGCTTCGATAAAAACAGCTTTAAAAAATCCAATTTACGCGCCTGGCTTGCGATTTGGGGAGAAGTGGTAACCAATCCTAATCTTAAAGCACTGCACCAGAGCAGATACCAGAAGTACAGGCAGCAACTGGTCTCCGCCATAACCGGTATCGGCATGTCAGGTATTTCGAGCTCGGTCGCTGAACATATAGCCCGGCAATTGATTGCCTTGATCGATGGTTTATGGCTTGAGTATTGTTTACACTCCGAAGGATTTTCCCTGGCCAGTGCCAAAGCTGATTGTTACCAGTTCCTGCAAAGTCAGGGGGTAATGATTAACCCCCGATAACATAAAACCGGATTACCGATTTGGCTCGACGAACCGCTACTTTTAGCGCTGCACTGGCTTCTTCATGGGCCATACTGCTGGGTTTCGGCATCCTCATGCTGGGCGATGGCCTGCAGGGCACCTTACTCGCGGTACGTGCCGATCTCGAAGGTTTTTCAGCGACCCTGACCGGTCTGATCATGTCGACTTTTTATCTCGGCTTTTTACTCGGCTCGATCATGACCCCGAGGCTGACAATAAAGGTGGGGCATATCAGGGTATTTGCCGCCTTCGCAGCCTTATCCTCGGCCGCTATCCTGATCCACGCACTATTTGTCACGGTACCGGTGTGGATTGCGATGCGACTGGTCAGTGGGTTTTGCTTTGCCGGTTTGTACATCGTCGCGGAAAGCTGGCTCAATGATAGCGCGACCAATGAAACACGCGGCAAATTGCTATCGATTTACATGGTCGTTACCTACATCGGTGTGGGTGCGGGGCAGCTGTTGCTAAACCTCGCCGATCCGGTTGCATATCCGCTGTTCATTCTTACTTCGGTGCTGATTTCTATTGCCGTGGTACCGCTGCTGTTATCGGCCGGATCTCCGCCGACATTTCAGGATTCGGTGCGTATCAGCCTGTTGCAGCTCTACCGACTTACTCCACTGGGCATTGTCGGCATGTTTGCGGTAGGAATGGTAACCGCAACATTTTTTGCCCTGGGGCCGGTTTATGCACAGCGCATGGGCCTTGGCATCAAGGACATTTCCTATTTCATGGCGGCCGCGGTAGTGGGCACAGTGCTACTGCAGGGGCTGATCGGGGCCTTGTCGGATCGTTTCGATCGGCGCATGATTCTTACATTGGTAACTGTTCTTACCGCGCTAGCGGCCTTACTCTGTATTCCTGCGGCTCAACACTCGACTAACGCATTGTTTCTGGCGATCGCTATATTTGGCGGGCTTGCCTTCCCGCTTTACTCGGTCTGTATCGCCTATACCAACGACCACCTCGATCCGAATCAAATGATAGCTGCCAGTGGTGCCCTGGTGCTGGTCGGTGGCCTGGGCGCGATCACAGGACCGGTACTGTTTGCGTCGATAATGGATCGATTCGGAATCCAGGCGCTTTTCTGGTCGATCGCCTGGGTACACGGGCTGACTGGCCTGTTCGCGATCTACCGGATGATCAGGAGTAAACCGGTTCCGCTCGATAAGCAGGGACCGAGCACCGCAACGGCGGTGCATCCATCGGGTTCCGCGATCGACTCGATACAACAATACACGCGTGAAGAAACCGAATT
>CALDDP010000146.1 GCA_937936805.1 uncultured Gammaproteobacteria bacterium | reverse complement strand
ACGTGCAGCGGCCACAGCGGGGTCAGGATCCGGTGCGGTGGCCCGAGATACAGGATCAGCGGCACCATGACCAGCGAGCAGACGACCGCTCGCACCAACAGCAGCGACCAGACCGGGAAATCGCCGAGCAGCGACTTCATCATCGCGTCCTGGAACACGAAAAGCAGCATCCCGAGCAAAATTGCGGCGATGCCCTGTGGCGTGCGGCTGGCCGGTGTGTCCGCCGTGGTTGCGATTGTGCTCAAACCCGATTCCTCTTTACCCTGTTTCGGCGCGGCGCAGCGCGCGTTATGGCCGCTATTAGTACTCGATTTTCCCGCTTCTACCAAACTAAATATATCGATCGACCCGATCGAACAATCCCGATGCCCGAGAATAGGCGCTGCATAAGCCGGCCCCCGAAGACTGAACTGACCACGAGTGCGGATCCATTGAGCGTGTGAGAAATACGTACCAGAGAGCAATTGTTTCTAATATTAGAAACAATTGCTCTCTGACACCCAATTTCGAAACAATTGCTCTCTGACACCCTATTTCCCCAATTTCCCGTTATCGTGACCGCACTGGGCATCATGGCACTATGGGAATTTGTCTCTGCATTTGCGTAATTCGGGTCGATGTTTGTAATTTAAATTAAAATATCTAGACAAAATATAAACTATGCGGTCTTATTCCGTGAATACGTCAAAAAATAATTGACAGCACACTGAATTAAGGAGAAGTGCCTTTATGTCCGATTCCGAGTCCTCCGTGTCGACTGATGAGCCCAGGTATCGCATTGGCGCGGTTTGTCGCCTGACAGGAATTTCCCAGCACGTATTGCGGGTCTGGGAAAAGCGGTATGGTGTGGTTGAGCCCTTGCGCAGCGAGACCGACCGTCGGCTTTATCGAGAGAGCGATATCCACCGGCTGTCACTGCTAAAAGCGCTTGTAGACCGTGGACAGGCCATTGGTTCGATCGCCAACCTCGATAATGGCACGCTGGAGCAGCGCCTGCAGCAGGCGGAAGTTGCCTTGAAGCCAGGTGTTACCGTTGAAAAACCGGTGCTGGTATTATTTGGCGAGTCGCTGATAGCAAGCAGGGAAGATTGCGCGATGAGCGAGACTTTTTCGTTGGCCGGGCATTACGACAACCTGCCGGAATATACCGCGGAAAAGCCGGTAAAACGCCTGGACGTAGCAGTGATCGAATGGCCCAGCTTGCAGGTGGATTCAGCGGTCGAGATCACCCGGTATGCCAATCGACTGAACGCGAGACATCTCATCCTGGTGTACGATTACGCGCCGCGCGCGGCATTACGTCGGTTGACTAATGAGCGCATCACCGCGCTACGTTCGCCGCTGGACATCGCTGCGCTCGAGGCGGTCATTGCCTGGCGCTTCGGTCTCGTCACGCGACCGGCGGATTCCTCTGAACCGGCTATGGGTGTTATTCCTTCCCGTAAATTCAACGATCGCGAGCTAGCTTATCTAGCCACGCAAAGCCCGGCGATCGCCTGTGAGTGCCCGATGCACCTGGCCCAGTTGATTTCAAAGCTTGTCCATTTCGAGGCTTATAGCGCCGAGTGCGAAAGCCGTAATGTCGAGGATGCCGCGCTGCACAGCTATTTGTATAACACCACGTCGCGTGCGCGCAACATGATGGAGCGGGCCTTGATACGAGTCGTAGAGCTGGAAAACCTGTCGATGCCGCCTGATAACTGAGCGGGATTCCGGCTGCCTAGCTTCGGCTTCCCGTGGTGCGTATGTGAATAAATTGTCTAAATAATAATTATAATTGATCTAAACAAAAAATAGACGCGTATATTGTTTACTACAGTGATGGAGTAAACCATGAAACAGCTAAGCCGTCGTCAATTTGTAATGTCTACCGCGACTGTTGTCGCCCTCAGCCCGTCGATTTTTCTGACCAGCCGATCGGTTGGTGCCGCGGACATGCCGAAGGTGGATCCAAACGATCCCCAGGCCAAGGCATTGTCTTACGTACACGAATCTCCCAGCGCCGATAATTTTTGCACGAATTGCCAGCTCTATAGCAGCGCTGCGGATTCGGCCTGGGGCCCCTGCGCGATATTCCCCGGCAAATTGGTCGCCGGGAAAGGCTGGTGCAGCGCCTGGGTCAAAAAGTCGGGTTAGCTGGCTACCCGATAACTCGTTCCTCAGTAAATAAACAGGAGACAGATATGGAAAATGATATTGCTTTGATGGCCTCAGGCTACCTTTTGGCGCGGATCGGGGTGCTGGTTGCAATCGGTTACCTGGTCTATCGTGTTTTGCGTCCCGCGCCAGCAAAGGTTCGCATAAATTCGAACCGTGAATTTTCGAGAGCGGGCTCCGGTGTGACGCGCCTGCATCGTTAAAGAATACGTCTCCGCCGGTATCTCCCCCTACCGCTCCAACAGCCTTTACACGTTCGGCTGTTTCCAGGGGTACCGGCGGATGACGTTCCCTAATTTCGGCCCTCGGGGGCGCGAGTTCGGGGAGCAAGGGGGAGTTACTAACGATTCATCTGGAGGAAGTGTTTATGAAAAAGCAAATGGCAATAACCTGGAAGGCGGTCATGGATCATCGTTCCAATCCGCTCAAACATCTTGACCTGCGCTCGGGTCATTTCCTGATGCAAATCCTGTCATGGATGTGGAGCATGATTTTTTCGGTGTCTTTTCTATCGATCTACCAGTTCGGTTACGTCTGGGTCGGGCATCTGCTGGTCATCGGCGGGGTGTTCGTGACTATGTCCATATTTAATCGCGCGGAAGCCCAGCGCGAGAGAGCGTTACCCGTGCCCTATCTGAGTGGTGCGTCAAACAGCGTCTGGCAGATGGACCGAGAGGCATAGATCCCCGGGTAACTTCCTGGGCAGGTTTTTTATTTTAAAGCGGTGATGAAATTCTTAAGCGCAGATTTAAAACCCAAAGACCTGAACCTTTAAGGGCCTGCGAGTGAAGTGAAGCCGCGGCAGGTGAGCAACAGGTATTTAGATAAATTAATCAGGAAATCATTTTACTGGTCGCTGCCTGCACCTGATGTAAAGCAAGTAAGTTAATCCGAATTTGGGGTCAAACATAAATTGAACAACCGAAGCCCCTTGTTGGAGGCCATCAAGAAAGTATTGAGGGTACTGGGAATTGCCATGGCACTACCGTTTTTCATCTGGGTGGTTCTAGGCTTGTTACCTCCGATACCGTCGATCGTAGACGTATTTGGCATCGACGGTTTGAAGTACCCCACAAGTATTGTGATTGCTGGTCTTGTGTTGGCTGCCATCGGATACGAAGACTTTTAAGTTCCAAAAGCGTGGGGCGAACGGTATTCCGGGAAACCCACCCTAATTACTAGTTAAAGGAGTTAGATGTATGTTTAAAAGATCAGATTTTTTCATTTTATTAGCCGTAGCGGTATCGTTTGCCGTTTCCGGCTTTTCCTATTTCAATGGCCTTGAGTCACAGGCTCTTTTCACCGCCATCTGGGTCCCGTCGATCCTCGCTTTTGGCATATATTTCAAGCTTGCTGCGCTGTCTGCACAAGGAGAAAAGAAATGATTCAGGAAAATCTCCTCCTTATCGCTATTGCAGTCTTCGTTATCATGACAATCGGGCTGGTCCTGACGGTTTTGGAGTTTAAACATGGTGAAATAAAGCGTCAGGATGGCGAAGAAATACCAAACAAATACCCGGGCCGCTAACTCTTCACGGGTCTACTGACTAGGTGAGACCGAAGGGCAGGGGCTCTGGTGTTATCGACAGGGAAAAAAGGGGACGGATTTATTTAATCGCTCGTCCATAAATAGATCTGTCCCGGTTTCTGGAATCTGCATGCTTTGACAATCGATTGAGGACGAGAACCAGGTTACATTGTTTCGCCACGCGAAAAAAACCGTTCCTGCGGCGCCGGAATTCAAAGTAATATACCAGGCTCGTGAACCAGTTTTTGTGACCATGCAACTAACCGCGCAACAAATCGAATCATTTGAACAGGACGGCTACCTGTTTTTCCCCAACGCCTTCAGCGCGGAGGAAACACGCGTTCTAAAACAGGCCGCGCTCGATGTTTACGCCTTACAACGCGAGGAAGTCTGGCGCGAGAAAACCGGTGTCGCGCGCACTGCTTTCGCCGCACATACCTATAACGATGCCTTCCGCCGACTCGGCGCGCATCCGCGCCTGATCGAACCCGTGATGCAGTTGCTCGACGGCCCGGTTTACATGCACCAGTACAAGGTGAACGCCAAGGCTGCCTTCGATGGCGATGTCTGGCAATGGCACCAGGATTACGGCACCTGGGCACGCGATGATTTAATGCCCGAACCGCGCGCGATGAACATCGCGGTGTTTCTGGATGATGTCACCGCGGCTAACGGCCCGTTGCTGTTTATCCCGGGCAGCCACAAGCAGGGCGTGGTCGATGCCGGGCATGACCTCGAAACCACCAGCTACCCGCTGTGGACCCTGGACCGCGAAACCGTTACCAGCCTTTATAACCATGGCGGATGCGTCGCACCCACCGGCGACGCCGGTTCGATGCTGATGTTTTCGAGCCTGTTGGTGCATGCCAGTCCGGCCAACATCAGCCCGATGGACCGTACCATCGTGTATCTGTCCCTGTGCCACGTGGATAACCATATCCGCCAGTTCAAGCGCCCGGAATGGGTCGCGCACCGTGATTTCACCCCGATTGAGCCACTGCCTGACGATACGCTGCGCGAACTGATCGGTTAAACCGGGAACCTGCATGTACCTCTATTCATCCTTGCTTCAACGCGAAACCGACGGCAAGCCGGTACGGGTCGGCCTGATCGGCGCCGGCAAATTCGGCTCGATGTTCCTCGCCCAGGTGCCGACCACGCCGGGGCTGGTGGTCACCACCATCGCCGATCTCGATCCCGCCCAGGCCATGCTGCGCTGCCGCGAGGTCGGCTGGGACG
>CALDDP010000145.1 GCA_937936805.1 uncultured Gammaproteobacteria bacterium | reverse complement strand
CCCAGAAGAGGACTTGAACCTCCACGACCATAAGGTCACTAGCACCTGAAGCTAGCGCGTCTACCAATTCCGCCATCTGGGCATGGCGCAGGAATATACACCACCCGGTAGTTGCTCGGCAAATGTTTCTATATACTCCCGCTCTTACGAAGGATTAGCTATGCCTAAAAAACCCCGAACTACCTCCCGAGATCCGCATTTTAAACGCGAACGCGCGAAGTACGATCAACCCATAGCCAGCCGCGAGCATTTGCTCGAACTGGTCAACTCGCAACGGGTTCCCGTGTCGCAGGAGCATATCGCCGAAGCCCTGGGTTATGCCGACGACACCAGCCTGGAAGCATTGCGCCGTCGCCTGAATGCAATGATTCGCGATGGCCAGTTGTTTCGTAATCGTCGCGGTGGTTATCTCAGTTTCGATCACATGGATCTCGAAAAGGGCTATGTGCAGTCGCACCCGGATGGTTTCGGCTTCGTTACACCGGAATCCGGGGGTAAGGATATCTTCATGCCCGCTCGGCAGATGCGTACGCTAATGAATGGCGACAAGGTGGCATTGAAGGTAACCAGCTACGACAAGCATCGTGAGCGCGCCGAGGGTGCGTTGGTGTCGGTGCTCGAACGTGCGCATCAGTCCCTGGTTGGCAGGTACCACCGGGAAAGCGGGATTGAATTTGTCGTGCCGGATGATAAACGCCTGGTGCAGGACGTCCTGCTCAATCGCGAAGTGGGTCATAACGCAAAGCCCGGGGACATCGTGCTGGTGCGGATTATCGAATATCCGTCTAACCACAGCCAGCCGATTGGCCTGATCGAACAGGTTCTGGGGCAGCAAAACGCGCCGGGGATGGAGGTCACCATCGCCGTCAACACCCACCATATTCCGCATCAGTGGAACGAAGCGGTGCTGGACTCGATCCGTAACCTGAGTGACCAGGTCGCAGAAAAGGACAAGCGGGGCCGACGTGACCTGCGCCAACATGCCTTCGTCACTATCGATGGCGCTGACGCTCGCGATTATGATGATGCCGTTTACTGTGAACCTGTCGCCAACGGCTTCAGGCTTTTCGTGGCGATAGCGGACGTGGCGCATTACGTGGCAGTCGACTCCGCGCTCGATAGCGAAGCACGGCTCCGCGGTACCTCGGTGTATTTCCCGGGAGAAGTCATCCCGATGTTGCCCGAAGCCCTGTCCAACGGGCTGTGTTCGCTAAACCCTGCTGTCGATCGCCTTTGCCTGGTGTGTAGCATGGACATCAATAATCAGGGTACGATCAAGCAGTTCGAATTTTTTGAAGCCGTGATTCACTCGCAGGCACGACTGATTTACGACGACGTTGCCGCGGCCCTGTTTAACGGCGAAAAACCGGCTAAGGGACCGATCGCCAGGCTTGCCACCAACCTGGGTAATCTCAGGCAGGTCTACGAGGCCCTGGCCAGGGCGCGCAAGCGGCGGCATGCGATCGAGTTCGAAACCCGGGAGGTTTTATTTGTTTACGACCAGCAGCGCAAAATCGAAGCGATCGTGCCCAGTCAGCGCAACCAGGCCCATCTGCTGATAGAGGAATGCATGATCGCGGCCAATATCTGTGCGGCGCGGATACTGAAAAAGCAGAAGCTGCCGACGCTCTACCGTAACCACGAAGGCGCCAATGCCGATAAGTTGCCTAACCTGCAGGAATTTCTCGCCAGTTTTGGTATCAGCCTGGGTAGCGAGAATCCGACACCGACCGATTACGCGAGGATCGTCGCGCAGGCGAAGGAACGCCCCGAGGCCGATATGATCCAGACGGTTGTGCTGCGTTCGATGCTGCAGGCAACCTATAGCCCGGATCCGAAGATTGGCCATTTCGGCCTGGCGCTGAAAGATTACGCACACTTTACTTCACCGATACGGCGTTACCCCGATCTACTGGTGCATCGCGCCATCAAGCACTGGATCAAACATAAAAGCGCTGCCGGGTTTGACTATGACCTGACGCAGATGATGGCCATGGGCGAATGCTGCTCGCGTTTTGAACGCCGCGCTGAAGACGCGACGCGGGATGCTGCCGACTGGCTCAAATGCGAGTTCCTGCAGAAGCATATCGGTAAACAATATAGCGGCATTGTCGCCGCGGTTACCAATTTCGGTCTGTTCGTTCAGCTCGATGAATTACTGATCGACGGCCTGGTACACGTGACCTCGCTCAAGCGCGACTATTACCAATTTGATGCGGCGCATCACCGGCTGGTCGGTGAACGAACCGGACGTAGCTACCGGCTTGGTGATCGGCTGGAGGTCGTAGTGGTCAGAGTAGACATGGAAGAGCGCAAGATTGACTTTGACCTGGCGGGGGTGGACGCCGATGATCCCGGCATCAGTAAAAAGCGCAGGGGTAAAAAGGACAATTCCCGAAAAAAAGACAAAACCAGGAAAAAAGATAAGACCCGAACCAGAGCCAGATGAGTAGCAGCGTTGTTATCGGTATCCATGCGGTATCTCGCCGTTTGCAACGGGCGCCGCAGCAGTGTACCGAACTGATTTGTGCGGATAAACGTAACCCGCGTCTGCTGCAATTGATCGATCAGGCGCGTCAGGCCGGAATCGAGGTCCGCATCGAAGATCGCGCCCATTTGACGCAACTCAGCGGCACCAGCAAACACCAGGGTTGCCTGCTGCAAACGCTGGATTCTGCCCCACTGATGGACTTCCAGCAATGCCTGCAGGCTATCGGGCCGCAATCATTGCTGCTGGTACTCGACGGCGTGCAGGATCCGCATAATCTGGGCGCCTGTTTACGTACCGCGGATGCCTGTGGCGTAGACGCGGTTATTATCCCCCGGGACCGGGCGGTCAAGGTCAACACGACGGTGCGCAAGGTCGCCGCCGGCGGTGCCGAGTCAGTACCGGTCATCGAAGTCACCAACATCGCGCGCAGTCTGAAAGACCTGCAGCAGGCCGGTGTGTGGGTTTTCGGTACCAGTGATGGTGCTGCCAACAGTCTCTATGAGCATGATTTTAGCGGACCGGTGGCACTGGTTATGGGCGCTGAAGGTTCGGGATTGCGTCGCCTGACCATGGAATCCTGCGACCACCTGTTCAAATTGCCGATGCACGGACAGGTAGAAAGCCTTAACGTGTCGGTTGCGACCGGGGTATGTCTTTACGAGATTTTACGCTCCAGAAGCGCTTGCGGACGGGCCTAGGGTCGGGTAAAATCCGCGCTCGCTGCCAGGTCGCCCACGTGGGTGGGCTGGCACTCCTTGCTCCACAGGGCTGATCCTGGGGGCATTTTCCCACAAGGAGAACAAATGAGACATTACGAAATCGTGTTTCTGGTCCACCCTGACCAGAGCGAGCAGGTGCCCGCGATGGTGGAACGCTATCGCAGCATGGTTACCAATTCAGGCGGTGCCGTCCATCGTGAAGAGGACTGGGGTCGCCGCCAGCTCGAATTTCCGATCAAGAAGATCCACAAGGCCCACTATGCGTTGATGAATATCGAGTGCAGCAAGGAGTTGCTCGATGAACTCGAATCGGCATTTCGCTTCAATGACGCGGTGCTGCGGCACCTGACGATCAGCTGCAAAGCGGCAGAGACCGAAAAATCGGCGATGATGAAGGAAGTCGAGCGTGAAGAGTCCGCCAAATTTAGCGATCGTAAACCCGCAGCAAGCACTGAAGAGGTTGCCACAACTGCCAAGGCTGATGAAGACGGCGCTGCCGCTGCAACCGCCGAGCTGGTTGCGGAAGCGGAAGTGATTGCCGAGATGGAAGTCGTTGCCGAAGCGGACGCTGCCGTAGCTGAAGAAGCCGTCGCCGAAGAAGCCGTCGCCGAAGAAGAGGTCAAATAGACATGTCACGTTATTTCCGACGCAAACGTTTTTGCAAATTTACTGCCGAAGGGATCGACCAGATCGATTACAAGGATCTCGAAACCCTGAAGGAATACATCACTGAAACCGGTAAAATCGTACCCAGTCGCGTGACCGGTACCAAGGCGAGATACCAGCGCCAGCTCGCGACCGCGATCAAGCGTGCCCGGTTTCTCTCCCTGCTGCCTTATACCGATCAGCACAAGCTGAGGTAAGGCGGATGAGTGTCACGTTGCTGGCACTGGCGAGATTTACCCTTAAGGGACCGTACCAGGCAGCACTGGCAGTAGGTCTGTTAGCGGTGCTGGCGGTATTTATACCGCCGATGTCCCCGAATACCGTACTCGGGGTGCTGCTTGCCTCGTTCTGCATGCTGCTGTCATGCACCCTGGTGGGTCTGATTATTCTAACCCAGGGGTCGGTTTCGGGATTGAAAGCGATCGGTGTATCGATACTCGGTATCACCCTGGTGGCGTGGGCCTTGATCAATGCGCCCGAACTCGGTCTGTGGACCGCGTTGGTGCAATGGTTGCCAATTATATTGCTGGCACAGACCTTGCGCACCAGCAATTCGTTGGCGCTGACCATGTTGCTCGGTTTAGTGCTTGGTGTCATCGGAATCGCCACCCAATACCTGGTCTGGGGCGATCTGGAAGCCGAGATGATTGCGCAGACGGTTCAGCGCATGGGTTCGACCAACCAGCTGGACGCAGAGCTCGTGGACAGGAATGTCCAGCTGGTGCAGCTGTTTGTTCTGGCGATGGTAGCCATGGCGTACCTGCTGTTCATGCTGATCGTAATGATTGCCAGATGGATGCAGGCGAGTCTGGCAGGATCGGCAGGGTTTGGGCAGGAGTTCCGCGCACTGTCGCTGGGAAAACCGGCTGCAGCAGGCGCGCTGGGTCTGGTGCTGACGAGTATCTGGATACCGCAAACCTGGTTAAGCAGCCTGGCTTTCCTGATGGTGATTGCGTTTATGTTCCAGGGCGTTGCCGTGGTGCATAGCAAAGTCGCGCAGCATAAGCAGGCCTGGCTGCTGCTTGGGCTGTTTTACGCGTTACTGCTGGTATTCCCGCAGGCCGTGGCGTTGACGGCGATCACCGGGGTAATTGATAACTGGCTGGTTTTCAGGAAAAAGCCTGTGAAACCAGATGATGAAAATGAACTTTGATGAGAGGTAATCCGATGGAAGTCATCCTTCTGGAAAATATTGAAAACCTGGGCTCTGTGGGTGACAAGGTTAATGTTAAATCCGGTTTTGCGCG
>CALDDP010000144.1 GCA_937936805.1 uncultured Gammaproteobacteria bacterium | reverse complement strand
CCGTTGTTACCGCTACAACTGCAACGAATAGCGCGGCGCTGCGCCCTCGGCATGGGTAGAAGCGGCAGCTCGGGGCATAACGGTTCGGGCGACCTGTTCATCGCCTTCAGCACGGCGCGAGCAGACACCGATGACGAATCGAACCCGGTGGAGCGCGTCTCATTTCTACCCGCAGAACTGCTCAATCCGCTGTTTACGGCAACCGTGGAAAGCACCGATGAAGCGATCATCAACGCCATAATTGGCGCACGAACCATGACCGGCCACCAGGGTCGCAGCCTGGATGCAATCGATCACGAATGGTTGGCATCATTTTTCAAGCGGGGCTGATCTGTGCAGCAAAACGGGGACAGATTATATTTAACAGGATTGCAGCTCTAATCGGGTAATTGGCAAACTGATCCGACATCGCCGATAGCGGTGATGTAAAAATCACGTGTTCTCCTGATACTTTGCTATTATCAGAGCAATCAGTGCATATCGCGTGGAAATCAGTTAACATTTTTTCGCGCTGCATGCAGATATCGAAAGCACAGGAGACTAAGTAATGACCGTGAAGCAAATCTTTCTGGTACCGCTGGTAGCGATTTTGCTGCTGACGATCACACCGGCACAGGCCGCCAAAGAAGGCACCGTTCAGGCAATTATCCCCTGGGAAGGCGAGGGCCGCGTATTCCACGTTGGCACTAACAGCCTTATGTTCCTCGGCTCATTAAAAGGGGTCATGTACATCGAAAATGCGGCGGGTGAAATGCACGAGGGTCTGGTAGTGTGCCCCATCGTGCAGGAACTCAATATGGAAACCGGCGCGACCCAGGCTAGTGGACGTTGCGAAATCACCACGGGCCCGGACAGCGTTGCCTACGCCCAACTGACCTGCAAGGGCAAACCCGGTGAATGTGCGGGCGAGTTCATCGTGGACGAAGGCGAAGGCGAGTTTGCCGGCATAACCGGCTCTGGTGAACTCAGCGTCAGGTCACCGATACGCACCATCATCGCCGATCTGCCAACCGGAGCCGTGCTGCGTGTAGCTTCCGGCCTGGCCGTGATCAAGAACCTGAATTACAGCATTCCGTAGAGCAGAGGATTTCCTAATGATTAAAAAATTAACTTCAATTGTCGCGGCGCTTCTTATCTCGATCGTCATGATGGAGTCGGCGATGGCCCGCGGCTCGATGCGCTGTGGCACCCATATCATTTCCTCGGACCCTTCGTACCCAACGGGCAAGTACGATGTGCTGAAACGTTGCGGCGAACCGACAGTACGTTACGGCAACGCCTGGATTTATGAAAAGGGTTCGGTCAAACGCACGGTTACTTTTAACAACAACGGCAGACTGAAAGACATATTCTAGATTCGGTTCACCCTATCAACAGCCTTTAACGAAGAATTTCGCCTAACCCCTGTTTCGAGTTTTCGTCAACCCAGGTCTGCGCTTTCCAGGATCAGGCCTGCTGACCGAAAGATTTGTTTGCTCCGGGTAACAGCAAGGTTGCGCAGAAAATCAGCAACGCGACCACCGCTAGCAGGCTGAACAGGCGGGCAAATCCCCAGCTACCATGGATCCAGCCGATCAACGGCACCGCGGAAGCCATTACCGAAAAAGTGATGACATAACGCAGCGCGTAAGCACGGCTGCGCCATTCGCTGCGCGCCATTCTGCCGACCAGCACATCGTTGATTGGAATCTGTCCAAATACCACGAACATGAAAGCTATCGACACGAACAGCGCGGCCATGCCATCCAGGTGTATCATCAGGTAGAAGAAGAGGGCCTGAAACAGCGCTACCGTTGCAAATACGAAACGTATCGAATGATTATCCACCAGGTAACCGATCACCAGCTGCGCCATCGCAGCCAGCGAAAATACCAGGAACGCGTACCAGCCCACCATGGTCGCCGAACCAGCAAAATCCGTCAGTCGCTCGGCAAATATTTTCGGCAAGGCAAAGGTTGTGCTTTGAAAGATCAATCCGCCCATCGCCGTGGTAAAAAAGATTATCGCAAAAACCCTTACCAGGGTCGTCCGGGGAATCGCTACTGTCTCGATCTTCTTGCCCGCTCCGCCGCCACCGGTCGCGGCGTTCGCGGCGCGCGGTTCGTTGCGTACAAAGAACCAGTAAGAAAACCCGAGCAATATCGAAACCACCCCGGGGACATAGAACGCACTGCGCCATCCCGCGCTGTCGATCAGAAAACCCGTCAGCAGCGCGGCGCTGGCCACGCCGAGGTTACCGAAGACCCCGTTGATCGCGAGCGGAACCCCGGTTCGCGCCCGCCCCTGTACCACCATCGCCAGGCCAACCGGGTGATAGATGGCGGCAAAGATTCCGATCAGCGTCAGGCCGAACGCTATCTGCAGCGGCGTATTGGCCATGCCGGCAAGCAGTGAGCTGGCACCGATGCCAATAAAGAATATGATTATCATGCCCTCCCTGCTCCACTTGTCCGCCAGCCATCCCGCCAGGATGGCGCAGACTCCGAAAGCAATGAATCCAGGTGTCGCATAGGGAATCAATTCAGCATAACTCATTCCCCACTCGCTATTCAGGCGCAGCGCGGCAACCGAAGCGAAAACCAGCATGAACAGGTGATCGAGGAAATGACCGAGATTAAGATAAAGAAATTTAACCTGGCTGCGTTGCATGGAAGCCTTCTCGTGGTTGACCAGAATGCCATTGTGATGAAAAATATTCCGGCGTACTAACCGCAATAGGCCAGTTTATGTCGCGATCACGCCAAATCATAAAAAATATCAGTCACAACCTGGGGCGGCTAGAAGATCTGCCGCAACCGATTGTCGCCCACGGTCGTGACCTGAAGCAAGACGATATCCTGCCCTTTCACCGCCATCAGCGTGCACAACTGGTGTACGCCAGCAACGGCGTTATGACAGTTACAACCCGTGAAGCCTCGTACGTCGTCCCTTCACAACGCGCTGTCTGGATGCCAGCCGAGGTGGAGCATCGGATCGATGCGCGCAGCGCGATAAAGATGCGCACCCTGTACATCGATCCACAGGTATCCACGAACCTGCCGGGCGAAGTCTGCGTGTTACAGGTCACACCACTATTGCGAGAGCTTATCATCACCTCGGTTGCCTCTGGCCCGGAGTATGCCGCGGGAAGTCCGCAGGAGCGGATCATGTCGGTTATTCTCGATCAGATAGTAGCTCAACCAGTTGCCTCACTGGCGTTGCCGTTACCCTCGGACCCACGCCTGTGTCGTGTTACTGAAGCCTTGATAAAAAATCCCGCCGATTCTCGCGACCTCGACACATGGGCACTCGAGGTCGGAGCGAGCAAGCGGACCCTGGTACGTCTGTTCCCCGTACAAACCGGAATGACATTTCGCGAGTGGCGACAGCAAAGGCGTTTGCTCCGTGCCCTCGAGTTGCTGAGTACTGGCATCACGGTAACTGCCGTTGCGCTGGAAGTCGGATACGACAATAGCAGCGCTTTCATCGCGATGTTCCGGCGTTGTCTCGGAACCACGCCAATGCGCTACCAGTGTGATATTGCGCCGCCCCCAGCCGGCGTATAATTTTGCGTTACATAAGTTCCAGGCTGCCGGCTTATCAAGCCTCTGATCGCCTGGTAATATTTCTGCCGCAGTTGCCGGCTTTAGGTACACTGCACGCAAATCTGGAACTCGACGCATCCGAACTACATATAAATGTCGCTAGCCGCAAAACTCAGGCGCATAGCGCTTAATCAACAGGGGCTGTTGAAAAACGGCCATTTCGGCCGCGGCAAACGCGCTACGCTGCGCGCCATAGAACAGCTCGGCTACGTACAGATCGACACCATCTCCGTGGTAGAACGAGCGCACCACCACGTACTCTGGTCACGAGTCGAGAACTACCGGACGCAATTTCTCGATCAACTGGTAAAACAACGCGACATTTTCGAGTACTGGTTTCATGCCGCGGCGTGGCTGCCAATGCGTGATTACCGCTTCGCACTGCCGCGTATGCGGCAGGTCAATGGAGAGCGCAACTGGTTCGAGGTCAGCGATCGCAAGCTAACCGACCAGATTTTGCAGCGCATCGAAAAAGAAGGCCCCTTACGCACCCGCGATTTCGCCGATACGCGCCAGGTCAACAACGGTTGGTGGGACTGGAAGCCGGCCAAACAGGCGCTCGAGCAATTGTTCATGCAGGGAGAGCTGATGGTGAGCGGCCGCGAAGGATTTCAAAAAGTATATGACCTGCCCGAGCGCGTATTGCCCGACTGGGTCGACACGAGTATGCCGACTATGGATGACTTCGCCGGCCACCTGGTCGATACCACGCTGCGCGCGCATGGATTTGCCAGCCTGGTATCGATGGCTTACCTGCGTAAGGGCAAGCCACTGCGCGAAGCCATCAAAGCGCAGCTACAGCAACGCCTGGACGCAAACCAGCTGACCACGCTCGAGCTGGGTAACAACAATACCTTATACATCGATCCTGAATTACTGGAGAGCCGCGCGCCGCACAGCAGTGCGCAAGTACGCATATTATCGCCGTTTGACAATGCCGTCATTCAGCGTCAGCGAGGTCGCGAAATCTTTAATTTTGATTATCAGATCGAATGTTACGTCCCCGAACCGTTGCGGAAATTCGGTTATTTCTGTCTGCCCATCCAGTATCGGGATCGCCTCGTTGGCAGGATGGATTGCAAGGCACACCGGGCAGACGATGCGCTCGAAATCAGGTCAATGCATATCGAGCAAAAGGTTGATGCAGACTTTACCGAGTTACTTGCACAGGCAATCCAGTCTTTTGCGTCATTCAATAATTGCGCCGGGGTCCTGCTGCGACCCACCGGTTCAAGTGACTTGCTGCGCAACCTGCAGGCACAGTTATAGAAACAGCTACTCGACGCGGACGATGAATTCTTTTCTCTCGTTGGTATCGAGATTAAACTGCGATCGATTGGTGTGATTGATATGCATACCGTAGGTATGCAGTGAAAGGGTCATACGGTCGGTTTCGTTGGTCACCTTATGGATGCCACCTGTTCTGATGCAGACCAGCTCGCCTTCATTGGCAGCAAAATCCTTTTTCACCGCAAGCTCGGCATAATCGGGCCTGCTGCGATCATCGAGTCGTTCGTAGCGGACATTATGCTCGACGCCTTCGATACCGGCGACTACCGCCCAGGTGCCGTGATCATGCGGTGGCGTTCCCCTGCCGGGCAACCAGTTAACCAGGATTACAGCCAGCGAGTGGTCGGGTTCCTCGTGCAGCAGATGCACCGCGAACCCCTGCTCTTCGTCAGCTTCATAGTACTTCGGCTGTAACCAGGATTTGTCAGCCACCACGCGTTGCGCCAACGGGCCGACCCGACGAATAATTTCATCCTCGTCGCTGGTTTCGGCAACAATGGTTCTCAGGTCATCGACATACTGCGTCAGTGAATAAGTATCGCTCATGGCCCTTATCTCCGCTTCAAACTGCGCATATCATAGCATTATTGTTGCGCCACTCTCGACGACAGCATCAGAGGGCGACGATTACCCTGACCGCATCGAGCCGCAGGCGCGCATGGCCGAGCGCCGACTCGAAACGATCCAGCCGGGCCTGAAAGAATTCGATTTCGTCATCGCGCACACCGGGATTTACTTTACGCAACGTGATCAGCCGCTCAATTTCATGCCCGAGTAAATCACGACCGTTACTTCGTGCGTCGGCGATCAAAGCGGGCACATGACTGTCGGCAACCAGGTCTGCGAATTCCAGCATCTGCGTCAACTCGGTCTGCCTGGCTTTAACGATCTTGATTGCCGTATCCATATCGACGCGCTGCGTTTGCTGCAGGGCCTCATCGAAAGCGGCGCGCCCGGCATGGTCCTGTCCCGATTCGTCAACTACGACCCTGATCGTCGAATTGGGAAAATAACGCTCGTTGTGGCTTGCCGCATCATCGCTGAATTCCATCAGGAAATGACACTCGGCGAGCAAGGTACCCGCATTGACCCCGCCGTAATTCAACGCGACCAGTGCAGTATTACCGAATTCACTGCTCAGGATCATATCCATCGCATTGCGCACGAACGGATGCTCCCAGGTCAGGTAATGCAGGTCTTCGTTGGCGAGCGCCGCGCTGCGGTCATAGGTCACCGTCATGCCGTCCTCCGGCAATCCCGGCATCTGGGTGAGCATGTTGTCGCCCGGTGTAATCACCCAGCCGTCGCGGCCGCGAATTTCACTGTTGACCCCGTAACAATCGTAAATTCGCTCCATGAACTTGAACAAATCGAAATCGAGGTCACGTTGCATCGCCTCGTCAATCAGCGCTTTCGCGACGCCGGGGCGGCATGAGTTAATTTCGAGCAGGCGATCACGCCCCTGCTGCAGGGCCTGGTCCAGCGACTGGTGTAGCTGATGGGTTCGTTCGATAAAATCATCGACGGGTAACAGCGGATCGTCCAGGTGCAGCTGTAGTTCCCGGCGGGTCTGCAGATAGACCTGGTGCCCGGCCGGGCAGGTTTGCGAAAAGGCGCCAAGACCTTCGTGATACCAGCGAAACAGCACTTGCTGTGCACTACCTTTCACGTAGGGCACATGGATATTGATGACCGCGTTCTGACCGATCCGGTCGAGCCGCCCGATGCGCTGCTCGAGCAGGTCGGGATTAAGCGGCAAGTCGTACAACACCAGGTGATGTGCGAACTGGAAATTACGTCCCTCGCTGCCAATTTCCGAGCAGATCAA
>CALDDP010000143.1 GCA_937936805.1 uncultured Gammaproteobacteria bacterium | reverse complement strand
ATCGCCAGTAACCGATTCGCCGTGTGGAACGTTTATCGTGACGACGTTGGCAGGCTTCGGATTTAACGGGTCTTTGGCCAGATCTTCGGGCGTTGACGCCTTCAGACGAATATTGAAGTCGTCAATACCGCTGAAGGTTCCGTTGACGAAAGCGACCACGGTATCGCCGGGAAGAATCGGCGAGAAGGCACAGTCAAGGCCATCCCACCCGGTGCCACAAACCGCAAAGGTGTGGATATTCTTGGTGCCGAACACTTCGCGCAGCATGACCTTGGCTTCTTTCATGCCACGCACGACGTCTGCCTGCATGTGATCGGCCACACCAGCCGCGGCAAATCTTTCGAGCACGCGTGGATCGGTGTTGCCAGGGCCGGGGCCCGCAGCAAGCGTATGTGGGATTTCCAATTGTGGGAACATATCTGAATCCTCGGTGGATTTTTGGTTAAACTCTGGTTGTGCTGACATTTTCCTGTCTCTCCTATATAAAAAACGTTTACCCTGCGGCACTGGGCCTGGCAGCATCTAATTTGCGACCGGGGAGATCGATAGCCACCCGGTAGCGGAATAATTCCATCGACTACGAATCGGTCGGCATGGCCGTTGCACCCGCCCGCGCGACGATGCCATCTTCATTTGCGCTGGCGCCGCTGATGCCGATCGCACCGACGATTTCGCCCGCGTACTCGAGCGGTTCGCCGCCTTCCAGCGGCATAATTCCGGGCATTTCCAGGTAACCCGGCTGCCCGTTATTAACCCGGTCTGCAAAAATACTGGTAGGCCGCATGAACAAAACCGCGGCCTTTGCCTTCTTGATGGCAACGTCGATGCTGCCGAGTTGCGCTTTTTCGCGTTGCAGATACATCAGGTGCCCGCCGTCATCGACAATCGCGATAACGACATTCCAGCCATTGCTGTCCGCTTCCAGCTGTGCCGCGGCGGCAACCGTCTTTGCGGTTTGCAGATCGATAGCGCATTTTTTTTGCATATCGGCGCGGTCTCGGGTCAAACCTGGCCGGCGGGCATACGCCCACCCAAAACCTGGGTAATTTCAACAGCAGTCTGGTGTATCGCGCTGCCCAGTTCGCTCAACCGGCTATCGGTAATGCGCGCCTTCGGCCCGGAGAGCGAAATCGCCGCCAGTGCCTGGCCGTTCTCATCGAAGATCGGCGCGGCGACACAGCGCAACCCGACCGCATGCTCCTCGTCATCGAGGGCATAACCCTGCTGTCGAACCTGCTCCAGTTCCGCGTGCAGTGTTGGCGGACTATCGATAGTGTGATCGGTATAGCGCGCCAGTCCGCGCTGCTGCAGAATTCGTGTTACCTGTTGCTCCGGCATGCTTGCGAGCAGGGCCTTACCCACGCCAGATGCGTGGATCGGTGAGCGACTGCCCAGCCTGACGATCATACGCATGACTTCGCGCGACTCGACCTGGCTGATAAAAACCACTTCGCCCTGATCGATTACGCCCAGGTTGACGGTTTCACCGCATTGTTCGACCAGGCGTTGCATATGTGGTCGGGCGCTGGCGACAAAATCGCGTCGATTCAAAAACGCGTTGCCGACAGTAAATGCCTTCAGGCCGACAAACCACAAACCCAGTTCTGCATCCTGTTCGACAAAATCGAGTTCTTCGAAAGTACTGAGCAGGCGATGCACGGTAGCCGCCGGCATACCCAGCTGCTGCGACAAATCGGTAAGATTCACCCCGCCAGGGGCGTCGGACAGTCGTTCGAGCAGGGTCAGCGCTCGAATAAGGGACTGATTCCTGCCGTCGCCGGCGCGGTTGTTCGGCCCGGGCGGGCGGCCGCGTTTTCTGACGATTGGTGTTACTGAATTTGGCATGGAGCGCAATTTACCAGCATGATTTGACGGAAACATACCTGAAAACGACATTCAATATATAAAAATATTTTTCAATGTGGGTATTAATTTTTTCGATTATTTCTATAAATATCTGAATTAATTGAATTTAACCTGAATCAGGCATGATAATAATTTATTTCTATAATATGGAAATATTTTCCGTTTTTAGATTTAAAGTCGATCCCACCACTACCCAATGCAGCAGCAAGCAGTATCTTTTGCGCGAGCAACAAATCGCTCCGGGGACGGAATCTTCGGGCAGCGAACGGCTCGACGCTGCCCCGGCCCGGTTGCCGGGCGACATCGATAAAGCCCGCAAAAGGGATGTGCACGACTGCAATCCGCCATGCGCACGTGCCGCAGACCTGGTGTTTTGCGCCAATAGCGTCACAGAAGTGAAAGAATTTTTCTTACAAAACAATGACACTGCGCCATAATGTCAGGTTCAACCTATCTTTAGTGTGGAGGCAGGATGCGAATCGCAATATACGGCAGTGGTGGCGTAGGCGCTTATTTCGGTGGGCGACTGGCGCAAATCGGCAAGGATGTCACTTTCATTGCACGTAACGAAAACCTGACCGCACTGCGCACCCAGGGTCTCAAGGTCGGCAGCATCGCCGGCGATTTCAGTATCGACAAGGTGAAAGTCACCAATAATCCAGCCGAGGTTGGCATCGTCGATTACGTCCTATGCTGCGTCAAGGCCTGGCAGGTGCGGGCCGCGGCCAAGGCCATGAAACCGATGGTGGGGCCTGATACGCTGGTTGTGCCATTGCAAAACGGGGTCGAAGCCCCGACACAACTTGCTACTATTCTGGCACCGGAAAATGTCCTTGGCGGACTCTGTGCCATCGTCGCGTTTCAGGCGGGCCCGGGGCATATCAAGCACAGTGGCGCCAACCCGCTGATCCGTTTCGGCCACCTGGACAATCGACCCGATCCACGGGTCCATGCCCTGTCCGAGGTTTTCAATCATTGCAGTGGCGTCAAATCGAGCATTCCCGAAGACATACAGGTGGCGATGTGGCAGAAATTCATGCTGATCACGCCCTGGAGCGGGCTTGGAGCGGTTTCCCGCGCACCATTGGGAATCTTGCTCGAACAGCAGGAAACGCGCGACCTGCTGACCCGGGCTATCGAAGAGATTTATCAACTCGGGCGCGCCCTGGAAATCGATTTGCCGGCAGATAGTGTCAGTAAGACAATGGCCACGCTCGAAGATATCCCTCCTAACTCGACGACATCGATGCAACGCGACCTGATCAGGGGCAGGCCTTCTGAACTCGACGCCCAGAATGGTGCGGTGGTGCGTCTTGCCCACGAAGTCGAAGTGGCCACACCGGTGAATCAATTCTTCCTCTATAGCCTGCGCTCCCTCGAACTGCGCGCGCGCGGCGCTCTCACGTTCAACCGACGTTCACAACATCGTTAGCTTCTCCAGCGCGGTATTTAACCGGCCGGGGCTTCTACCGCGGGTTTGAGCTGCGGATACCGCAACGCCCAGACGGTATTGATCGCGAGCGTCGACAGCACGATTGCCCCCCCGAGCAACGTGCTGCTTCCCGGTTCTTCACCGAGCGCCAACCAGACCCAGACCGGTCCCAGGATCGACTCCAGCAACAACAGCAGACCGACTTCAGGAGCCGGGATATAGCGTGGCCCGAGAAACATGAGCGCAGTGCCGACAGGCAACATGTACAGGCCCATAATCAACAGGTAACCCATGTCGCCCTGGGACACGCTCAGCGGCGCTGCCAGCGGCAGTACCATGACCGCGGTTAACAGGCCACTGCAGGAAATTGCCGAAAAAGACGAAATAGAAGGAAAGCGACGCACAAAGCTGAATCCGCAGGCAAGGAAAAAAGCACCGAGTATCGCGGCCAGGTCTCCCGGCAGGCGCCCCTGTTGTGAGGCGCTGCCAGAGGCAATGACGGAGATCCCGATCGCTACCAGCAGGATTGCAAGCATGGTGCGCGGCTGGATTTTTTCGTGCAACAGCAAACGCCCGATGATCGCGGCAAACAATGGCGTCGTACTCAGGATAATCAGTGTATTGGCAACGCTGGTATGGGTAATGGCAAAAATAAAGGATATCGTTCCCAGTGAATAGGCCCCTACCATCAGCAGGCCGACGCCTCTTACGGTCCTGTACTGTTGCCATACCCGGTTGGGATAGGAGAAGCTGATCACCAACCACATGCCAAACGACAGTAACAGCGCGCGCCAGAAGATCATTGTCCAATGATCTGCGCTAATCAGCCGGGTCAACAGTCCGTCCGGAGATATAATCAGGACTCCGCACGCGGTTATCAACAGGCCTTTTGCATGGGTCGATTTCATGCAGGGCATTCTAGGTTTTTTTTGGCTTATACGCCTGCACTTTTTATCGAGTGAGTCTGGGTATTGCTTTTTGTCGCGATCATGGTGAAGATACGAACACCCTGAGCAGCAGCGCCTGCCCGGCCATGTACGACGCCGGCAACGGCGCTGGAAACCGATTAATAATTTATAACGACTAAAAACAGGTCCGGTCCACTTTGACAACACAATCCAATTCGCGCAGCGGGGCCGAAGTCCTCATCGACGCGCTCAAGATCAACGCGGTCGAACGCATCTTCTGCATCCCCGGTGAAAGCTTCCTGGCCGCGCTGGACGCGCTTTACGATCGCACCGAGATTTCACTGGTCGTGTGCCGTAACGAAGGCGGTGCAGCTTACATGGCCGAAGCCGAAGGCAAGCTGACCGGTCGGCCCGGAGTCTGTTTTGTCACCCGCGGCCCTGGCGCCACCAACGCCAGCGGTGGACTGCACGTGGCGATGCAGGATTCAACTCCGATGATCCTGTTGATCGGTCAGATTGCACGCAAGGACCTCGACCGTGAAGCGTTTCAGGAAATCGACTATCGGCGTATGTTTTCCGAAGTTGCCAAGTGGGTCGCGCAAATCGACGATGCCGCACGAATCCCCGAATATCTGAATCGGGCGTTCAGCGTGGCCACCAGCGGACGCCCCGGACCGGTCGTTCTGGCGCTACCCGAGGATATGCTGACCGACCTGACCGAGGCGCCTGACGCGGGGCCCTGGCAACTGGTCGAAACCAGCCCCGCGGCGCAGGATATCGCACAGGTGGGGGATATGCTGGCGGCAGCCGAAAGACCGATGATCATCGTTGGCGGCAGCGGCTGGAGCGACGCCACAAGATTACAGCTGCAGGAATTTGCCGAAACCCACGCCCTGCCGGTCGCCAATTCGTTTCGCTGCCAGGATTTTTTCGATAACGAACATGGCAACTACATCGGCGATTTCGGCCTCGGGGTAAACCCTGCCCTGGTAAGCCGTCTGCAGGCATCGGATTGCCTGCTGGTTATCGGTGCGCGCCTGGGCGAAATGACTACCGGCGGGTTCAGCATGATTGATATTCCGAACCCGGCTCAACGACTGATCCACGTACATCCGGGCGCCGAGGAACTCGGCCATATATACCAGCCGGAGCTTGCCATAAACGCCAGCGCCAGTCGCTTTGTCGCGGCACTGGCGGCGGCAGATTTTACGCCAGGAGACACTACCTCCGCGACCCCGGCAATCGCCTCCGCACACCAGGATTATCTCGACTGGAACAGGTCGATCAGGGTCGATGCCGAGGTACAACTTTCGGACATCATCCACAGCGTACGCAAACACAGCGCTGAAAATACAATCGTCTGTAATGGCGCAGGTAACAATAGCGGTTGGTTACATCGCTTCTTCCGCTACCGCGAATATAAAACCCAACTGGCGCCTACCAGCGGCACCATGGGTTACGGCATACCCGCGGCAATTGCCGCCAAGCTGCGTTATCCCGAGCGCTGCGTGGTCGCCTTTGTCGGCGACGGTGATTTCATGATGAACGGACAGGAACTCGCCACCGCGATGCAATACCAGGCCAATATCATCATCGTCGTGATTAACAACGGCATTTACGCCACTATCCGCATGCACCAGGAGCGGGAGTACCCGCATCGTGTCATTGGCACCGATATGGTCAACCCGGATTTTGTCGCGTTGGCCGGGGCATATGGGGCCCATGGTGAACTGGTGGTCGGGACTGAAGACTTCGAAGCCGCCTTTAAACGCTGCCGGGCAGCTGGCCGGCCGGCCCTGATCGAAGTCCGGCTCGATCCGGACATCCTCACCCCGACCGCGACCGTGACCAGCTTACGCGCGGCGAAAAAATGAAAAATATCAATTTCAAAGGTACAAATTCGATGCTTTTTTGTATGCTGCCAACCTGACCATGGAAATCGAACAACTTTTAATGCAAAGTCTGCAGCTACTGGGCCTCGGGATGGGTGCGGTGTTTGTTATTTTGCTGCTGTTGATTGCAATCATTTCACTGGTGTCAAAAATCGTTCCGGAAGAAGTGGCAACTCCGTCCGCAATCGTTGCCCCCAGGGTCGATAACAGTCATATCGCGGCAATTTCCGTGGCACTCCACCAACATAGAAAGAACAGGTAAACGATTATGCCGAAACCGTTATTGATTACCGATCTGGTGTTACGCGATGCCTCGCAATCGTTACTGGCTACCCGGGTGCGCATCGAGGACATGCTGCCAATCGCCGGGAAACTCGACCAGGTCGGTTTCTGGTCACTCGAGACCTGGGGCGGCGCCACGTTTGACGCCTGCATTCGATTTCTCGGTGAAGACCCCTGGGAACGACTGCGACTGCTCAAGGCGGCAATGCCTAACACACCGATGCAAATGCTGCTGCGCGGACAGAACGCGCTCGGCTATCGACACTATGCCGACGACGTCATCGAAAAATTTGTCGAGCGCTGCGCCGTCAACGGCATGGACGTATTCCGCATCTTCGATGCGATGAACGACCTGCGCAACATGGAAACCGCGATCAGGGCAACGATCGCGGTTGACAAACACGCCCAGGGCGCGCTGTCGTATACGCTGAGCCCGGTACACAATGTCGATCTCTGGGTGGATATGGCGAAGAAGCTCGAAGACATGGGTTGCCATTCGATCTGTATCAAGGACATGGCCGGCCTGCTCAAGCCTTATACCGCCGAGGAAATGGTCAGCCGCATCAAGCAAAGCTGCGCGGTACCGCTGACGCTGCACAGCCATGCGACCACCGGGCTGTCGACCGCCACGCTGATGAAGGCTATCGATGCCGGCATCGACATGATCGATACCTCAATCTCTTCGATGAGCCTGACCTATTGCCATTCGCCAACCGAAACCTTTGTCGCGATCATGGAGGAAAGCGAACGCGCCACCGGGCTTGATCTCGGCCTGCTGGAAGAAATCTCACTGTATTTCCGTGAAGTGCGCAAGAAGTACGCGCATTTCGAAGGGGCGCTGAAAGGCGTCGACCCGCGCATTCTGACCGCGCAGGTGCCGGGCGGCATGTTGACCAACCTCGAAAATCAACTGCGCGATCAAAATGCCAGCGACAAGCTCGATGACGTGTTAAAGGAAATCCCCAGGGTGCGCAAAGACCTTGGCTACGTGCCACTGGTTACGCCAACCTCGCAAATTGTCGGCACCCAGTCGGTTATCAACGTGCTCAGCGGCGAAAGTTACAAGTCGATCAGCAAGGAGACCGCCGGCGTACTGCGCGGTGAGTACGGCGCCACCGCCGCCCCGGTAAACCAGGAACTGCAGGCGCGCGTGCTCGACGGCAAGGAGCCGGTGACCTGTCGTCCCGCCGATCTAATCGACGCCGAAGTGGACCGACTGACAACGGAGCTGCGTGACCTGGCGAAAGAGGAAAATATCAAGCTGGCGGAAAATGAAATCGATGACGTTTTGATCTACGCGCTGTTCCAGCAGGTGGGCATCAATTTCCTCAAGAATCGCGATAACCCCGACGCCTTCGAACCCGCACCCGGCAGCGAAGTCGAAACAAGCCCGCCGCCCGCGGTTGCGCCAGCGCCAGCTGCCACCGAAAGCACGGTCGAAAGCTACCGGGTCAGCGTGAACGGCACCCAGTACGACGTGGTGGTAGGTCCGGGAGACGCCGATATCAGTCAGGTCACGCCGGTTGCACCCGGCGCACCCGCAGCGGCGGCGCCAGTTGCGACCCCGGCGGCGCCAGCGTCTGCGGGCGGCACTGAAATCAGGGCTCCGCTCGCCGGCAGTATCATCGACATACTGGTCGCAGTCGGCGACCAGGTGAGCGATGGCGATCCGGTAATGATCGTCGAAGCAATGAAGATGGAAACCGAAATTCGCGCCAGTTGCAGCGGTACCGTGCAATCGATTGCGATCAAGAAAGGCGATGCGATCCAGTCCGATCAGTCGCTGATGACCATAGGTTAAAGCGAATGGAGCAAGGTCTCCTGCAACTCTGGGCGTCGACCGGGTTGTACAATTTCACCTTCGGCCAGTTGGCCATGATTGCAGTCGGCGGTGGGCTGATCTTTCTCGCTATCAACAAGGGCTTCGAGCCATTGCTGCTGATTCCGATCGGTTTCGGCGGCATCCTGGCCAATATCCCGATTGCCGGAATTGCCGGCCCCGATGGACTGCTCGGCATCCTCTACAGCGCCGGCATCGAAACCGGCGTGTTCCCGCTGCTGATCTTCATGGGCGTGGGCGCGATGACCGACTTCGGCCCCTTGCTGGCCCGGCCGAGCCTGATGATCCTCGGCGCCGCCGCACAGTTCGGCATCTTTTTCACGCTGTTCGGCGCGATTGCGATGAACCTGGTTCCCGGAATTGAGTTCAGCATGGCCGACGCCGCGGCCATCGCCATCATCGGCGGCGCGGATGGCCCGACCGCGATTTACGTCGGTTCGCGCCTGGCGCCGGATCTACTCGGAGCGATCGCGGTGGCGGCTTACTCCTACATGGCGCTGGTGCCGATCATCCAGCCACCGATCATGAAGTTGCTCACTACCGAGGAAGAACGCCAGACCAGGATGACGCAACTGCGCAAGGTCTCCAAGCTTGAAAAGATCCTGTTTCCGCTGATTCTGCTGATAGTCACGATTCTGCTGTTACCCTCCGCTACCCCGCTGGTCGGCATGCTGTGTTTTGGCAACCTGCTCAAGGAGAGCGGCGTGGTCGATCGTTTGAGCAATACGGCGCAAAACGAATTGATCAATATCGTCACCATCTTTCTCGGCCTCTCGGTCGGCTCCAAGCTCGCCGCGGATAAATTCCTCAGCGCCGAGACTCTCGGTATCCTGTTGCTCGGGATGGTCGCGTTCTCGATTGGAACCGCGGCCGGCCTGGTCATGGGCAAGATCATGTATCGCCTGAGCGGTAAAACGATTAATCCATTGATCGGAGCGGCAGGGGTATCCGCGGTGCCGATGGCGGCGCGGGTGGCCAATAAAATCGGCCTGCAGGCCAACCCGCAAAACTTCCTGCTGATGCACGCGATGGGCCCCAACGTGGCCGGCGTCATAGGTTCGGCCGTGGCCGCCGGCGTACTCCTCGCCATCGTCGGCTAACTCTCTTCACCTCGAAGGGGGCCCGACCACGTTTTTGCTCTGTCATACCGCGGCTTGACCGCGGTATCCAGGGTTGCCGCAAGTCATCGACGATTCTGAATCCCGCGGTTGAATCGCGGGATGACACGGCATAAAGACTAGGTGATGGTGGAGCGCTGCAGGGTTTCCCAGTCCTGACCGAGACCGACCGCTGCAGCGGAGGGCTCGAGCATACCTTTGCCCTTGATGATGTCCGCGGCGCGCTCGGCCAGCATAATGGTGGGTGAATTCAGATTGCCGTTGGTTATGGTCGGGAAGATCGACGAATCGACCACGCGCAACGCCTCGATACCGCGCACCCGGGTCGTCGAATCTACTACCGCCATATCGTCTTCACCCATGCGGCAGGCGCAGGAGGGGTGGTAAGCCGATTCAACCGCTGAGCGCACGAAGGCGTCGATCTCGGCATCGCTCTGCACGTCTTCACCGGGCTGGATTTCGGCGCCACGAAAAGCCTCCATCGCCGGCTGACCTATTATTTCACGCGTCAACCTGACGCAGGCACGGTAGGCTTCGATATCCTCTTCCGCCTGCAGGTAATTGAAAATAATCTCAGGCTTGTCCTGCACGCTCGGTGTGCGCAGCTTCACGCTACCCCGGCTGAAAGGCTTGTTATGGCCGACATGCACCTGGAAGCCATGCCCGTCGAAAGCAGCGTTGCCATCGTAACGCATCGCCCCGGGCAGGAAATGATACTGGATATCAGGCCACTTTATGCCGGGTTTGGAACGGATAAAGGCGCAGGATTCAAAATGGTTGGTCGCGCCCAGCCCGGATTTGCTCAGTATCCAGCGGCTACCGATTAAAAATTTACGCCACGGATTGAGTTCGGCATTGAGGGTAATCGGTTGCTTGCAGCGGAACTGGAAGTAAAACTCGAGATGGTCCTGCAGGTTTTCGCCGACTCCCGGCAAGTCATGCACCACTTCGACTCCCGCCTGCTGCAGCACCGCTCCCGGACCGATGCCCGAAAGCTGCAACAAGTGCGGCGACGCAATCGGGCCCGCGCTCAGAATAACTTCACGCCGCGCACTCAGGCTTTGCCTGCTGCCATCACGGATGAATTCGACCCCGCTGGCGCGCTTGCCATCGAGCAGGATACGCTGGCTCAGTGCACCGGTAATCACTTGCAGATTAGGTCGTGGCAAGGCCGGTTTCAGATAGGCATTGGCGGTAGACCAGCGCACCCCGTTTTTGACCGTCATATGCATCGGCCCGAAACCTTCCTGCTGGCGACCATTGTAATCGTCGGTCTTCATGTACCCGGCTTGCTGGCCGGCTTCGATAAAAGCGCGGTAGAGCGGGTTTTGCATGTTATTACCATTATTTACCGCCAGCGGTCCGTCCGCGGAGCGGTACTCGTCGCTGCCAAAAGCCCACTGATCGGCCTTCCTGAAATAGGGCAGGCAATGACGGTAGCCCCAGTCCTTCGCGCCCTGTGCTTCCCACTCTTCGAAGTCCATGGCATGCCCACGCACGTAGACCATGCCGTTGATAGAAGACGAACCACCAAGCACCTTGCCACGGGGGCAATGCATGCGCCGGTTATCCAGAAAGGGTTCGGGCTCCGACTCGTAGAACCAGTTGTACTTCTTCATGTTCATCGGGATCGACAGTGCGGTCGGCATCTGGATAAAGATACTTTTATCGCTGCCGCCGAATTCGAGTAATGCGACCGTGGTGTCCGGGTCTTCGCTGAGACGATTCGCCAGCACGCAGCCCGCAGAGCCCGCGCCGATGATAATGTAATCGAAAGACTGTGCCATGCCCTGCTATCCCGAACAGTCCGCCGACCCGTTATTCCTTGTCTGGATTGCCACCGATTTACTCAGGAGTTGTATTCAGGATATACATCGCTTCGAGCAGATCGGGGACCTCGGTGATGTACTTGCCAAACCATTGCTTATATATCTTTTTGATATTTCCACTTCTGCTTAAGCGCGACAATACGCGATCAGCCACCAGTCGAAAATCCGCATCGTTTCGTCTCACCGCGAGGGCGAAAGGTTCAAACGAGAAAACATCCTGGGAAACAGCGAATTGCTTCGGGTCCATATGGGTAACGACAAGACCGATCAATACGATCTGATCTGCCGCGAACGCAGCTACTTCGCCCTTGATGACCAATTCCATACCTGCGGAGGCAGAATCCACCTCGACAATTTGTGCGTCGATGCCCTTTCTTCTTATAGTCTTGCGCAGGGTATCCATCGTGGTGGTATCTTTCGAAACCGCCTCTTTTTTGCCTTTAAGATCTGTAACTGCGTCGACCTTGGTCGATTTCATACTGAGTAAAGCAGCGCCGGTAATAAACGTAAGCTGCGTGAAATCGACCACTTCTGAACGTGAAAGCGTCTTGGTGGTGGCCCCGCACAGAATATCGATCGAGTTATCGCTCAGGGCCTCGAATCGGTTAGACGCAGTGACCGGTACATACCTGACAGCAATATTGGGATTTTGCATCATGCTTTTTACTTCATTGACGATTTGCAGACAGAGTTCGACCGAATACCCGACCGGTTGTTTGTCTTTATTCAAAAAGGACATCGGGGGATTGGCTTCACGGTACCCGATACGTATCGTTTCGCTTTTCTTTATCTGTTCGAGGGTGGAGGTCTCTGCCGCAAGACTTGCTCCGCTAACCAACATCGAGGCAAGTGCTATCAATGCGATCATATTCTTCATTATGTTACTCCTGGTGAAATGTTGTCTGAGAAAAAAGCGTCCCGGTAGTTCCCCGCAAGCGCTGGGATCATGCCCACATCCCGAATCGATCCGGCGCCTATGTTAACGGAGCTTTGGTATCACCGCTATAGTTTGATGCTTCCACCCTGTGTACTGGTGTTGCCTGTGTTGATATCCAGATCTTTAAACTACCGAATGACCTGTTGCGGCTTTGCCAGATTTCACTCCTTGATTGCGTTAATTCCTGCCAGGGTTGCACCGACGTGGAATCCCGGCGCCGTGCTCCACCCGACCATAACTATCAGGATCAGTTATCGGCAACCAGAGATAATTTATCTTGACTCTGCATTTTATGTCGATTATCGTAGACATATGGACGCATCCTCCACGGTAAAGGCGCTTGGCGCACTCTCGCAAATATCACGACTCGAAGCTTTCCGTTTGCTCGTACGCAGCGGATCCGGGGGCATGGCGGCGGGTGAAATTGCGCGCGCACTGGAAGTTCCTCACAACACGATGTCCTCGCATCTTTCGGTCCTGGTCAACGCCGGTCTGATCAGCTCGCGCCGCGAAAGCCGCTCAATCATCTACAGTATCGACTTTGCGGGTACCCGCGACCTGCTTTCCTTCCTGATGGAAGATTGCTGCCGGGGACGTCCCGAACTATGCGCACCCGTACTCGACAGCGTTTTGTCGGGTTGCTGCGCTGCTAGTAACTCAAACGGAGATAAGCAATGAAAAGACTACACGTAAACCTGGCGGTCGACGACCTCGACACGTCGATCGGATTCTACACCTCCCTGTTCGCCAGCGAACCCACAGTACTGAAGGAAGATTATGCCAAATGGATGCTCGACGACCCGCGCGTCAATTTCGCGATCACTACCCGCGGACAGCGCAAGGGTATCGATCATCTCGGCATACAGGTCGAGAACGAAGCCGAGCTCGGCGAGGTCTATGCGCGCCTGCAAAGCACCACTGCACCGGTCATCGAAGAAGGTGAAACAACCTGCTGCTATGCCAATTCCGAGAAGAGCTGGATTTTCGACCCCGACGGCATCGCCTGGGAAACTTTCCTGACCCGCGGTGAAAGCCCGGTTTACGGCAGCGATTTTATCGAGGCTGCGGCCAGGGACTCGGCCTGCTGCACGCCGCAACAAAAGATGCCTGCCGATTCAGGATGTTGCTAAACCACTGACAGGAAACAGCATGTCTTCAGATTCGACCTCAGCGATGGGTTTTTTCGAGCGCTACCTTTCAGTCTGGGTAGCCCTTTGTATCCTGGGTGGAGTGATACTTGGCGTTCTATTGCCGGGTATGTTTGAACTCGTTGCCGGCATCGAGTACGCCAGCGTCAACCTCGTGGTCGCGGTGCTCATCTGGATCATGATTTACCCGATGATGGTCAACGTCGATTTCGCATCGCTGAAAGATGTCGGCAAAAAACCCAGGGGCTTGTGCATTACCCTGGTCGTCAACTGGTTGATCAAACCCTTCACCATGGCGGCACTCGGTATCTTGTTCTTCGAGCATATCTTTGCCGGACTGGTTGAGCCGCAAACGGCCAGGGAATACATCGCCGGCATGATTCTGCTAGGTGTTGCGCCCTGCACCGCGATGGTCTTCGTGTGGAGCCAGCTGGTGCGTGGCGATGCGAACTATACGCTGGTGCAGGTTTCCATCAATGACATCATCATGGTGTTCGCGTTTGCGCCGATCGCGGCCTTGCTGCTGGGGGTTACCGACATCGTGGTGCCCTGGGAAACCTTGTTATTGTCGGTGGTGTTATATGTGGTGATTCCGCTGGCGGCGGGTTACGCGACGCGAAAACTACTGGACGGCTCAGGCAATCACGCCCGCATCGACAGCTTCACCGCAAAAATCAAGCCCTTCTCGGTCATGGGACTGCTGGCGACGGTGGTACTGCTGTTCGGTTTCCAGGCGCAGACCATCATCGACAAACCCATGGTAATCGCGTTGATCGCGATTCCATTGATCATTCAAAGTTACGGGATTTTTATCGTCGCCTACGGCTGGGCTTACCTGTGGCGGGTTCCGTTCACCACCGCGGCGCCGGCCGCCCTGATTGGAACCTCCAATTTTTTTGAGCTGGCAGTGGCTGTCGCCATCAGTCTGTTCGGTCTGAATTCAGGGGCGGCACTGGCCACGGTCGTCGGTGTACTGGTCGAAGTGCCGGTGATGTTGTCCCTGGTCGCACTGGCCAATCGCACCCGCGCACACTTTGCCTGACCCGTTTTGATATACCATCAGCAGCCAGGCGTTCACAACTGCGTTTTTATCTCATTATCTTTTGCAGATCGCTCTGAACCCCATCGGTCGGGGTGTTCGTGGTATCCTCCAGACCCATGATGTCCCAGGCACAACGCCGCCGGTTACTGATCGCTCTGCTAACTGCAAGCATCGGCATTGTCCTTTTCGTCGATCCGATTCCCCAGGACCTCGCCTATCACGATTTCGCCGACAAGCGTGGCTGGCTCGGCATCCCCAATTTCGGCGACGTTATTTCCAACATAGGCTTTCTTGTGGTCGGGGCGCTTGCACTGTTTGTCCTGGTCTATCGATACCGTGAGCTATTTCGCAGCTCTGCCGAAGCACGGCCGTACCTGACCTACTTCGTCGGTGTCACCCTGGTCGGTCTCGGCTCGGGCTACTACCACTGGGAACCTTCGAACGCCAGCCTGCTGTGGGACCGTCTACCCATGTCAATCGCCTTCATGGCGATCAGCGCCGCAGTGGTGGCCGACCGGATCAATACCCGGGCCGGTAATGGCTGGGTCCTCGCCGTACTGCTCGTACTTGGCCTCTCGAGCCTGTTCTACTGGCACTGGACGGAGTCGCTGGGTCGCGGCGACCTGCGTTTCTACGGACTGGTGCAGTTCTACCCGATGCTCGCTCTGCCCATCATCATCTGGGCATTTAAAGACCACCACTACACCATCGGCCGGTACCTCGGCTGGACGATCGCCTGGTACGGGCTCTCTAAGGTGCTGGAGTTCTTCGACCGGGGCATCTACGAGCTGACCGGTCACCTGGTCAGTGGCCATACCCTGAAACACCTGGCGGCGGCAGTGGCAACCTACATGGTGCTGCGCATGCTGATCGCGGCCAGCACTCGACCCGCGCGGGCAACTCACCCGGGTATAAAACAGACAAAGACTTAGTAGGCACCGGTCCCGGGCACCTCGCTGGTGACCGAGCAGAGGTGTTTTTGCACCCCCCATCCGCTTATTAAAAATAAGGCGGCGCCAGTTACGTCAATTCAAAGATAAAAAAATGCCTGCGCCGAGACGCAGGCCAGTAACGGAGGATTCGTTCTCTGACCAATGTTGAATCAATGAACCAACATCGTGAATTCGTTGGGAGATCCCGGATATTCGCTACGCGAATTCCGGGATGACAAGGAGGCTACCGTGTACATCACACGGTAGCCTCCTTGTCAGCTCCAGGGAAACGGACTGCTGGATACCGGGTGTAATTTACCCTGCTCGTAACGTGAAAAGCGGAACGGTTCAAGCAGCGAACTGGTCTGGCCGCAAAGTTCTTCGGCCACCAGTTTACCAACGCCTAGCATCTTGTAACCATGATTCGAATCGGCAATCAGGTAGCAGTTTTCGCGGAATACGTCGAACACCGGGAAACTGTCCGGGGTAAACGAACCGATGCCACCCGAAGGTTCATTCTTGTAGTACTCGAACTGGCCCTCGAAACGTTTCTGGCAATGCGCCAGCGCCGAGACCCACATGTGCGCGAAATCTTCGCCGACCACGAAATCAGGCGAATCGACGCCGTAGGGATCGACCGCGACATCGTCGGG
>CALDDP010000142.1 GCA_937936805.1 uncultured Gammaproteobacteria bacterium | reverse complement strand
GTCGGAATGATCACGATGTGCGCTTTACGCCCGCCACAAAGCCTGGCGAAACGCCGCAGCACCCGCATCGAGCCGGTGCGTTCTTCAGCGCCTCCAATCGGTATTACGTAGCCGCGGGTCTGGTCTTCTCGATGAGGGGATGGACTCATAAAATTCTCTTGTTTTTATTCTTCGAACAGGCCGCTAAGCAGCTGCTGCCCGTGTTTTAAATGCCAGCTACCCCTGGCCATTACGTGGTCTATACGATTAGCCTGGTCCAGCACTACCAGGTCGGCATCGAGTCCCTGCCCGATACGCCCCTTTTGCTGCAACCTGAGCAGGCTGGCGACATTACTCGTCATCAACGGCAACACGGTCTGTTCGGGCAACCCGTTATCGAGCAAATTCTTAAAACATTCCGCCATCGCCGAACAGCTGGCAAATCCCATTTTCAGCAGCTCTCCCTGCGCATCGAAACTCGGTAGACAACCGCCACCATCCGAACTGATGGTCAACCTGCTGCTATCACAACCCTTATCGAGAAATCGCTCGACTGCTTCCTCGGCTGACCAGCCCTGGTCACCCGAATCCTCGGGAAACGCGGTTAAATCGACATTGCAACCCAGACCACTCAACTCGCATGCCTGCTCGAACAGAGGCTTATTGCGGTTGACGTGAGTTGGATTGAACACCCGTGGCGGGATTTCGCTTTGTTCCAGGCAGTCACGAATCATCGACAGCCCGCGTTCGCCATCGCCCAGATGAAAGTGCACGATACCCGCTTTTCCCGTCATCAGGCCGGCGACATGCGCCTCGCTGGCAAGACGTAAAATTTCGTCCAGCGTGGGCTGGCTCGAACGGTGGTCGCTGATTGCGACTTCGCCGACACCGATCACCGGTTCCAGGTTGACGATGTCGCTGCGCACCGATCCGGTCAGAGTAATCACCGGTACATGGTAACCGCCGGTATAACACCAGGCAGAGAGGCCTTCCTCGCGCAACCCCATCACCTGGGAGACCAGGTTCTGCGGGGTACGCGTCAGATCATCGGTGCCGAGCAGACCGATAACGCTGGTGACCCCGGCGTGCGTAATCTGGCTGAGCGCCAGCGGTGGCACCCGGGTCGAGGGCCCTGCTTCACCGCCGCCGCCGGTCAGGTGCGTGTGCGCATCGATGAAACCCGGCACCAGCCTGGCACCATCCAGATCGGTCAGCCTGACATCGAGCGCATCATCCAGTTGCGGCAGTTGCTCGCCGATATAGACGATTTTGCCCGCGCAAACCAGCACCTGCCTGATGCCCATCGGTTCGGGTGCAAATACGCTGGCATTGGTAATCAGTTCAAACATTAATCTGGAATCCGCTGTGTCGCGGGCATAAACCGAGCGCGCTATTCTAAATTAAGCCTGTCAAAAAAACCCCTGGTTTTTAGCCAGACCCGGCCCTGGACACGCAATTTGACTAATATTCGCCAGCTTTGAGCGAGGTTAGCGTCATTTTTTGGCCTGCCCGGCGATCTGGCGGGCGAATGCCCTGATTTCCTCGAGGTCAGAGCTGCGCCGCATCGACGGCAAACTATCGAGCATGCCCTTCCCATAAGATTTTGTATTCAGCCGGTTATCGCACAGGGCCACGATACCCCTGTCGCCAATATCACGTATCAACCGCCCCACCCCCTGGCGCAGACTGATGGTCGCTTCCGGTACCTGTACCTCGAAGAAAGCATTGCCACCGTTTTGATTGACCTGCTGAATACGTTTGCGATACACCGGATCATGCGGCGACTTGAACGGTAACTTATCGATGATCACGCAGCGCAACTGGTCGCCCTTGACGTCCACCCCTTCCCAGAAACTGCTGGTGCCGAGTAACACGGGGTTTTCCATTTTAACGAACTGCTGCAATAGTTTGTTACGCTGCAGCTCACCCTGCACGAGTAACGGATATTCAGTGCGGGAACGCAGGTAGTCCGCGGTCAGGGTCAACATGCGGTAACTGGTGAAGAGGATAAAACAATGCCCCGAGCAGGCCTCGACAAGCTCCCGGCACAGTTCGCCGAATACCGACGGATAGAGGTCATCCGAAGGATCAGGCAGATGCGACGGCAGGTACAGCATGGCCTGTTTCTGGTAGTCGAACGGGCTGTCGAAGCTGACACTGTCTATCCCATCCAGCCCGAGACGATCGCAATAGTATCGGAACGACTGTTGCGAACTGAGCGTGGCCGAAGCGAAAATTACCGAAGCAAACCCGGCCGCGTCGAGCTGCTGGCGAAACGCCCGGGCCACCTCCACGGGAGATTGCACGAGGCGGAAACTGCGCTCATTCAGTTCGTACCAGCTAACCAGGTTATCGTCGACCTCGAGAAAATTCGCCAGCGCCTGTTTGAGTGCCTGCAAGCGGCGATGACACATCGCCAGCTCCTTGCCACGACTGACCATGGGATCGAGTTCGTCATCGAGAACATCGATAGAGCGCTGTAACGATTGCATCGCCTGCTGAACCGCCGGCGCATGCTGAATCCGCTCCCACTCGCCTTTCTGGGTGAAGGAACGCAAGGCCAGGCGAAGATCGGCGGCACATTTTTGCATATGATCGCTGCATTGCCTGAGGGCTTTTGATTCCGCGGCTTCGGCAACTTCCGCCTCAATAATGTCGCGACATAATGTATCGATCTGGCGCAGCGTAATTTGCTGACCATAAAAGTTCCCGGCGATATCGGGTAGTTGATGGGCTTCGTCGAAGATCAGCACGTCGGCGTCCGGCAGGAGTTCACCGAAACCGTCCTCCTTTAGCGCCAGATCGGAGAAATAGAGGTGATGATTGATCACCAGGATGTCCGCATCAATCGCGCGTTTACGCGCCTTCAGTACAAAACAGCTTTCGATTTCCGGGCACTCGCCACCCAGGCAGTTATCCGCGTTCGAAGTGGCGTAGTACCAGAGACTGTCGTTTTCGGGGATTTCGGCAAATTCACCTATATCACCGCTGTCGCTAAGCTCTGCCCAGCCGGCCAGGGCGGTGA
The DNA here is from genome assembly GCA_937936805.1 of uncultured Gammaproteobacteria bacterium. Taxonomy (GTDB): domain Bacteria; phylum Pseudomonadota; class Gammaproteobacteria. The sequence goes on along the minus strand of CALDDP010000142.1, from coordinate 1,485 downwards.
ATATCGCCGCCATTTCGCGACTCCTGAAACGATCTTCCCGGCGATATTTGTTCAACCGATACGGACAGCAGTAATTGCCGCGCCCTTTCAGCAACGCTACCTTCTTCGAACTGACGATAGCCTTGCGGATTAACGGGATATCCTTTTGAAACAGCTGATCCTGCAGATTGCGGGTTCCGGTCGAAATCACGACCCGTGCGTCGCTGAGGAAAGCTGGCACGAGGTAGGCGAAGGATTTACCAATGCCGGTGCTGGCTTCGATAACGCGTGATTCACCAAGCGCAATAGCCTCGCTGATCAACTCGGCCATGCTTAACTGGCTCGCACGTGACTCGAAATTAGTGATGTGTTCGCCGATGATGCCGTCCTCACCCAGCACCGCTTCCACATCCAGTTCAGTCGCCAGTTCGGCCATTACTGGCACTTCGTCCTGAGCCTGTCGTTAGCGTCATCAACCGCATCGTCGTAGCTGGCATAACTGTGCGAGCGTTCGATCATCGCCAGGCAACGGCCGGGCTGACCGTCGTGCCAGTAAGCCTGCGCCAGGTAGTGCCAGCTCCAGGCATCACGCGGCTGGATCTTGATAGCCCTTTGCAGGTAATCGATGGCTTGCTGGTATTGTCCGTCTTCGATCGCGGCCAGCGCCTGCCGGTGCAGTTCAGCGACCGGTCGCGCTTCCTGCTGAATGACTTCAGCATCGCTCTCGTAGCGGTTGGGCGGGGGCTCCGGGATGCTACAGGACACGCTCATCATTATGACAAGCAGAGGGGCTAGACGAGATACTATTGACATCGAGATCGTGTGCGTGGAATCCGGTCCCTGGGAAACGGTAACAATACACTAGTTGCACAGGTTTTTTGCGTAATTCCGCCATCTACCGGGTTGATATGGCGCCACTCCAGGCTGTCGTCCCGACTCAGCTTGAATGATTCGAAGCCCTGTAACTGCATGATTTCCGACCACACCCGCAACGCTCCGGTCGAGCCGGTCAGATTTATCGGGCTGTTGTCATCGCGGCCCAGCCATACAACCGTCAGGTATCGCTGCGAAAAACCGACAAACCAGGAATCCCGTAAATCGTTGGTGGTACCGGTTTTTCCAGCCGGGACCTTACCTGCAAACCGTTCGGAGAGGTAACCGGCGGTGCCGCTTTCGCTGACTCCGATCATCGCCCGTTGCACCTGGATCATGCGTGCCTGGTCAAACAGCTTGTGTGATTCCAGCGGCACCCGCGCGAGCGTGCGATTGCCCTGGTCGGCAACACTGCGAATAGTGGTCAACGGGGTAAAATAACCGTTGTTGGCAATTACCTGGAACATTTGCGAGACTTCGTAGGCCGACATTGCGGTGGTCCCGAGTAATATCGACGGGTAAACCACGTCGTGTTTCAACAGCTTGATTTTAGACAGATTCTGCACCAGGGTTTCGAGGCCATCATCGACCCCGAGCCGCACGAAAGGCAGGTTGTAAGAACGGATAAAAGCC
>CALDDP010000141.1 GCA_937936805.1 uncultured Gammaproteobacteria bacterium | reverse complement strand
AAGCCGTCAGAGAGCTGGCGCATCAGGCTGGGTGAATAATCCGCCTCCACGTGAATGGCGACATCGTTAGCATTGTGCCGCATCCAGGGTATCCACTTCAGAATCAGGCTATCCCAGAGACTGACCTGGGACCCCAGACCGATCCCGTGGCTGAAGTTTTCCGGCAGAGAAATCTGTTGCTGCGCCTGTTGCCAGAGGCGCTGAATGTTGAGGGCATACTGACGGAAATGCTGTCCCGCCGAGGTTAGTTCGACCCCGGCATGTCCACGCGTAAACAGAATGCGGCCGAAACGTTCTTCCATCGCCTTGACCCGTGCGCTGACGGTCGACTGGGTAACATTCAAATTCTCGGCGGCGCGATTGAAGTTACCGCAATCGGAGATTTCCAGAAAAGTACGGATATGGTCGATTTTCACAGCTACCTCCAGCTTTATGCCTATCGAATTTATCGATCATACTATGCATAAAAATTCACTTTTCAAATAGTCTTTAACGGCTAGACTTATGCGCTCAATCAGGAATCGGCATTTCTATGAGCGCGACACTGCTATGAGCGCCAGGGCACTAGTCTCCAAACTCGATACGAGCAACGGCGCGATGATCCTCGTGTTCGGTTTGTTCCTGTTCTCGATCCAGGACATCATCATCAAACATTTCAGCAGCAACTATTCGGTCCTGCAGATCGTTTTCGTGCGCGGACTGATCGCACTGGGCCTGTTTTTGCTGCTTTTCAAATTCATGCGCGAAACGATTTCCCTGCGCTCGGGCCGACCCCGGTTAATGATCGCCAGGGGTTTACTGGGATTTGCTTCCTATACCTGTTACTACCTCGCAGTTGCCGCGATGCCTCTGGCCGAGGTCGTTGCGATTACCTTTACCATGCCGCTATTCGTCACCGCAATGTCGGCACTGATACTCGGTGAAAAAGTCGGCATTCGGCGCTGGACTGCCGTGGTAGTCGGATTTATCGGCGTACTGATCATCCTGTCACCGGATGGAGAATTCAATTCGCTGGCGGTGGTATTTGCCATGACTGCTGCAATTACCTACGCCTCGCAGACCATCATCACCCGCTTCCTGGGCAGCCACGATCACCCGCTCACCATCGCTTACAACGCTATTGTTATCTTTACCTGCGCTAGCGGGATTCTAAGCCTGCTGATGCTTAGCGGTATCATTTCCATTTCATCAAGTCATCCCTCGCTGGCTTTTTTAGGCCGTGACTGGGTCATGCCGGGGCATCTTGATTTAATGCTGATGGTAGCGATCGGACTGATTGCCGCGATCGGATTCTACTGCCTGTCGCAGGCTTACTGTGTTTCCGAGGCGAGCGCCATCGCCCCGTTCGAGTTTACCTACATTCTATGGGCGGTTATCTTCGGCTACCTGTTCTGGAACGAAATGCCGGGACCAGTCACCATTCTCGGCATGTCGGTGCTAGTTTCCAGCAGCTTGTACATCTGGTATCGCGAACGCCAGATACAGCGCAGGGAAACCGCTTTACTACCGGTGCAGGCGGCAGAGCTGGCGCAGCAGGATCAACGTTAGTCCCATTGATAGGCGCTGGCGATAAATCCCGACACCGGCTCCTGGAACACAGTCGTCGCGGTGCTCTGCCCGATGCCGTAACAAACCTGCAGCGGCAACAAATGCTCCTCGCGCGGATGACAGTAACGCGCGTGCGGCGCCTGCTCCCAGCCAACCAGCCGAGCCTCGCGGTCGACTTCGGTCATATCCGTATCACTACAGGTCTGCTCCAGCCAGGTTTCGAATTCCCGGTTGCGTTGATCGATGGCATCATCTCGCTTGCTCATCAATGCCTGCATATTGTGGAAGGAAAATCCCGAACCGAGGACAAGCAGATCCTCTTTTTTTAGTTCGCCAAGCGCCTGGCCGATGCGCACATGCTCGGCGGCGTCGAGACTGGTCGACAGCGAGACCTGGATACAGGGGATATCGGCCTCGGGATACATCATCATCAGCGGCACGAACATGCCGTGGTCGAAGCCGCGCTGATGGTCGAGCCTGGCGTCGATTCCGTCAGTCTGCAGCAAACTCCTGACGCGCCCGGCGAGTTCGGGGTGACCTGGCGCCGGATATTCATACTCATAGGTTTCGGCAGGGAAGCCGCCGTAATCGAACAGTAGCGGCGGGGACGACGACGCCGTAATCGAGATCACCGGTTCTTCCCAGTGGGCGCTGATAACGATGATGGCGGCCGGCCTGGCGATGGTGTCGGGGAAGGCGCGCAGGAATCGATTCATCGCGGCGTGACCCGGATCATTCAACAGCGGCAGCGGCCCACCGCCATGCGGAATAAAAACAATCGTGGCCTTATCACTCATGCTGCAACCAGGCAGTTAACCGCCGCCTGTAACTGTGCCCCGATTTCATCATTGCTGATCGCGCCTGAGTCCGAATCGAAGTTTTCCGCAAACATGGGGACCGAGAGGCTGGCTTTGACCTGGCCGCCGAAACGGGGAATCTGGCTCAGCGCAAGCTCGAGCACCGATTTGCCGCCCCGACCGCCGGGCGAGGTTGCCAGCAATACCATCGGCTTATCCTGGTAAACCTTTGGCTTTATGCGCGATGCCCAGTCGAAAATATTCTTGTAGGCGGCGCTATAACAGCCGTTGTGCTCGGCGAAGGAAATGATGATGCCGTCGCAGTTTTCAATTTTTTTCACAAACGAATGCGCCAGGTCAGGCTGCCCGAGCTGGTCCTCGCGATCGACGCTGAACAGCGGCAACTCGAAGTCATTCAGATCGAGAATCTCGACCTCGGCGTCAGCGAGCAGACCCGTGGCATAGCTGACCAGTTGCCTGTTGATCGAACGACTGCTGCTACTGGCCGCAAAGGCGATAATTTTCTTGCGCATTAACCAGTCCTCATCAGGATAAGATTTTCACGGTTGATCAGCTCGGGATCATCCTGGTAACCGAGAATGTCCGGTATCTGGTTACTCGCCTTGCCGATGATCTGTTTGCACTCATCCGACGGGTAGTTGACCAGGCCGCGTGCCACTTCGCTGCCGTCCGGCGCGAGACAGGCGACCACCTCGCCGCGATTGAACACGCCACTGACAGCCTTGACCCCGATCGGTAGCAGGCTCGCATTTTTATTCACCAGCACTTCGACGGCGCCGGCATCCAGGCTCAGCTCACCCGCACAGCGCATATGACCCGCCAGCCATTGCTTACGCGCCGCGAGATGGCCCTCGCTCGCTTCGAGAAAGCTACCCAGCGCTTCACCCTGAACCAGGCGCGTAATCACGTTTTCCGTTTTGCCGGAAACGATAACCGTATGGGTGCCGGAACGCGCCGCCAGTTGTGCCGCGCTCACCTTGGTCTGCATGCCACCGCGTCCGAGATGACCACTGCTGGGGCCCGCGTATTGTACCAGCAGCGGGTCACGCGCATCCGCTCGCTGAATCAGTTTTGCGCCGGGATTGTCGGTCGGATTGGCATCAAACAGACCCTCCTGGTCAGTCAGTATAATCAGCAGGTCGGCCTCGATCAGGTTGGCCACCAGCGCCCCGAGCGTATCATTATCGCCGAAGCGTATTTCCTCGTTGGCGACACTATCGTTTTCATTAACCACCGGCACGGTGCCGAATTCAAGCAGGGTACGTAACGTGGTGCGCGCATTCAGGTAACGCCGCCGGTTAGACAGGTCGGCGTGGGTCAGCAGCATTTGTGCGCTGTTCAGGCCGTGCTTCTGAAAGCATGCCTCGTAGGCCTGTACCAGGCCCATCTGCCCGACCGCGGCAGTGGCCTGCAATTCTGAAATATTACTCGGTCGGGATTTCAACCCGAGCCTGGTGATACCCTCCGCGATCGAGCCCGAAGAAACCAGCACCACGTCGACTCCCTGTTCCCGCAGATTAGCCATTTGCTCCGCCCAGGCGGTAATCATGGCGCGGTCCAGGCCCTTGCCACCCGCAGTGATCAGCGCGGAGCCGATCTTGATGACTACCTTGCTATAAAGTTTCATCGCTTTCGAGATAAGTCATGATGTCATGGCAGAGATGTTCGGTGCCCTGCCCGCTGATGGCACTGATTTCATACACCGGACCCTGCCAGTCGAGGCCAGTGGTGATTTCCGCGCACAGGTCCTCGCGCTCATCGGCCGGTACCAGATCAAGTTTATTCAGTATCAGCCAGCGCGGCTTGCGGTAAAGCGCTTCATCGTAGCGTTCCAGCTCGCGCAGTATCTTGACGGCTGAATCGACCGCGCTATCCGCACTGGCGTCGGGCATGACATCGACTATATGCAGCAGCAGTCGTGTGCGTTGCAAATGCTTTAGAAACTGGATACCCAGCCCAACCCCGTCGGCAGCACCTTCGATCAAACCTGGGATATCCGCAACCACAAAACTGCGATGCTTGCTAACGCTAACCACGCCAAGATTCGGATGCAGGGTAGTAAAGGGATAGTCGGCCACCTTGGGGCGCGCGGCAGACACCGAGCGAATGAAGGTCGATTTGCCGGCATTGGGCATACCCAGTAAACCGACATCGGCGATGACCTTGAGTTCGAGCTTGAGATCGAACTGCTCACCGGCGCTGCCCTTGCTGCATTGCCTTGGCGCCCGGTTGGTCGAGCTTTTATAGCGCGTATTGCCCAGGCCATGAAATCCGCCCCGTGCAATCAGCACGGGTTCGTCCGGGGAATCCACATCGGCGATTAATTCACCCTGGTCCAACGTCGTTATGACCGTACCCAGGGGCACTTCGATAACAATATCTTCACCCTTTGCGCCGGTACAGTTCTTACCCTGTCCGTTGGCACCCCGCTGCGCGACGAAACGGCGCGTATGGCGAAAATCGGACAGCGTATTCAGATCGGTGGAACCGATCACGTATACCGAACCGCCATCACCGCCGTCGCCACCATCGGGGCCACCCATCGGAATATACTTTTCGCGACGAAAGCTGACAATGCCGTTACCGCCATTGCCAGCCTTGACGAAAATATTGGCTTCATCGATAAATTTCATCGCAGAATAATACCATCGGAAAATAAAAAAGCCCCGCGCTAGCGAGGCTTTATGAATTCGGTTTAAATAGCAACCTGTATCAGTTTACAACATTCACAAAGGTGCGGTTGTGACGTCCCCTGACCTTGAATTCGACCTTGCCTTCAGCTTTGGCGTAAAGGGTATGATCCTTGCCGCAGCCGACATTGTCGCCGGGATGAAACTTGGTGCCGCGTTGACGTACCAGGATATTTCCGGGAATTACCACCTGACCGCCAAATTTCTTCACGCCTAAACGTTTAGATTCGGAATCGCGTCCATTGCGGGTACTGCCCGCCGCTTTCTTATGTGCCATTGTTCAGAACCTATGCCTTGATATCGGTTACTTCGATTTCAGTATAGCTCTGGCGATGACCCGCCTGGCTACGCGAATGCTTACGGCGACGGAATTTGATGATTTCCACCTTTTTGCCACGACCATGCGCCATGATTTTTGCGGTCACGCTTGCCTTGTCGAGCATCGGGGTTCCCACTGAGACCTTGTCTCCGTCAGCAACCATCAGCACGTTGTCGAGCTTGACGGTGGAACCTTCGTCGCCAGCCAGCTTTTCTACGCGCAGGGTTTCACCCTTGGTTACCTTATACTGTTTTCCGCCTGTGGCGATGACAGCGTACATGTGTTACTCCGAAGCAATACTGAAAAAGGGGGCGAATTCTAGCGGCTGCAGGGATGCAGGTCAATGCCTATAACCGTATGATTCCAGAAAATTAATCACCCTGCGAAACTGCTGGCTGCGCGCCTCGGGAGTGCCAGGCGACATAGTGTCCAAAATCGACACTGGCAAACATCCCGGCAATGGCCAAATGCGGTCCCCGGGCAGCAAATCAGGAGCCGGCAGACCTGCGTCCGGCGGCCACCAGTTTAGTGATGAACGCCTGCCGTGGAACCTTCCCCTGCAGGTAAAAAGGCATGCCTGGCGGGAGATTGGGCATCCTCGAAATGTAAGCGCGGGCTGGCAACAATCGGCTTACGCATCAGGTTAGGGAAACGATAACAAATGACGCTCAAGCACAAACTTCACCGAGTCCCGGGGTATTAACCGCATGATTACATACCCGATTTAGTATTTTTTCAGGTCATCCTCTGGAATTAGATCAAACCCGATTGGTATCTCGGCCATCTCTCTATCAATAACTAAGCGCTGCTGCTCCAATTTATCGATGCGATCATTCAAATTTTGAACCAGCTTTTTTAAATCCCGGTTCTCAATTTCCAACTGCGCTATTAACTCGCGTTGTTCCTGCGTCAGAGCTAGCAGGCGTTCTACTTTTTCATTCATCCCGGCTCTCCGTATCGATATGATATTTTTTCACCGAATAGCTACTGGTTATCGTGACCTGGGTCATAGATTGGATACCGCCCGAGATCGATTTCGACCTGAGGCATTTTAGGCCTGAGGGCCTGTTTTCACCAAATGGGGCCCCAATTGGCCGGGCCAGGCGACAATCTTCGTCCGCCTTCAGACAGTCAACCGGCATAAAAATCTCGCGCAGAACAGGAACTACCGTAAAAGATTGGCCTACGGCAAGCTAACTGACGACCAGGTCACAACGCGCACTACCCAGAAGCACAGGGATAACCGTTTGGCGCGTTCGGATTAGCGGTCCCTGCACCTTTTAACCTATAAAGCGCATCTGGCTCAACGCAGGTTGAAGTTTATGGTGGTTGCCGGCATGAAGTACCAGTCAGCGGCTTGAGCAGTTCCGCTTCGGGGGACTGACAACCACCTTTTTTAAAGCGGCCTCTTTTGATAAGTGGTTTCTGCATCCTGCCAAATCTAAAGCTCATTAAATTCAACGCAAGGAGTATTGAAATGAAAAAAGTCGACGATAGAAATCTAACGCCCGATGCGATAGAGACTATGACCGCCAAAGAATACCAGGCCTTTGAGAAACGTCTGCGCGATGAAGCGACCCGACAGGATAAGATCTTCTACAACTACCAACACCCTGTGCGGGGTGGTATATACGGCGCGGCTACCAGCGATCACATCCATGCGGACGGTCTGGATGACATTCCATCCAGTATGCTGGAAGGTGACATTCTTGAAATGCGCGACTACCTTTTTCAAGGCCTTGAGAAATGATAACCCTGCCAATAGCGGCCGCCTTGCCGGCGAATTGCTGAAATTTAGCAACGAGGTAACCATGCAAAAACTCGTCACTGATATCGCGGTAAAAAGCCGCCTCAATCGCCGCCTAGCCGAGAAGGGAGAATGCTTGCGCAAATGCTCTACCGGCTCGCCCTGGTGGAGTGAGCTCGGCGACTACTATATCGCCGAGATAAACACCGACAATGTCATCCAGACGAATGTCGACCTCGAAACCCTGGCTCGCAAAGAAGGCGCGATGAAATCCGATGAAGCGATAACAGCGGAACTTCGGTAGTAACGACCTCGAACCAATTTACAGTTTCACATCAAGGCTCAGGTAGCCAGGAGTTTTGTGAGGCTGAGTAAAACCGATCGACAATAATCCTTTCGAGCCGTTACCCGGTACTCCACGCCCGGGGTCTCCTCATCCCCGCCAGTTTGCAGGTTTGCTTGACATAACCATAGGGAAACAACTCGAAAATGCGCGCTTTACCGGCCTTCTTGTCACAGCCGGTGAGTTCGGCGAAATATCTGGCGACGTGCCGGATATCCGGAGTAATCAGGTGTTCGGCAAAGTATTCACGCACAAACGTCAGGATCAACCAGTGATCGTCGGTCAAAACCAGTCCCTCCTCGACCGCGAGCGCCAGCGCCAGATCTGGCGACCAGTCTTCGGGATCAATCAGGTAACCCTCTTCGTCGCGTGGCACGGTGATACTTTCAGCAGACATGGCAACCTGCTCCTGTCGGAAACCGGTCAACACTTATAACCATCGCCATCCTGCCGTTCAACCCGATCGTCCATCAATCCGGGAACTGCAGAGGATAGGCGCATAAACGACAACGAATAAAATAAAAGCTAGGCTCCAGAGAGACCCGCTCGCAATCATCCAGAAGCCCCAGACCTCAGCCAGCAGCATGGGTCCGAACACCCTGATCACCGCCGCAATTCCGATCAAGTAATAGGCAATCACGATCAATCCCGGTGCGACTAATTTGCGCCCGGTATGCCCCAACGCAGCCCGACTCATAACCCCGAGAATCATGGTCGAAAATGCGCCTGCGGTCAGCGCATGCAGCCAGCTCGTATCTGCAATCGGAACCCCGAATAGCCAGGCTGCCTTGAGTGCAAGGCCTACTGGGAGCCAGGCGTAGGCTACGTGGAGCACCCAGATAATCGGGTCGCGCAGCGTACGGTGTCCCTGCCAGCGAAGCAGTCGCAGGGCCAGCAACGCTGCCGCCACCGCGGCAGCAACGCCGGCAAAAATGGTCCCGGAATAAAAAATATCGACTACCACTACCGCAAGGGTTGCCAGCAAAGCGGCAATGTCGAGCGGGGGATGGCGAGGAATCCTGATATCGATTCCGCGTTGCTTGAGACCCGACGAGGTAAATGCGGGCAGAACTCGGCCGCCAACCAGCGCGACCATCAGCAGTATGACGTTTATCCCGAGTAGCAATGGTTCAATCTGCGCAGCGCCTGCAATATGAAAATGGAGGTTTGCTGCAAATAATGCGGCAAGCAGGCCGATAAAAACGAAATTGCGCCGGTTTCCCGAACGGATCATTGCCGGGAGTATCGTCATCGCAAGTAATGGAACAAAGGCAAGGTCGACAAGCGCAACCATCAGTGCTGGCAAGCCTGACGGAAAGGTGGTGACAAGGCGTCCCGCTATCCACAGGAGCGCCAGACCGAGCAGCGGCGCACCGGCATATCCCCGACGTGAAGTCCAGCTTGGAACCGCGGTCAGGAGAAAACCGGCTACAGCTGCCATGACAAAGCCAAACAGCATTTGGTGCGCATGCCAGGCCAGAGGCGCTGACGGTAACGTAATCGAGCCATCACCCTGAAGTAACAATATCCACACAGGTATCACCAGGGCTGCATGAATTCCGGCAAGCAGGAAGAAGGGACGAAAGCCGTAACCCAGCACCGCCGGCCATGAAAATGAAATACTGCGTTCTGTTGACATCGAGGAATTATCCATCCCTGCCGGTAGCGAAAATTTCAGAACCCGATTTTCGCAGCAATTTTCTCCACCGGGCCTTGATGTATGTCAGATGCCAGAAAACATGTTTTTTCCGAGTCAGTTAATTAGTATACCTAGGATAAACTGCATCTCGACAAACCCCAGGGCCCTCTTCCGGATCGACTACTGCCTGCTCATCAAGGTCCGGTACGCAATGCAGTTTCGGGAAGTTAGTCGAGGTGAGATTTGAAGATACGGGTAATGGCAAGGGTGACGAGCATCAGCAGGGTGGCGCAGACGACGATGGCCGGGCCGGTTTGCCAGTCGAACTGAAACGAACTGCTGATTCCTCCGGCCAGTGCACCCAGCCCGTAGAGCGCGCTGACGGCGACCATTTGTTCCGGGCTGCGACTGAACAACCGTGCACTGGTAGTGGGGATGACCAGCATTGCCGCTATCAGCAAAACCCCCATGACCTTCATCATCACCGCAACCAGCAATGCAATCATGATATACATCAGGAACTGAACCTTGCGTACTTCGATGCCTTCGGCCTGCGCAATTTCACGACTCACCGAGACCGCTACAAACGATCGCCAGTGATGCAGCAACAGCAGCAGCAACACTAGTGTGGTTATCAGCAGCCGGACCAAATCAGCGCTGGTAGTAGCCAGCAGGTCACCAAACAATATGGCTTCGAGATTGACCGACTGTGCCGGCAACAGCCCGACCAGGATAATGCCGCCGGCCAGTCCGGTATGAGAAATAATAGCGAGTGTCGTTTCCGACAGAGCACTGTTGAAACTATCGACGCGATTCAGCGAGAACACGATCAACAGGGCTACCGCGAGCACGCCAAACACCGGTGTCACTTCCAGCAACAGTCCCAGGCCGACCCCCATCACCGCGGCATGTCCGAGGGTATCGCTCAAAAAAGCCAGTCGCTGCCACACCATGAGACATCCCATCGGCGCCGCGATTGCGACCATGATCAATCCGGCAATGACGCTGCGTACCAGGAAATCATCGAGCCATTCAGTCATGCTGGTGCCCCGCGTGACCACCGTCAACATCATGCTCGTGATCGTGATGATGCGCGTAGATCGCGATTGAATCGGCCGCCTGCTGACCAAACAGGGCCAGATATTCCGGATGTTGACTCACCGATTCGGGTTGCCCCGAACAACACAGGTGCTGATTGAGGCAAAGCACCTGGTCGGTCTTTGACATTACCAGGTGCAAATCATGCGATACCAGCAACACCCCGCATTGTAATTCCGTGCGTAGTTCACCGATTAATTCATACATGCGAATTTCTCCGCTGACATCGACGCCGGCGGTTGGTTCGTCCAGAACGATCAGGTCGGGTTGCCCTAGCGTGGTGCGGGCGAGCAACACTCGTTTCAATTCGCCTTCGGAAAGAGAGCGCACCTGGCGTTGCTTAAGGTAGCTCACCCCGGTTTGCGCCAGGGCATGCTCTATCTCCTGGTCAGAAGAGTTTTGCGTCAGGCGCAACAGGGGCAGAACGCTTAGAGGCATTAGTGTATTGACATAAACCTTTTGCGGCAGGTAGCCGATGCGTAATTCCGGGGCACGTTCGATTTCACCTTCGAAATTATTGATCAGGCCGCTGACGATATTGGTCAGTGTTGTTTTACCGGCGCCATTGGGACCGATAACCGTGGTGATCTGGGCACGCTTGAGTTCAAAACTGATGCCATCCAGAATCACTCGCTTTCCAACAGCGTAACTCAGATTACTGGCGCGCAGTAACAATTCAGCCGGCATGTTTCTGGCACTCCGCGCACACCCCGGTGATCTCGACTACCGAATGATCGACCGCAAAGCCAAGATTATCTGCTTCGGCGAGCAAACTTTGCGCGCTGGTTTCAACTTCGGCAACCCGTTCGCAATCCCGACAAATCAGAAACTGCGCGGCCGATTCATGACCCGGATGCGCACAGGTGATGAATGCATTCCTGCTTTCGATTCGATGGATCAAACCTTCAGCCATGAGGAACTCCAGCGCACGGTATACGATCGGCGGCGCAATGCGCTCCGCGCTGTCTGCACGGTTAAGCCTGGCGAGAATGTCGTAGGCGCCCATTGGCTGATGGCTGGCCAGCATGATTTCGAGTACCTGCCGACGACGCGGCGTCAGGCGCAGCTTGCGTGTCGCACACAGCTGGCTGGCCTCGGTCAATAACTGCCGCTGGCAACGACGATGGTCGTGCTTGCGAAATGCAATATCAGGGAACTTAGTTTTATCGATCATTTTGTTATATTATAACGTAACGATAATTTTGACCACCATCTGAAGTCTCCTGTATGCGCCTGTGTATCCTGTTGTTATGCCTTCACTCTGCCACACTCACCGCCGCACCGCGCGTGGTGACTTCGATTGCACCGGTGTTCGAACTCACCACGGCAATTATGACCGGTGTCGCTGAACCCGGATTGATTATCGAAGGCGATGCCTCGGCGCACCATTTTGCATTCAAACCCTCGCACATGCGCAGTTTGCAGCAGGCGGACCTGGTGATATGGATAGATCGGCATTTCGAAGCCGGGTTTTCACGAGTCGCGGATACACTGCCCTCGTCCACCCGGCAACTCGAGCTGTTACCCGCGCTCGGCCTCGAAGGCGGCGACGGCCATATCTGGTATTCGCCACGGTTATTGTTACGCAGCATACAAATTATCCGGGATACATTGCTGACGCTGGACCCGATGCACCAGAACTTATACCAGGCAAACGCGGATTTACTGATGCAGGACATCAGGGCCTGGCGGCACGAGACGCGGCGGCGTTGGCAAAAGCGTCAGCCGCGCTTTGTTACCGATCACAATTTCACCACCTATTTCGAACAGGACTTCGGGTTCAGATCGATCGCCACCGTGCACGATCAACACGACGACCACGGCGGCATCAAAGACCTGAAGCGACTCGACAACACGTTGGGACAGTTTCCCGCAGCCTGCCTGCTTACCCTGGAAACCACCCCCTCGACGCTGGCACGCAGCTTTACACGCAAATATGACTTAAAAATCGTCAGCCTCTCCCTCGAGCCCCCCGGCGACCCCGATCAGCCGCTGATCCTGCAACGTCTTACACGACTCACGACAGCCCTCGAGGAGTGTATTTGAGCGACAGCGCATAAACCCGCTGAATGGACATAACACCAGATTCGATTGCGATATCTGCCCGCAGTGGTTACATTCTGCCCAATTAACATAACGTGCAAAAAAATATGATTAATCCGGTCGGTTCAGACAAGCTTCTACCCCTGTTCGTCGATGACGAAACCCTGTGCAACGCCCTGCTCGAAGAGGCGCAGGAATTACCCTCAGTAGAGGTCAGTTCCGCCGCCGCGGCCAACGCGGTAATGTTCGGTGGCGGGTACTTTACGCCGCTGCAGGGCTACATGAATCTTGCCGATGCGCTCAGCGTGGCTGAAAACATGCATACCTGCGACGGTCGCTTTTTCCCGGTGCCCCTGCTGAACCTGGTCGAATCGGTCGATACGATCGAAGGTGCGGCGCGGATCGCTTTGCGTGACCCCAACGTCGAGGGTAGTCCGGTGATCGCGATTCAACAGGTAGACGCTATCGAAACGGTCAACGATGAGCAGATGGCATTGATGACCGAAAAAGTCTACCGCACCAGTGACCACGAACACCCCGGTGTTGCCGCCTTCAACGGGCACGGGCGTTACGCCATCAGCGGTCCCATCCAGGTGCTCAATTTCAGTTACTTCGAAATCGATTTTCCCGACACTTTCAGAACCGCGGTCCAGATTCGTGACGAGATCGAGCAACGCGGCTGGCAGCGCGTGGTTGCGTTTCAAACGCGTAACCCAATGCACCTGGCTCATGAGGAACTGTGCCACATGGCGATGGACCGGCTGGACTGTGACGGACTGGTTATCCACATGTTGCTCGGCAAGCTCAAGCCGGGCGATATACCGGCCGACGTGCGTGACAACGCCATCAGGACCATGGTGGATCTGTATTTTCCGGAAAACAGCGCGATCGTAACCGGTTACGGCTTCGACATGCTCTACGCCGGCCCGCGCGAAGCCGTTTTGCACGCCTATTTTCGGCAGAATATGGGTGCCAGTCATTTCATCATCGGCCGCGATCACGCCGGGGTGGGAGACTACTACGGCGCTTTCGATGCGCAGACCATTTTCGATAGCGAAGTCCCCGCGGATGCGCTTGAAATCGAAATCTTCCGTGCCGATCATACTGCCTGGTCAAAAAAATTGAACCGGGTGGTGATGATGAATGAAGCGCCCGACCATACAAAAGAGGATTTCGTCCTGCTTTCAGGTACGCGCGTGCGTGAGATGTTGAGCGAGGGAATTGCGCCGCCAAAA
>CALDDP010000140.1 GCA_937936805.1 uncultured Gammaproteobacteria bacterium | reverse complement strand
CAGGACATCGGCATCGCGCGTGTTGCGGGCCAGGCCGTGCAGAAACTCCTGCTCGTCGGCGTTGTCGGGCAGTGTATACAGATTGAGACTGCCGACGTGCATGGGCATCTCCCGGCTTTCCTGAAACAGGAACCCCTTGTCTATCATGCTGAGCTTCTTCATTTAACCTGTCCTACTGATTACCCTGGTTTGCGGTCGTCAGCCGATGGTGTTAATCGCGCTCACTCAGGATTCCCATCATGGCGTGTGCCGTTTCCAGTCCCGAATTCTGGTTCTGCCCGGTCACGAAGCGCCGCTCGTCATCAACGGTTACATGAGTGGCAAAGAAGTCCAGGAAGGCCGTCTGGCTCTCAAAGATGGCACCCGCTTTGCGCAGTTCCGTCTCCGGGTGCTTGGGTGTTAAATCAATACCGAGCTCCTGTATTTGTTTGTCGGTCACCCCGGTCATACGACGCCCGGCAACGAGTAAATTACCGTCGCGGTCGCGGGCACTGACCAGACCCAGAACCCCGTGGCAAACGCCGCCGATAACCGCTTCCTTGTCACCGTAATAGGATTCGCTCACTTTGGCTGCCAGTGCTGGTGATTGCGCCAGATCGTAGGCGGCACCCCAGCCACCCGAGATAAATACGATGTCGTATTGGTCAATATCTACCTCGGCGATTGGAATGGAGTTTTTCACCTTGGCCTGGGCAACCGGATCATTAAGATAGCGGTCGTCTTCGGGTGTTTTGACCATGAAATAAAAGCTGGCCGGATCAATGGGAAGCTCACCACCCTGGATACTGGCTATGTCTACCTCCATGCCGCCGTCCAGAAAGGTGTAATAGGGGTGTGTCATCTCCGAACCAAAAACACCGGTGGCCTTGCCCTCGGTTTCCCCGGGTGCTGCCAGCACTGAATGACTGGTAGTGATGACCAGCGCCCGTTTGCCGGGCAAGTCGACAGAAGGGCCACTGTACTCTGGATGTAGACCGTTTTTGTGCAAAATGGTGGGCAGCGCCAATAGCAATACACCAACAAGGGCGATTAATACGGCAAAGGCGGTAAGCAACTTTTTCATCACTAATCCTCTTTTTTCATGAATGAACTTTATTTGTCCGGTAAAAGACATAGAACGGCAGTAACACCAGGAGGGTTAGCAGCAATACCAACACCGGTGTGCGCGCACTAGCGTGCAGGGTATTCATAGTTAACTGCCTGAGATTATCGAACCCTGCCGGGATCGGCAGAACCTTGTTCTCGCGTGCATAGGTGTCATAGGCAGAAAGCATCCGCTGGAGCAGCTGTGGCATCGCTTGCGCCAGGTCATGGGTTTCGCCCGGATCTTCAACAATATTGAATAAGCGCCACTGCCCATCCCCCAGCGGGGGGCGATTAAAAACAATCTTATAGTCCCCCTGGAACAGCGCCGCGTGCCCCGCGAGCTCATAGCCCACCGATTCGTCGGCCCCATAAACTCTGTCAGCGGGGTTGTGCAACAAAGGCCTGATGTCGTGTCCGGTAATGGGCTCTATCGGACGTCCTCCGTGGCGGTCACCCGGCGGCGACACGCCTGCAAAGGAGAGAATGGTCGGGGTAATATCGGTGACATAGGAAAACGAGTGACTCAGCACACCTTTAAGCGGTAGCGCCTTTCCCGCGATGATCAACGGTACTCGCATGCCGCCCTCGCCAACATAAAACTTGTAGTAGGCCAGCGGGCTGGCCGCGGCGCTGGCGAAACTCGGGCTGATGGTATTGTGGCTGCCCTTCAGCCCCAGGGTCTCGTAGTCGGTGCTGTAGCCCAGCGTATCAGTCAATCTGCTGGGGCCAAAAGCATGGGGGTCTTCTGGGCCGCTGGCCTCTGCGCCGTTATCGGAGGTGAAGATAAATATCGTATTGTCGTACTGCCCGGTTTCTTTGAGATAGCTGATTAAGCGACCGATGTGAAAGTCCATCGCCTCTACCATGGCGCCATACACGGCCATGCGCTTGGCTTCAAAGCGGCGTCGCTCATCATTCAGCGCATCCCAGTCCTCGGTAGTCGGCATACGCACTGTGCCCACACCTTGTTTTACAATGCCTAACTCCGTCGCGCGTTTCAGCCGTTGCTGACGTAACTTGTCCCAACCGCTGTCATATACGCCCATATAGCGATCGATAAACTCCTGCGGAGCCTGCACGGGGATATGGACTGCCTGAAAGGGCAGGTAGGCGAAGAATGGGGCGCTTTCGGGTGGTTTGCTATCGATAAACTCAATGGTCTTGTCGACCAGAAAGCGCGAGGAGTAGAAGTCTTCAGGCAACTGATACTCCTGGCCGTCGGCATACCAGTTGGCCTTATCATAGAGGGGAATATACGGCCGCTGCTCCCAGTTATCCGCCCCGGAATCAGCCAGCGCTAAGGTGCGTTGGAAACCACGCTGGCTTGGCAGTTTGCCGGGGCCAGAACCCAGGTGCCACTTGCCGGCCATATAGGTGTGGTAGCCCGACTCTTCCAGCAGGGTTGCCACAGTGACGACATTATTGCCCAGTACGCCCTGGTAATGGGCATGGCGCCGCTGCTCCGGCGCCAGCATTTCAGGGATGTTAGGCACACCCGCGAGGTGATTGTCGACACCTGTCAGCAGCATGGCACGCGCGGGTGCACAATTGGCTGCCGTGTGGTAGTTGGTAAAACTCACCCCGGCCTCAGCCAGCGTGGTTAGAGAAGGTGTATTGATTTCGCTGCCGTAGGGAGCGATATCAGTAAAACCGAGATCATCCGCCAGGATCAGCACGATGTTTGGACGCCGGGACTGTGTCGGCTCCGTCACCACATCCTCGGTTATTTCTTCGCTGCCCGATGCCGACGCAGAAGACCAGCCGCTCCATATAGCGCAGGCCAGCAGCAGGTTCCTGACAATTGGCCGTTTCAAGAGCTCAGTTTTCATCAGGCAATCGACGGGATGCTATCAGTAAAATGGCGGCCACTATGACTTCGGGAGCGATGAGATCAAGTGCTAACGCTGCGTCGTGGATAAGCCAGGCGATGATGCGTCCGATAGCTGTAATAGAAAGCAGTAAAATGGCGGGGTAGTACCAGTTACGCCGGCCGCTCACCAGCGCGGTCAGCATGCAGAGCCCCAAGGTTAGAAAAAATGCGGACATGTCGCCCACTTGAGAACTGAGACCTACACCGTGATTCAGGGTCAGGCCAAATTCAGGGGCAACGCCCGCAGGTGCCACCAGCCAACGCAGTCCGGTAACGACGAAGAGAATGGCCGGCAACAATACCAGCAGGCTTAGTATTCGATTCAATGTGTTTTGCATCTTCAATTTCTCAAACTGAACTACCATCGCCGGCGCGAATGTGGCATTATGAGTGCCACTATATCATATAACGTTATTATTGCGAATAGGAGAATGAGGATGTACCAGGGCGACTATCGGTTGGTCGGTAATGAGCTAAGTCTGTTCACGCGAAAACTGGAAGCGCAATTACGTTTTCAACGCCTGCCGTGGCGCTGGCATTTCAAAACCCAGGAACGTACTCCAGAACTGGAAGCGCGGGCCGGCACACACTTTATTCCCCTGCTGGAAACCCCGGACGGATGGCTCATCCACGACACGATAGCGATAGGTCCCATGCTCAGCCAGCGTTACCCCGAGTACGCTGTGCTACCCGAAGCGCCCTTGCAACGCGCCAGTACATTCATTCTTGAGGACTTTTTCAACCACTGGTTGGGGCGATCTTGTGTGCACAGCCGTTGGTGTTACCCGGATAATGTTCAGTGGGTAGGGCAACGCATGGCCGCCAATATGCTGCTGGACAGATCCATCGACGAACCACTCAGTCCACAGGAGCAGGAACAATTTGCTGGCATGGGTCAGATGCTGTATCAGGGCTTCGGAAAAAACGCCTGTGAATACAACGGTGTTCAGGCTGAACAAGCCGAAGCGGTAAAAGCTGATTTCGCGCTGATGCTCGAGGCGCTGGATCAGCACTTTAAGCACAATGATTTTCTCTTGGGCTCTCACCCCTGTCTGGCCGATTTCGCCCTGGCCGGCGCCAGTAAAGCTCACTATATCACTGACCCGGAACCATTGAGCTGGCTGGGGAAATACCGGGATATGCTGGTTGGGTATACAGAACGCTTCTACAGCGACGAGCCAATAGAAGTCGGTGAGTGGCCAGCCGATGACCAGGTGCCAGGGACCCTGACAGTCATCCTCGACTATATTCAGCGCAGCTACCTGCCATTTGCCAGCGCCAATATCGCGGCCGGACTTGCCGGGGAGAAATACTACGAGTATGACTACGGTTTTGGCCCCACCAAAGCGCGCAGCCAAAGGCGTCTCAACAAGGTGCGGTTGCATATTCGGGATGAACTCAAACGCCTTGATGCTGAGAACCATGCCGGCATCGTGGAACTGTACGACTCCCGGGGAATTCTGCAGCACTACCTTCAAGCCTAGTCAGCTCACTTCAATCCGATCTGGTTTTCGCTAGCGAACGATCGCTCAAAAAAATAAATGGACACTTGATGAACATGACGACTGTGAAGCAGGCATCGGGAGCGATTCCCGAAGCGGCTAAAACGAGTCCTTTAAACGGTCACAGACTGGCGTTGCTGCTGTTGGTGCTTGCCTACACACTTTCGATCGCCGATCGGATGATTCTTTCGATTCTGTTTCCCAATATCAAAGC
>CALDDP010000139.1 GCA_937936805.1 uncultured Gammaproteobacteria bacterium | reverse complement strand
GCACAATTATCAACAGTACTGAAATCCAGTCGAATTTAACTTTCATGTCTCCTTATTAATGGGGCCAGGTCCCTGATTTCTAATCTGTACTGGAGATAAGGCCTTACATCTCACGAACGTTATGATCAGCTATATCAGTTGCAAGGCCTGACCCCGCAGTAATCTCTTTACGTCGTTCCGTCTTTACCGGTTTGCCTGGCCGTATCCCATGGCCATCGCCCTTCCACCTCGAAGTGCAGGGTAAAACCGAGGAAGGTCCTTATCAGGATGATCAGTCCCAGTATCATCACGTTGTCTAAAGTGTCTGCAACGATCACCGTGCGGATGATATCCCCGGCAATCAGAAATTCCAGGCCGAGGATGATCGAGCGACCGAGCTGGCGCCGAAAGATGCCATAGGCAAATCCTTCCGGCTCTTTGCGAAAATTCGACAGGAATCGGTACGTCGACACCATGGAGCCCACAATAATGACCACAACCCCGATGGTCTCTATTGCGTAACCCGCTATCGAAATCAGTTCTTTAAATTCCATGCCATTTGTTCCCCTGTCGCCAGATCATAAAAGATTCGATATTTCAGCAGAAAATCGTTAAAGAGATTAAATTGAATCCCCACGACCTCTATATGTTGCCATCGAAGCATCGTCTTCGAATTGACCGGGCGCAATTGTGTCGCGGATTAACCAGTGTACTGTGATCCGGATTAGTGGCGAGACCGGAAAGATGGGATCGATGGCACCAGACGAAAAAAAGCATAGAACCGCTAATGCCAGGGCCGGTTCGAAATGGTGGATATTCCTGTTCGCCCTGTTGGCATTTCTCGTGACTTACTGGAGTTGGCCACAGGCGGAGCCTGACCAGGCGGTGGTTGCCGCGACACTGGCCACGGTTGTCATCCTGTGGATTTCGGAAGTGATCCCGCTGTTCGTGTCCGCGCTGATCGGCTCTTTTTTACTGCTTGCAATCGGCGATTTTTCTGCCGAGACCGTGTTTCAACCATACTTCGATCCGGTGATCGTGCTGTTCTTCGGCGGATTTATCCTGGCGCAGGGGATGCAGAAATATCGGCTCGATTACCGTATCGCACACGAAATATTGAAACGCATGGGCGACCGGCCACCCGTATTTGTCCTGGGCCTGATGTTAGTGACCGCGTTTCTGTCGATGTGGATGTCGAACACGGCCTCGGCGGCGATCATGATTCCGATATCGATCATCGTATTGAAGGAGAACGGGTTGTTTCATGGGCACTCACGATTCGCCAGGGGTGTGGTGCTGGCGGTTGCCTATGCCGCCACCATCGGCGGAATCGGTTCGCTGGTGGGCAGCCCGCCAAACGCGATCGCGGCAAAATATTTGCACGAAAGCAATGTCACCCTGGATTTCGTCGAATGGATGCTGAAGGCGCTGCCGTTCGTCGTGCTGGCACTGCTGTTCACCTGGTTGCTGCTATCGCTGTTCAACAAGCCCGAGATCGACAGAATCCGCTTCACCTACCACGAGCGCAAGCTCGACCGGTCGCAAAAGTTGATTTCTATCATTTTCCTCATCACCGTGGCAGGCTGGTTGACCACCAAATTTACCGGCCTGTCGGCCGCGGCCGTGGCGCTCGTGCCGGTCATCGGCTTGTTTGCCCTGAAGTTGCTCGAGGTTGGCGATCTGGCAAAAATTTCCTGGTCCACGTTGCTGCTGTTCGGTGGCGGCCTGAGCCTGGGCAGCGCGGTTAACGAGGTGGGCATAGACAGCTGGCTGGCCGGCCTGGTACAGGACTCGATCACCGGAATTCCACTGTTCGCGGTGCTGCTAATGCTGGTTTTTTTCGGTATCGGCGTGACCATGGTGGCCAGCAATACCGCCTCGGCCGCGATCCTGATTCCACTGATGCTGCCGCTGGCCGACGATCTTGGGCTCGACCTGAAATCGATGGCGATGCTAATCGCGATCGGCGTGTCGCTCGATTTTATGATGCCGGTCGGCACACCGCCGAGCGCGATTGCCTATTCCACGGGCGTCGTCAACGTGCGTCAAATGATCAAGAACGGCTTTCTGGTCAATATCGGCACCGGTCTTATTCTGGTGCTGCTGTATTATTTTATCTACCTGTAGGCCGTTCGGGGGAGCTTCAGTCTGACCCAATTTTTCTCTTCTGTAATTCGGCGGCAGTTTACCTGGTCACCAAAGCGCCTTCGATCACCGCTCCATCGCCACAAAGTCAGGGATTATGGCTTCTGAACTAACTTTTCCTTTATACTTCGCGGCTGACAAAAACGATTGTTTACACCGCGGGAACCCTCAAATTGCAAAAACTACTAGCTTCCATAGCCCTGGGCCTCTTTTTTACGACCTGCCTTCACGCGGGCGAAAGCAAATCTCCCCTGACCATTGAAATGTCGGACCCGAAGGTTCGCATTACGATTCCAGGGATGTCGGGGATCGATATGACCGTGCATCCCATGAACGAACAAACACCTGTTTTTCGCTTACGCGGCAGCTCAGGCGGGACCAGCGTTTCTATCATTACTCCGAAAATCGATACGGCTGTATCACCCATGGCCTGCGCCAGTGCCATCGCCAATGTAGTCCTCAGCCAGCTCGATGTCACACGCGAACAGTTATTCCTCGGTCGATCAAACGAGCAAACCTTCCTGATCATTTACGGTTTGCCAATGGAGAAGTCGGTTTTACTCAACACGCACATCGTCTCTGCAGACGAAGAGACGCAGTGCATTGAAGCGCATGTCTCGAAAATATCGACTTCGGACGCTGACATCGAACCCTGGTTTAACGGGTTCGCCGAGTCAAACATCGAAATCTTCTAGCTGACAGCCTCTATTGGTTGATCGCTGCGAAGGCCAGACTGGGGGTGGGTCCAGGCCTTACATCTCACAAAAGTTGTCATCAGCCACGTCAATTGTTTAGTCCACGGGTAGCATGTTTCAAAATCTGCAAACAGCCTGGGTAAGTCGAATCCCGGCTCAACACATAGCGTCTGGTGGAATCACGCCACTTTTCCTGAGCCGTCCACAAACCAAGGAATTGAACGGTGTCCAACACGATGCAGCCGCCGAGCCGTGTAATTCCCCGATCAAACAATGGGTCAGGCAGGCAGCCCACGGTCGGGCCGACGATAAAAATCTGGCTGGCATTCCTGAAGCAGGGCAACAGCCCGTCAATGGTATGGTTTACCAGCACGGTGCCGGTACAGATAATCTTGCTGCAATCATTTAGTTTTTCCGGCTCCAGCGTGACTTCGAATTGACCATCTTTCTGCAACCAACGTTCATCCAGTTCGATTACCGTTAAAGGCAAGCCCATTTGGCGAACCTGCTCAACCAGGGGCGGGAAAAATCCCACCATTCCGACGTGATCTCCTTTATCAAGCTCCATATGAGTCACCGTTTTTCCACCCACTGGTGGTGAGTAACCACCCCGATTGAACAGGTACTGGCTTATTGCATTAATTGCCGCCATACCGAGAACCTTCTGCCAACCCTCTTCCTTGGTATACAGACTCGCTATCTGAACAGGGGATTCATCGAGCAGGGATTCGTATTTGCATCGGTCCTGTAGCACCAGCAAGTCATCATCAAGCCCCGTGTAGGTAAGACCAACCGTGCCATCCGTTAACACCAGGGCGCCAAACTTGCTGCTCTTTTCTGGATCAGACTCAAATGGTGCGATGTGGATTTCCTGTACTGGAGGAATCTGCAGCTTCGCACCGATGGTCTGCATTAACTGTAGATAGTCGCTTGCGATTCCCATGGTAGATTTTCGATTAATGTCCTGGGGAGCCGCCACTCGCCCCAGTGGGTTAATTTTACTCGGTCCCGATCAAGACCGGGGACCCAGAACATGTTAGCAAAGCAGGCACGCTGCCAGTTTTGCGGATACGGACACCAGGCAGATAAACAGGAGCATCGGGCTCCCGCTACCAATTCGGGAGCGGGATTCGGAGAATAACCGGCTAGTGCGGATACCTGGACAAAAGTCTACAGGGACCGGGTTTTCTGGCGCTTGACCCACGTCAAGACGGTTCTTGCATGTGACAATTAGTTCTCGGTCTTTGCCGGTTTGTCAAAACCAGCAAGCACCCCGGGGCATAGGCCTTGAACTACTGTGAAAAAGGGACGGCGGGATTATTTTTAGTCCCTCCGTCCCGTTTTTACTTTTCCGTTATAGCAATTCCCTCCAGCTTGCCCCATATCTTCACCATCGCCAAGGTGTCCAGACGGCAATAGGCAAGTAATGAGTTTCGTATCGCCTCCTTATCATCGGGGTTATCCACTTCATGCAGATGCGGAAAAACATCCATCGCGACATCGCCGCTTTGGATATCCAGGTTCTTATAATCCAGCTCGGGGTCATCCGGAAAAAGAGCGGGCAGGACAGATTTAATGGAGAAACTGCCGTGAAATTCGGGGTGGTAATACATCAAATTCTTAAACGGAATTTCGAGATCCATGAACCTGTCGGTTAACGCTATTAGCTGCGCAGAATATTGACCAAAGTGCCTGGCCAGGCCATTAATCACACCGATTTCAAAAGACTGGTGAAACGCTAATATGGTCCCTTCATCAGTAAGATCTTGCAAAAGCTGCCGCGTTAGCCTGAGCCTGGGATCTTCAGTTTCATCCGCCAGAAACTCCCTGTGTTCGAGCTCGCCATTTTCATGCAGGATGTGCAGCGAGTACTGGAAGGGAATGTTCTTGTAGGGGCCCTGCCCGTCGAATCGGGGTATCGCATCCTGGAAGGTTTCGAAATCAAGGAAATTGATCGGGTAACGCACGCCACGCAGGTAATCAGTGATTGCGTCGGTATCGATGTGGAGTTCACGGTTGAGAGCGGTGTTAACCTGTAAAGCCTGCACGGCGTTCAGGCCAATATGCTTCCTGGCATCTTCATAGGTCACGATACCCTGGTGATAGTAGGCAAACTTTTTATCGCCGTTTAATCGGCAAAGATCCAGTACCGATGGATAAGGCACATCGCGCCAACAGTGGTGGTGGAAATCACACTCGTAGGAGTTGTTGCAATGCGTGCCGATTAAAATATCGGGCTCGCCCCCAGCGAGAACCCGCTCCAGGTCATTCAGGTTATCTGCTATCGACGCCTGTTCGGCCTGAACGGCCTCGGTAACTTCATCGGCGCTAAACAGGCTTTGCAAATCCAGTTCGCCACTGCGCACATAGGCCGTGTTGAGATGCACCAGATAAGCCTTATTGAGCGGCAAATGCTGGCCGATCACATACCATTGAATGGCCACATCGGGCTTATGCACGGCCTTGGTACTGGCGGTTGCCTTGACCTCATAGATGTCCCAGGCCTCTCCGTTCTTAACCAGGATATCGGCTCTGACAAATACGCCATTGGTGGAAAACGAACCCTCGTAGATAACATTTTCGCTCAGCGTTAACCGGGCGGTCTCATCGATCATGCCCTGGTAGTCAGACTGGCGATACTCAACCTCGGCGCCCCCGGGAAACAGCTGCTTTGCCAGATCGCCGACACGATGCCCCGTCTCGAATAAATTCAGCCTGCGCTGATCTGGCTCAGTCGCCAGGTCCTTGCGTTTTTTAAACAGCCACAGTGCCTTCGGGCATTGAAGCCCCTTCATATACTGTGACTTTGAAAGATTCATATTTCCCCTGTTTGGTAATAAAGACAAAAGCATACTACCTTAACGAAGAAGGCCACCACCAGACATTACAGAGAAGCCAATATCAGGAAAAAAGGGCGCAGGAATTATTTTCCAACCCCGTCACCCCCTCCTTCCTGATTTGTAAAATAACACTCAAAAAATCGAGCCTTTATTCTGCATTTCCTACCTATAATCTACAGCTATGCAACCTAATGCCGGCAAACCTGATCAAATACGCCAACAGCCCCCTGTACCAGGGAAGTTCACCGGTAGAATCATTGCATCAGGCCATTGTCTGCCTGGGTATGAAGACAGTTCAGAAACATGTGATTATCATCGCCACCACGCGGCTATTCCAGAAAAAATCGGTTGGCATGAAAAATCGGATGCGCCAACTGTGGAAAAAAAGTCGCAGAGTAGCCGCATTCAGCCGTGTTCTTGCCGCCAAATCCGGTATTTTCGATCCCGATGCCGCTCAAATGGCCGGGCTGTTAAGCGACCTCGGCGTCATCGCAATCCTGGAATATGCCCAGGAACATGGCGATCAGTATGACGACGAGAATAGTCTCGATCAAACCGTCAAGGCGTTGCGCCCTCAAATCAACAGCATGTTACTGCAAAACTGGAATCTGGGGGATGAACTGGTGACGGTGGGCGAAGAGTCCCGCAGCTGGTTCCGTAACAATGCCGTTAGCGCCGACCTTTGCGATCTGGTCCTGATAGCCCGGTACCATAGCTACCTGGGGACAGAACAGGCAGACCAGTTACCGCTACTGTCCAAAATGCCCGCATTTGAAAAACTGAAACTGACCGATTTCGGTTCAGCGGATAGCCTCGAATTCATGAAGGAATCGCAGGATGAGGTAGCCGCAATCGAACAAATGCTCGGCACCATTTGACCTGAGAAGAAACCGACTTTTTGCAAAAAGAGGCGCAGGGATTATTTATCTCTGCCCACTTTTATACTATTTGTGCAGGCGCGGCAGCGGGTCCTGCCGGTAATAGCGCTTCATCTGTTCGAAGACCACTCCATAATGGCGTCGCAGCAAGTCGGGCCGTTCAAAGAAAATTTCACTCAGCACCGCGAAGAACTCGGCTGGCGACGACGCCGCGTAGTGATCGATGCCAATGTGCTCGCCGCGCGCGCAACGGCGTTGGAAATCCTCGAAGCCAGTGCCAAAGGCGCGGGTCCAGGCGGCTATGTCCATGTCCGGGTGCAGCGGCGGGAATCCGTTTGCGACGCCGTTTTGCATATCGAGCTTGTGCGCAAATTCGTGGATTACCAAATTGCAGCCATCGATATGACCGGCATACCTGATCTCGTCCCAGGCCAGTATCACCGGCCCGCGCTGCCAGGCTTCGCCCGACAAATGGTCCCGTGTATGATGCTCGACACCGTACTCGTCGCGAACCACGCGCTGTGGTGCGAACCCGCTCGGATAGACGATGATCGTCGACCAGCCTGAGTAGGACTCCAGGCCCAACGCCAGCACCGGCAGGCAGGCCTGCAGCGCAATAACCAGGGCCATCGCCTGCGTGATGACCAGGCCGTGGGCGCCTTCGACCGACTTGCGCTGTAAAAACAGGATGGCCAGTTCCTGCAGCGTGCTTTTTTCATGCCCACTCAGGCCGTCGAGTAGCGGCAGCGCGGCAAACGCCGCATCCCACTCCGCCGGCGTGATCGAAGCCTGTGCGATCGCGCGGCGATCGAGCCAATTGCGGATAAAGCAAAACATCGGGTCGGTGTCGTATGGGGCCTGTGGTGAATATTCAAAATCCGGGTGGAATCCGGAGACAGTATACCTGTGAACTGGTGGCTGCCATCAAGCCAGAGCTCTTACGTTTTGCTGCTTCAAATTCAACGGTGTGTCTGGTTATGTTTAATCAGTCACCTCTGCCAAAGCGATCAATGCCGACAACTAAGTGTTGGGGTTGGGGTCAGGCCTTACATTTGATGATTCGGTGAAATTCATCGCCGAACTGGTCGGATTCGACAGCCGCAGCCACTTCAGCCAGAGTTTCAGCGATTACTTCGGCCCCGCAGCGGCGGAATTTCGCGAGGCGGAAGATTATTCAGGGTGTCGGCGAGTCAAGGTGACAGTTATCCCGGATCCGGTAAGCCCCTGATTTTCCAGACAGCTGACTTGTTTTCATAATGGCAGCTGATTGGCCGGTAATGATTTATACAACCACTCCCGGTTACATTCGTATAATGGCGCTTCATAGATTCGATAATGATCAGGATCCGTCTCATGAGTAACTTTAAAGAAGTCTTCCAGCACAAGCAGGAGATACTAAGAAACAACCCGGATAAATGCCGGGTCGAGGTGCATGCCGACAGCCGCCTGGTTGAAGCTTTTCGCAGCCACGCCAGAACCAGGGGCTTCGACGTGATCGTCGATCAGCCAGAAAACATGGGCAGCACTAACCAGGGGCCAAGGCCCAGCGAATTGCTGCTCGCGGCTCTCGCCGCCTGCCACGAAGTCACCTATCGCCTGTATGCGGATGCGATGGATATCGAGCTGAAAAGCGTTGCCGTGAGCGTCACCGGGGTGTCTGATGCGCGTGGGTTTTTCAACTTAGAGGAAGGCGTCGCCGCCGGATTCTCGGAAGTCCATGGCGAAATCAGGATCGAGAGCGACGCCCCGGACGAGGATATCGAGCGTTTGCGTCAAATGGTAAACCTGCACTGCCCGGTGCTCGACGACCTGCGCAAACCGGTCAAGGTGGAACTCGATCTCAAACGTGCATGATTCCCGCGGCATCGCTTTCAGCCTGACACGGAGCAAAAAAATCCCGGCCGCATTGGCGCAACCGGGATTGGAATTAGCGCAATCTTCTAGTAGGGCCGCGTAGATCTGGGCTTGCCCTCGATTTTGCCGATCGGCGCGCTTAACCCCATTTCCGCGAGCGCCTTTGTAATCGGCATGTCGTTATAAGCGTTCGGCGGAGCATCGGGTGACTTCAGCACCTTCAGCTCATGCAGAAAGGCGTAACCGTTGTTCATCAGCGTCAATACATCTTCGTCGAAGATCATCTTCGCTTCGTAGGTCACCGGATCGCCGCCGATGGCCGCCGGGTTTTCCTCGTAGATTGCAGACCAGATAGTAGCTTTCGGGTAACCGGTGAGCTCCTTGTAAAGAATTTCAACGGTTTCCTCCGGATTATCGATAATGAATTGCATGGCCTCGATTTCGGCCTTCATCCAGCCAATCGCGGCTTCCGGGTGGTTTTCGATAAAATCCTGGCGCATCAGCGTGAAGTCGGCGTCGGTCTCGCCCCAGGGCGCCCCGGTAGCGACGTACTTGGCGTGCCCCGCCTCGACCACGCGCCGCGCATGCGGTTCCCACATCGCCGCGCCGCCCTTGAGTTTACCGGCCTCGAGGTTACTGGTGATGACCTCGATCGTCATGCTCAGCCGATTGGAAGGCTCGAACGCACCCTTGCTGATAATCGAATCGACGAAACGATTGGCGCAGGTACCGCGGTGCACTGCGAAGGGTTTGCCGTTGAGCCACTTGCCTGCTTCCTCGACGCTGCCAAAATCGGGCGCATCGGCCGGCACCACGATCTTGTTGCAGTTCTGACCGTTACTGAACATCGGCGTCGACACCAGGCGGATGTCCGCGATTTTACGCTTGGTGGTGGCGACTAGCGAAGGCATATCGCCCATGGTGCCGATTTGCATCTTGTCGGCCAACAACGCGTTCACCATCGGTGGGCCGGTCAAGTGTGCTTCGAACTTTACCTTGCTCCCCTTGGGCAGGTATTTTTCATGCAGTTTCTTGTGCTTGATAATCACGCCATTCCAGCCACCGGTCCAGTAGGGGTGGTAGCCGTAGGTTATATCTACCGCTTCGGCCGCAAACAACGTACTGCTGAACAGGGTCAGCATTGCGCCTGCGACGAGTCTTCCGATTTTCATGTTTTTCATTATGTACTCCTGGTTTACATACATTGGTTAATGGTTGTTTCGATGGTTGTCCTGGCCCTCCTGTTACATAAGTTCTTCGGCACCTGCGTACAGGTGATTCATCGCGATCTGTTTCAGCTCGAGATAGCGTTCGGTGGTGGTGACCTCGAAACTGCGCGGTCGCGGCAGGTCGACTTCGATCACCTGGTCGATATTGTCGGGCGCCTCGCTCATGACGTATAAACGGTCGGCCAGGAACAGGGCCTCTTCCAGTTCGGAAGTTATGAACAACGTGGTCAGCTGCGTATCCTCGAACAGTTGCAGGTAATACTCCTGCAGCAGTTCCCGCGTCATCACGTCGAGGCCGCGAAAGGGTTCGTCCAGGATCATGATATCGGGGCTGTTGATCAGCGCCTGCGCGATTTCGGCGCGCCGCTTCATGCCGCCGGACAACTGACCCGGATACTTGTCCTTGAAATCGATCAGTCCAAAGCGCTCGAGTAGTGCCTCGGCCTTTTCCTTCGCCTCCGATTTGGGCAGGGCATTACGTACCAGCGGGCCGAAAATAACGTTGTCGGTCACGGTCATCCACGGCCATAACGCGGTCTCCTGGAACACCATGATGCGGTCGGAACCAGGCCCGGTAACCTCGCGACCGTCGATCTCGATCGAACCCCGATCGGGATTCAGGTAACCGGCGACCAGGTATGCCAGCGTGGACTTGCCGCAACCGGATTTACCCATCACGACGTTGAGCAAGCCGGGTTCGAATTCGACCGAGCAATCCTCGATGACGCTGATTCCGTTACCGTCCTTGTCGGTAAATCCACGCGCTAGCTGGCAGATCTTGATATGCCCCCTGAGCGCTGTGCCGGCACTGTTGTCGACGGCGTTCATCGCGATTACCGCCTCTCCTGCCAGGGCATCATGCGCGACTCGACCCAGTCGACCGTGATCGACGACAGGTATCCCGCCAGACCGATACTGATCATGCCGATCAAGACGACTTCCGGCGTCGAACTGACATAACCCTCCCAGGTCATACGGCCAAGCCCGCTGTCGCTTGCGATCATTTCCGCGGCAATGACCACGTTCCAGGTAATCGCAATGCCGAGCGTCATGCCCACAGCGATCGACGGAATCACCGACGGCAGCATGATACGCCTGAAAATCGCGGCGCGGGTCGCGCCGAGCGAACGGGCCAGCCACAGATGCTCCTTCTGGATACCGCCGACGCCGTCGTAGACGTTGATGACGATCACAAAAAACGCGCCGATAAAAGTGATGAACACGATACTCGATTCGTTGGTAGGCCAGAACAGGATCGAAATCGGCACCCAGGCCAGCGGCGGAATCGGCCTTAAAAGCTCGAATACCGGGAAAAACATGTCGCGGAATTTCGGGCTGGTGCCGAATAGCAGACCCAGCGGGATGCCCAGGATCTGGGCGATGATGAACCCGTAAAACACGCGTTCGAAACTGACCACCCAGGAGGCCCAGTAGTCGGGATTAACAATATATTCAGCGAAAAAGGTTTGCAGTGTCTGAATCGGCGTCGGCAATTCGGCGAAACCGGAAAACTTCACCACCACCGCCAGGTGCCAGAGCACGAAAAAGGCGACCACCGAAGCGATACCACGCCATTTGATTCGGCGCCAGAGCGAGGGTTTGCGGGACATGGAGGCCGTTTGCGCCATCAGGCCAACTCCCGCTCGCCACGTTCGAAGGCTTTTTTCGCCTCTTCGTGCACCGCGCTCACCGCCTGCTGCTTCAGTTCCAGGAAACGGTGGCTGGTAATGGTTTCGCGGGTACGCGGGCGCGGCAAATCGACATCCAGCCTGAGTTTGATCGTACCGGGGCGCGTGGTCATCACCACCACGGTATCGGCCAGGAAAATGGCTTCGTCGAGATCGTGAGTGATGAAAAAAACCGTCTTGTGGTACTGGTCGTAAATATCCAGCAAATGCCGGTGCATAGTGGTTTTGGATACCGTATCCATGGCGCGGAAAGGCTCGTCGAGCAGCAGGA
This sequence comes from uncultured Gammaproteobacteria bacterium, assembly GCA_937936805.1. GTDB lineage: Bacteria > Pseudomonadota > Gammaproteobacteria. Next base: position 4,454 of record CALDDP010000139.1, on the reverse strand, counting down.
TTCTCGGGTTATTGATCAGCGCGCGCAGGATCTCGACCCGGCGCTGCATGCCCGAGGAAAGTTGCCCGGGAAAGGAGTTTGCGATGCGATCGAGGCCGCCCGTTTTCGCCAGCAGCTCCATACCCAGATCGTTGGCCTCGGATTCCGGCATGCGTTTTTGCACCAGCAAACCGTAGACCACGTTCTGCAGCACCGTTTTCCACGGGAACAGCGCCCCGTTCTGGAACACGACCACGCGGTCGGGACCTGGCCTCGGTGCATGATCGACGGTTGCCAACGGCTCGTCGTCGAGCAGTACCCGGCCGCCGGTCAGGTTATCGAAGCCGGCGAGAATATTCAGCAGGGTACTCTTGCCGCAGCCCGACGGTCCGACCACGGCGATAAAATCCCCCGAGGGAATCTCCAGGCTGCAGTCCTGCAGCGCCTCCACGTGCACGCCGTGCGGATCGTAAACCTTGTGGACATGCTGCACCGACAGGTGGCCGAGACCCGAATCGGCGGTGGTTTTGAGGATTTGCGCAGCGTCGGTCATGGCTTCCTTGATTCCCCTCAGGCCCCGGCCAGCCCCAACGATTGTTCGCGCCAGCGCATCAGGCGATTACCGACAACCCGGATGATCGCGCTGCTGAGATAACCGACAATGCCGAGCGTCACCATCATGATGACGATGGTCGGGTACTGCACCAGGTTGTAGGATTCGAGAATCATGAAACCGAGGCCATACTGCGCGGCGATCATTTCCCCGGCAACCAGCGAAAACCAGGCGGCGCCCATGGCAATCTGCAGTCCGGTAAAGATCGACGGTAGCGCGCCCGGGATGATGATGTCGCGCAGGATATCGGCGGGTTTGGCGCCGAGGCATTCGGCGGCGCGAAAATAGTCGCTGTCGATCGAGCGAACGCCGAGCAGGGTATTCATGGTGGTGGCGAAAAACGCCACCAGGAAAGTAACGAAGATGACCGCGGGTTCGCTACCAGGAAAGATCAGGATGGCCACCGGCACCCAGGCCAGCGGTGGGATCGGGCGCAGGATACTGAGCAGCGCCGAAGCGTACTCGTGCACCCTGGCGCGCCAGCCCATCATAATCCCCAGCGGCACGCCAAGCATCACCGCCAGTAAAAACGACGTGGTGGCGCGGGCCGTGCTGTACCAGATGTGCAGGTAATAGTCCACGGTGAACACCGACAACCCGTAGTCGGGATCGGGATTGAACCATTCGATGACCACAGTGAGCGGATCGGGCAAGCGCTGAAACGACGAAATCGGCAACCATTTCACCGAGGCATACCAGGCAAAAATGGCGACCAGGTAACCCAGCCACATCAATCCGAAACGCTGTTGAAGCAGTTTGTGCCGCATGACTCCGCCAGGCAGGGCATCACCCTGCGAGTTTTATCCTTATATAAGGCAGACGTTTAAAGCGTCCAGCAGGTTATTGTTATTAGTCGGCCAAAGCCTAGCAGGAAGTCGATGCGCCTTTCAAGCCGAGTCGCGCTTTTGCAGAATTGAGCGAACAATAACAATAGGGGACTGCGTAGTTCCCAACTCATCTCTGCCCAGGTATTTGAACTTGAACGAATTAGGTATATTGTCTCCGAATCTCGGATTTGATGAGCTAGCACTACTATGGCAGGCAAACCAGAACCCACACGCGTCGTTATCATGGGCGCGGCGGGGCGCGATTTTCACAACTTCAATATGGCTTACCGCGACGATCCGGCGAGTCGTGTAGTCGCGTTTACCGCAAGCCAGATTCCAGATATCGCCGGGCGGCGATACCCGCCGGGGCTGGCCGGTGCCGCTTACCCCGAAGGCATCCCGATCGTCGACGAGGCGGGGCTGGGCGAACTTTGCCGCGACGAGAATATCGACCAGGTGGTGTTCGCCTATAGCGACGTCAGCCATGCCCGGGTGATGCAGACGGCCTCGACCGCGCTCGCCGCGGGCGCCGATTTCCTGTTACTGGGACCCGGACGGACCATGCTGCGGGCGCGCGTGCCGGTGATCGCAGTGTGCGCGGTCAGAACCGGCTGCGGCAAGTCGCAGACCACGCGCTGGCTCGCGCGGCGCCTGCAACGCAACAATCTCCGGGTCGCGGTAATTCGCCACCCGATGCCCTACGGTGACCTCGAAAGACAGGCGGTGCAACGGTTCGCGACGCGCGCCGACCTGGATGCCGCGGACTGTACCATCGAGGAACGCGAGGAATACGAGCCGCACCTGGCCGCGGGCACGATCGTCTACGCGGGTGTCGATTATGCCGAGATCACCGCGCAGGCGGAACGCGAAGCCGACGTCATCCTGTGGGACGGCGGCAATAACGACTTTTCTTTCATTCGGCCCGACCTGCACATCGTCCTGGTCGATCCGCTGCGCGCCGGCAACGAAACCGATCACTACCCCGGCGAAACCGTGCTGCGCATGGCCGACATCGTCGTGGTCGCAAAGGCCAATTCGGCGGTGGATGCCGATATCCAGGCGGTCATCAATAGCGCGCGCCGGATCAATCCACGAGCCGCGATCGTACGAGGTGCCTCGCCCGTCAGGCTCGAGGATCCGGGCGCGGTGCGTGACAAGCGCGTACTGGTAGTCGAGGACGGCCCGACCATTACCCACGGCGGCATGGCATACGGCGCCGGTTTCGTTGCCGCGAGCGCAGCGCAGCCGCGGGAAATCGTCGATCCGCGGGCCGCGGCGCACGACGAAATCGCCCAGGTCTACGTCCAATATCCGCACATCGGCAAGGTGCTGCCAGCGCTCGGTTATCATCCCGCGCAACTCGAAGCCCTGCGCGCCACCATCAATGCCTGCGCTGCCGAGGTCGTGGTCTCCGCGACACCCTGTGACCTCGGCGCATTGATCGACATCGACAAGCCGGTGGTGCGCGCTTTCTACGAATTCGCCGAAGCCGGCGAACCCGGGCTCGGCAGCCTGGTCGACGCGTTCCTGATAGAGAAGAAGTTGACTGGCTAGTCCCACCAGCGCGTGTCGGCGGCGTCGGCGGTGATCACCGTGCCGGATTCGCCGGCGAGGATCGCCTGCGCATCCTGCAATCGCCCGATGCCGACGATTCCGCTCGTGCGCTCGGCGAATTCGCAGGCCGCCTCCACCTTGGGCGCCATCGAACCCGCCGCGAACGGGTAGCGACGGATCTCGCCGGTTGAAATGCGGCGTATCGCAGCGGCATCCGGCTCCCCCCAGTCTTTGTAGACGGCTTCGACGTCGGTCAACATCAGCAACGCCTGCGCGCCGAGTTCGCGGGCGAGCAGCGCGCTCGCCGCATCCTTGTCGATCACCGCCTCGACGCCGAACAGCTGGCCGTCGGCGCGGCGGACCACCGGGATCCCGCCCCCGCCGCCGCAGATGACAATCACGCCGTTTTCGATCAGTAGTTCGATGACCCCGAGTTCGAGGATGCGCCGCGGGCGCGGCGAGGGCACCACGCGCCGGAAGGCATCGCCGTCCGGGGCGACGCACCATCCGCGCGCGCTAGCGATGCGCTCTGCCTCGGCGGTTTCGTACAGCGGACCGATTGGCTTGGTCGGGTTCTGGAAGGCCGGATCGCGTGGATCGACCTCGGTCTGCGTCAGCAGCGTCGCAAAGCGCTGCGCGGCGCCCAACAAGTTACTCATTTCCTGTTCGACCAGGTAGCCGATCATGCCCTCGGATTCGGCACCGAGCACGTCCAGCGGGTAATGCACGTCTTCGCGGTAAGCCGCATCCTGCAGCGCCAACAGGCCGACCTGCGGACCGTTGCCGTGGGTAATCACCAGTTCATGTTCGCGCGCCAGCGGCGCGAGCGCCTCGGCCGCGGTTTTTACGTTGCGCCGCTGGTTGTCGGCGGTCAGCGCCTGGCCCCTCTGCAGCAGCGCATTACCGCCGAGTGCGACGACGATGCGCATTCAATCTCCCAGCGTGGCCACCAGCACGGCCTTGATGGTGTGCATTCGGTTCTCGGCCTGGGCGAACACGATCGAGGCGTCGGATTCGAATACGTCCTCGCTCACTTCCATCGCCTCGAGTCCGAACTGTCGATAAATCCGCTCACCAATTTCGGTATCACGATTATGGAACGCCGGCAGGCAGTGCATGAATTTCACCGCCGGGTTGCCGGTGAGTTGCAGCGCCTCGCGGTTGACCTGGTAGGGGCGGAGCAGCGTGATGCGTTCGGCCCACGCGGATTCGGATTCACCCATCGAGAGCCAGACATCGGTGTAAACGAAATCAGCGCCGGTGAGCGCCGCGGCGAGATCCTCGGTGATCTCGAGCCGCGCGCCGGTCTGCTGCGCGATGTTGCGGCACCTGGCGATCAGCCCGGTGTCCGGCTGCAGTGCCGTCGGCGCGGCCAGGCGGAAATCCATGCCCATCTTCGCGGCGCCGACCATCAGCGAGTCGCCCATATTACCGCGGCCGTCGCCGAGGTAACAGAGGCTCGTCTCGTCGAGGGGCAATTC
>CALDDP010000138.1 GCA_937936805.1 uncultured Gammaproteobacteria bacterium | reverse complement strand
CGAATTAAGTATACTGTCCCCGATATTCCAATAGAACGAGACTAAGGCATGAAAACACGCATCACCGAACTTCTTGGCATCGAGCATCCGATCATTCAGGGCGGCATGCATTATGTGGGTTTTGCCGAATTGGCCGCTGCGGTGTCCAACGCCGGAGGACTCGGCATCATTACCGGGCTGACGCAACAGTCTGCCGGCGACCTGGCCAACGAAATTGCGCGCTGCAAGGATATGACCGACAAACCGTTCGGCGTCAACCTGACTTTCCTCCCCAGTCTGTCCACACCTGACTATCCCGCTTATATCAGAGCCGTCATCGAAGGCGGCGTTACGGTGGTTGAAACCGCCGGCCGCAACCCGCAGGAATACCTGCCGGCCCTGCAGGATGCCGGCATAAAGATCATCCACAAGTGCACGTCGGTGCGACACTCGCTCAAGGCCCAGACAATCGGCTGCGATGCGGTATCGGTCGACGGCTTCGAATGCGGTGGCCACCCCGGTGAAGACGATATCCCGAACATGATCCTGCTGCCGCGTGCCGCCGACGAACTGAAGATCCCGTTCGTCGCTTCCGGCGGCATGGCGGATGCGCGCAGCCTGGTCGCGGCATTGGCGATGGGTGCGGAGGGGATAAATATGGGCACCCGCTTCATCGCCACCCGCGAAGCGCCCGTTCACCCGAAGGTCAAACAGGCTATCGTTGCGGCAAGTGAACTGGATACCCGGCTGGTAATGCGCCCGTTACGTAACACCGAACGGGTATTGAACAACAAGGCCGCCGCAAGCCTGCTGGAGAAAGAGCGGACCCTGGGAAGCGAATTGAAATTTGAAGAAATCATCGATGAGGTAGCCGGTGTCTATCCGAAAATCATGCTCGACGGAGACATGGAGGCCGGTGTCTGGTCCTGCGGCATGGTGGCGGGTTTGATCAACGATATACCCAGCTGCAAGGAACTGATCGACAACATCATGAGTGAAGCCGATGCGCTCATCAACCAGCGGCTAAGCAACATGGTCACCAGCTAACTGCTAATCTTTGTGCGGCAACAGCACAGCCAGCTTAATCATCTGCCCGCTTCAGCGTTTCGCGATGAATGATGTAAATGCCACTGCCGAGAATCAAAACGGCACCCGAGATCGCATAGGCATCCGGAATGTCATTCCACAGCAGGTAACCGAGCAAAGCGGACCAGATCAGTGCCGTGTATTCGAAAGGCGCAATCAGGGACGGTGACGCAATCGTGTAGGCCTTGGTGACCGCAAACTGCGCGATAACGCCGAAAAAAGCAACGCCGGTAACCAATAGATAATCATCCAGTTCCAGCGCACCCCATACCCAGTACTGCGGTATTAGCAGAATGACGATAAAACCGAGCAACGTGTAGAACAGTAGCGTAGTGGTATTCTCCTTCTCTCCCAGAATCCGCGTCAAGCTCGCGGCTATTGCCCAGCCGAACGCGGCACCCAGCATCAGTAAGGCAGGTATGGAAAGACCGGTCGCCGGATTGGTAATCAACAGTACCCCGATAAATCCGACTATGATGGCCAGAATTCTGCGTATCCCGACTGTCTCGCCGAGCATAGGCACGGACAAAATCGTCAGGAACAGGGGGAACGAAAAAAACAAGGCGACCGCCGTGGCCAGCGGCAGGTATTTCAATCCGTAAAAAAACAAAACCCAGCACAGGATGTTGATCGCGGTGCGGGCCGCTAACAGCCAGGGGCGATCTACTTTCAGCGAGATACGCTCACCGGAAAATAAAGTGCTCGCGCCAAGAAAAACAATGCCAAACAGGCTACGCAGAAACAAAACCTGCAATACGGCGACTTCGGCGGTCAGCCATTTGATACCGGCGTCCTGGATGGCGAAGCACAGACCCCCGATAACGGTAATGGAGATGCCGAGGCTTGCTCGATCGACTCTGATCGATTTTGCGGTCAATTTGGTAACTCATTGCGCATCTTGTTTTCCGGGTTGGTCATCTGCTTTGACAGACATCGACAGGCGGACAGTTTACCTGATTCCATCAAATACCCGATTAAATTATGCAGCGCAGAGAGTTAACCAAACCGTTACCGTATTACGGATATTGCCGGAGCAGGCCGTGACTAGCTCACCAGGTAGATTAAAGCTGTTCGGCCTGTATCAGAGCTTCATTAATATCGTAAATAATGATGTGTTGCGGAGAATTACGCAGGTCGCCGTTGCGGCGTAACTCGTTTACCGGATTGGCCAAATCCCGCAGTGAATAATGTAACGGGGCACGGCTATTTGCCTGTTTGCCGGTTACGCCTGGTACCGGGCCACCCGTAATAACTTAAAACTCAGAAGTAAATCTCATGCCTACCGCGGAGATGTCCTTCCTTTGTTCATCCAGGGACATCATGTATTCAAAATTGAACGATGATTTATTGACGCCAAACCCATAGGATAATTTGCCGTCATTCTCGCTCTCTACGGTACCCGCGTCATCCATCAGCATTTCATCTGAAAGATAACCCAGCACGGCATAGGTAGATTGATCATTGTTACTACTTGTTCGTACAACACCGTAAGTGTCGAACAAGGGAGTAACTCCCATACCAATGCCCGCTTCCAGATTATTCGTTTTGCGATCCAGTAAATCGTTCACCGGGCTTTCCTGGATAGCCACGCTCTCACTGGAGAGCTTTCCATACTCACCTGTCCAGACAACCGGTTTTGCACCATTCAATCCACTTGCTTGGGAGCTAGCCAGGGTGTACTGAAATCCCCCAGAGACCTGGTCCGCGTCTACCGCTGGCGAGCTTGAGTTGTATAGATAGTCTCCACTGTCAGCGTAAATGCCGCTGCTCATCAGAAGAACGACACCACCAACAAGGCCCTTAAGCATGTGTGAATATCGGTATCGTTTATAATTCATCGGTTTACTTCCAGTTTTGAATCCAATAAGTCTTATATAGGGACGATTACGGGAAATACCTATCCTGACGCGCCAATCGCTTATCATCTCCACCATATTCTGACTCGATAAGGCAATTTCTATAGCCGAACTGGTCGGTGCTTTTAAAAACCCCGGCCCGCCGGACACCCATCCGATTGTTGCCTGGCCTTGCCATGAATGGATAGACACCTAGAATAGGCAGGAATGAATAACCCGCTAACGACAGTCAGTGCCACGATTCTCCGCTAACATTACCACGCTTTTTCGTGAGGTACAATTTATCGAGCGTATCGGCCTGGCTGCGGCAGCCGGATTCGACGCCATCGAAATCCAGTTTCCCTATGATCAGGATCCGGCTGTTCTGCGCGACGAACTCGAGGCACAAAACCTGCCGCTCGTATTGATGAACTTCCCGGTCGGCGACCTGATGGCCGGCGGTGAAGGTCTCGCCGCCGTTCCCGGACGCCAGGCGGAACTGGAACGGGCGCTGTCCGAGGCCCGCACATTTGCCGAGGTATTACGCCCGACATCGATGAACCTGCTTTCCGGAAGACCCGACCCTCGACACGACCCTGCAAACTGCCGGGAGGTGTTCGAATCCAGCCTGCGCCAGGCTGGCCTGCTTACGCGTGAACTGGGGATACAATTGCTGACCGAGCCGGTCAACAACATCGATCAACCTGGTTTTTTTCTGAGCACCCAACAACAGGCAATGGATCTGATAGCCGCAATGCCGGATATCGATCTGCGCATTCAGTACGATATCTACCACATGCAGATGATGGGGTCCGATCTATTTACCAGTTTGCCCGCTGTGATCGACCGGGTCGGGCATATCCAGTTCTCGGACCTGCCTGGTCGTACGCAACCCGGTCTCGGCACAATCGAATTCGAGCGAATCTTCAAGCTTATCGATTCACTTGATTACCGGGGCTATGTCGGCGCCGAGTACTTTCCAACCCTGCCCACGTCGGCAACTCTGGACTGGCTTAAACCTTATCGTTGAAAGGTGGATGATTTAAGGGTTAGCGAGTACAGCGCGACCGCATAACTAGAAGGTGGCTTCTCGTTGGCGGATAACTGCGCTTAAAACTTCATTGTAAGGCGTCGGGATACCGAGCTGTTTACCGAGCTCGACCACCATGCCGTTGATCGCGTCGATTTCCGACGGGCGTTTCGCGTGATGATCGAGCAGCATCGACGGACGCGCATCCGGCATCTTGCAGCCGAACGCGGTGATGTAATCAACAGGGTCGGTAAAAGTGAACTCGATATTCTTTGCCTGGCCGAGGGACTGAACCTCGTGCGCGCAACCCTGTGCAATGGCCCAGGCCACCGGATCGGCCATCAACTCGCCCAGCGTGCAGTCGAACACGGTGCAGGGTCCGCTAAAGGAAACGTTACAGATATACTTGCCCCAGATCAGCTGATCGATATCCTCGAACGCCTTTGCGTTAAAGCCGGCTCCCTGCCAGACCCCGGTAATGCGCTCCAGCCGCCCGGTCATACCACCATCCATCTCGCCGACCCGGATCAGGTTCATTGCATTGTGATGCACGTGTCCGGGTCCTTTCATCGAGGCACCGAAACCGTCGGCGACACCAAGTAGCACGCGGTCGGTAGCCATGTATTGCGCAATGCGCTCACCGGCGCCCAGGCCGTTCTGGATCGTAATCACTATCGACTCTGGCCCCATTAGTGGTGCAATCATTTTTGCCGCGGGGCCGACACCCGAGGACTTGGTAGCAAGCACATAAAGGTCACAGTCACCAACATCTTGTGCGTTGGTGGTTGCCCTGATGCCCTGCACCACTCGATCACCGCTGGCACCCTCGACGCGCAGACCGGTTTGGTTAATCGCGTCAACATGTTCCTGCCAGATATCCACCGCCCAGATTTCATGTCCGGCCTCGGCCATTAGTCCTGCATAGACCGATCCCATCGCACCCACGCCAAATATTGCTATCTTCATTGCTGTTGCATCGCCTCCACCGGCAAACGAATATCAAACCTGTCGCGCAGTTTCCGATCGATCTCGTCGGAAATATGCCTCGGGTAGTGTTGCGCAAGTACCTGCCGGGTGCGCTCGCGCGCGACTTCGCGGATATCTCTAGCGCCATCGCCTTCCCATTCGGCAATAGTTCGGCGATCACCAATCTCGGGATAAACAAAATCGGTCTGCATGCGTTGCAGCGTTTCCGGCTGACCGAGGAAATGGCCGTCACCGTGCACCACTTCATCGATCGCATCCAGCGCGAGGGTTTCCTCACTGATCTCGATTCCGCTCAGCGACTTCATGATACTACCCAGCATATCGTTATCGATGACGTAACTTTCGAGCGCGCAGCCCATCAGGCTCGCCTGCATGCCGCCGGCCTGGGTAATCAGGTTGGAACCCGCCTGCGCCGCGAGCGCGACAGTCAGACATTTTTCATAACCACTTTGCGCATCGGCAATCTTGCTGTCGGTGGCACCGGCAATGGTCGAGTTGGGCAGATCGTAATAAGCGGCCATCTGGGCGCTCGCCGCCATGGTGATCGCGGCCTCGCCGCTGCCACCGCTCATCGCACCGGTACGCAAGTCAGTCACCAATGGACGCGTGCCGAAGATGGCTTTTACCTGCGGGTTGACGAGCCAGGCGAAGATCATACCGGACAGGGTTTCGGCAATGGTCTGCGCCACGGTACCGGCTATCGTCACCGGACTGGAAGCCCCCATCTGGCCGAAGGTATTCGAATGCAGTGGAATGCCCAGGCGCGCGGCCTCGGCTAGTACTTCACAGGAATCGGCGTCGAAACGCATCGGTGGTACCGGCGGGTTGATATTCAGCGACAGAAACGGGCGCGCGTGAAATGCCTCGCGCGAACCCGCGATGCAAAAACACATCTCGGCGATTTCCGCGACGTGCTCGGCCAGCGACACCGAGGTAAAAACGTGCTTGGAAGTGCCGGCAAGACAGGCATAGGCCGTATTGATATCGAGGCTGTGAAGATCAGGCATATCCCGTGCGACCAGCGAACGGCTGAAGAAATGGATATGCTCGAGACTGTCGACCACGCGCGCGGCATCGTAGAGATCGCGCAGATTCGATTCGCGGTAACGTCCTGTTTCGAGATCCATGATCATTGGCGCAGCCCCGCCCGAGCCCACGTAAACGCGCCTGTTACCGAGCCGCATATCATGTTCCGGTTGTTGACCGCAGAGCGTGAAATCTCTCGCCAACCCGTCCAGGGCACGCTCTATCAATTGCGCCGAAAAGTGCAGGCGACCATCAGAATCGACACTGCCTCCGGCCGCGGTAACATGCTCGACGACGGTTTCAGGCGCCTCCGACATGCCCACATTCTGCAGTATTTTACGCACCGCCTGGTCAACCACTGACAGATCGGAAGGATTCAAAGGTTGATAGCGTCCACCGACGCTACCCCCGAGTTGCCGGCGCGGCGACGCTGCTGTGGATGAAGAGGATGGGCGGCGCCGGGGCTTACGTTTGGCGCGTCTTCCATGTTCAGTATCAGGCATTAACAAGTCTCAGGCGGTTTGACGGCGTTGCTTGCGCAAACGCTCTTTCTGGGCCTGCAGTGACTCCCTGCTGCCGTCGTGCCAGCTGCCAAAAAGTCTATCCACAGGCGCACCCACATTGCCATAATTAAAATTGAAATACTGGTGGTGCAACTGGTGATACCAGTCTCCGGTGAAAAAACGCCTGCCCATGATCTCGAGAAAATTGAAACCCGAGTGTGACGGTGCGGGACCGATCGCCATGTACAGGCTCAACAGCACGACGATGACCGGATGCACCGGCAGGAACCAGAGCGGGATGAACACGCTGAAGTAAATAACATGTTCCAGCGGATGCATCGCAATGCCTGTCCACGGTCCGGTGTTGACGTTGCGATGATGCAGTTCGTGCACGATCCTGTAAACCGGCTGCCAGTGCATGAACCGGTGTACGCAATAAAAATGAAAGTTACCCCAGAAAAACACGCCGAGCAGGCAAACCAAGAAATATATCGGCTGTGCCGCGATCGATGGAATCGCCACGTACCCGTTCGCGTAAATCCAGAAAGTAACTACTTCGTAGGCGGTACAGATGCTGACCCCGGAGACAATACTCCAGAACACGTTGTCCCGTACCTGGTTACCCCATAGAAACATCCTGCTATCCGTCGCGGGCCATTTGTCGTGGTATTTGTATTTACGTTGCTGACCCCGGCGCATGTATAACCACCAGTGCAAACCGCCCGCCACCAGCGACAACAACGCGGCATTGCGCAACCAGATCTGTGCAATCCAGCCGGCCTCGAATTCAGTCATCTCGGAAAGGTCCGGGGTCAGGTAATGCCAAGAGATAAAGGCCATGCCGATATACAAATATCCCCACGGAAACAACATATCGAAAAACAGGTATCTCAATGCCGCCAGCGGGCGTGGCGGCCATGCATAAAGCGCGGGCAGACCAATCGTCGATGCCGGTTGATACTCGCCAGTGGGGTTGTGGGGTGCGGCAGCCATCATGAAAAACCCTGCTACTGATGCAATCCGATCGATTCTAGCCTTGCGCAGGCGCCGCGGTAAAGTCCCTGACACAACATATGTTCATCCCGGCAGTGAAACGCCTGTCCCTAGATTAAGACGGATGTGTGACGCTATACCCGGCTTTACGAAAAATTATTCCGGCCTTTGAGTTCCCGTTTCCGGCCCTGACTATCCGGACCAGGGAACGGCAAATACGAGCTGTAAGGATTTCAAGTACAATAATCGGATGCATTTCTGGATAAGGCACATGGAATGAGGCTGCTCAACGTCGCTGTTTTTTTAATCCTTTCAATGCTGACTACAGTTTTGTACGCAGCCAAGAACGACGAACGGATAAACCGGGAAAGTCAATACTACCTGCTGAAAAGCTACAGGCTGATATACACCGAGGAAATATTCGACTATTGCGTAGAAAAAAATGGAACTATTGCGGCCGCAGCAGGAGCCTGCATGAGAAGACAGGATAATATCAAGAACGACATTCTTGATTATGCCCATGATCAGTTAGGTAAAAGATCCCTGGCACAGGGTATTTATGACGACTGCACCGATTACTATCCGGAGAGTGGGGCCAGCAGAATCAGTAAGTGCGTCAAAACCAGGTTGATGTTGGACAAGAAGCTGCAAAACGACTTTATCGAGAAAATGATCTATCAAAAATGCGACTCCAGATGGCGTAAGCACAGTTCCGGCGCAATTAATAATTGTTCAACAATGCAGGCGAAACACTATCTTGAAAAGGGCCGGCTGCGGGACTGAAGAAGTCGTTCTAAACTGCCAGCTGACAGCGGACCGGGGGCGATTACAGAATCCGTTCAGCCTGGGGGATGCAGCGAAAACTACAACACTGGAAATAAATATAGTTATTTAAACTGCTTATAGCCATTTATCCATTTATATAAACTGATATTACGTCAGGAGTCTAATCGTACGTCTGCCACCCATACCCTGGCCCATATATCAATTTATATAAATTGATAATGAATTATAATCGGTCTATATAGATTGAATTTATGGCTTACTCTCAGTGATATGTTACACATAAATACCCTGGTTCATAAATTTCGATTTATATAAATTGATAAATACAGATTACTGATTTATATAAACCGATACTATGCCGTGAATCTATTGATATGCTAAAATGATCCACTTCGGATCGCATATTTTAATCTATATAAATTGATAAAATCAGTATACCGGTTTATATAAACTGATACCGTTGCATTCGCCTATTGATGCTTTTGACAATCGCATCCTGCATAATTATCCGTCTATATAAATTGATAAATTCGAATTGACGTACTATATAACCTGTTTTAAACACAAATAGCACTATGCCGAGAAGCTCACTCTCCTATGCCCTGATCAGCGATGCAGCCCTGGGTTCGTTGGCCGCTCTCGGCGCGCGCCTGAAAGAAGCCCGCCTGCTCAGAAACTGGACCCAGGCGGATGCCGCGGCCAAAGCCGGGCTGTCCGAAAGTTCGATTAGAAAGGTCGAAGCCGGCTCCCCGCACATCACGGTTGGCGCCTACCTTGCGCTGCTCGACGTGTTCGGACTACCAACTGCGTTCGACCGCGTCATCGCCCGCGGCGACGATACCCTCGGTGAAGCCCTCGGCCGTAACGCCATGCGCAAGCGGGCCCGCGCTCCGCTCGCGTCGGCTGCCGACGAGTTCGACATCTGATGACGGAGAAACTGTTCATCCACGCGGACATCGGCGACGGCACGATCCTGCTCGCCGGTCAATTGATTGTCGACGACAAGGTCGGCCGCTTCAAATACGCGAAAGCCTATATCAACCATCCCAGGGCATTTGCCCTCGACCCGATCAACCTGCCGCTGAACGCGGACATCCATGTCAAGCACCGCACCCGCGATACGCCCGCGATGTTCGGCGTTTTGATCGACGCGGGACCCGACGAGTGGGGCAGGCGCTGGCTGACCAAAACCCGCCAACCGCCCCCGGTCACACAAATCGAGTTCCTGCTCGCCGCTTCGGGCGAAGGCGTAGGCGCATTGCACTTCACGCCGGGAATCGACGATCCGGTGCGACCGCCGCCCGAACGCCCGTTCGAGAACCTGGTTCATTTACAGCACATTGCCTCTGATATCGAGGCCGGCAAGGACGTGGACCGCGCGTTGGAGCCCTTCTTCTTCCACGGCAGCGGCATCGGTGGCGCTCGCCCCAAGTCACTGATCGAACACGACGGCCGTGAATGGATAACCAAGTTCAACCGTGACTCGGACCTGGTCGATATGTGCCGGGTCGAGCTCGCATCGATGCGCATGGCGCGCGAGGCCGGCATCGAGGTACCCGATGTGGACCTCACGGAAACGGATCGCGGTCCCGTGCTCCTGGTGGAACGCTTCGACCAGTCTCCCAACGAGCAGCATCACCTGGTCTCGCTGGCGAGTCTGATCAACAAGTTCGACATCACCGAGATCGACGAATCGACGATGTCCTACCCCGGTATTACCCAGCTAGGCAAGCGCATCGGACACCTGACCGCTGATCTCGGCGAGGTCGTTTTTCGCCGCATGCTATTCAACGTCGCTATCGGCAACACCGACGACCACCTGCGCAACCACGCTTTCATGAAGCGAGCGTCAGTTTCGGACTACTCGTTTTCGCCGGGCTACGATATCGTGCCCCAACTCAGCCTGCAGGGTTCACATGCCATCGCGATCGGTCCTTTCGGCAGTACACCGAGCGGTGACAATATCCATGCCGCGGCTCGGCGCATGGGGGTAGCCAACGAACTCGCCCGCGAAATCGCGGGCGAGGTGATCGAGGTAACGGCGAACTGGCGCGACTACATGACCGACGCGGGCGTCGGTGAATCCGAGCTGGTTTTACTCGAACGCTGCTTTGAGTTGCGCGATGTCGTCGAGCGCTGGCACAGCAAAGCTACCTGAAGCGCAACCTCGCCGGTCCTGGTGTTGTTCGCGAGTATCCTCGCTGAAACCTGATCTGACACCGGCAGTCGGGAGTATTAGAGGTCCCTGGTCTGGCTGAAGGCACCTCGTATTTGTCTGTGCGTCAAGCCGTTTGCTGCGACTCCTGAGCATTGTGTCAGTGCGCGAAACCCGCCGCGACGGCAGACTGGGTTAGCAGGATAGAGTCCGCAAACCCGGTAATCATGCGAATCCAGGCGGATTCCACTCATCCATCATCTTTTGACGAGCGGCGTCGAGACGTTCCGACATCAACGCTGCGAAACGCTTGAACAAATCGTAGCCGAACTTCGGGTCATCCTCGCAACGCGCCAAAATAGCGCTGCCGTCAAACTCCAGTAAATCCGAATCTTCCAGCGCCCGGGCCTGGAAACTCCAGCGGTATGGCGGTATCAGCCAGGACCAACCGAGTATCTGATTCTCGCCAAGAGTCTGGATTTCAAGCGTCGGCCCCATCACCGCCGGCACCTGGATAGATACCTGACCAGTGCGCAATAAATAGAATTTGTCAGCGCGATTTCCGTGCTTAAACAGGACACCGCCCTGTTTGATCTGCAGCTCGGTGACAGAGTCTGCCAGGAACTTTAAAAAGCTGGCATCCATTTTGGAAAAGAAAGCGTGGGCGGACAAAAATTCCTCGATCGACTGTTTACTCATTCGTTTCCTCTCCTGAATTGGTCTAAACGCCTAATATTAGTCCTGTCCCGATTTATTTCATTGATCCCCGGCAATAAAAAGTAACTAGTCTTTTTAACCGAAAAAATATTAGTGGGAAAATTACTATACTCATACAGATTAAGCTGTATCCCCAAGCCTTACATGACCGTACATAACGACGTACTCGAAGAACTCAACAAGCTCGTCCCGCTACAGGACAAGCTGCAGGCAACTCACAAGTCCATTGCCGACCTGTTCCCGTTTATCGTACGTATTGCGATAGCGATTTACGACCCCGAGACAAGCGTACTGAAGACCTACATGCACAGTAGCGGGGACGACAACCCGCTCGACCATTACAGTACCTTGATCGAGGATGCCCCGTCACTCAAGGAAATCCTGAAAACTGGTTTGCCAAGGGTAATAAACAACATGCTCACCTTCGAAGGCGAGGAAAGCGAGCATTCAAGGCGACTGGGGCGCTACGGTTATGCCGCAAGTTATACCATGCCGATGTTTAATAACGGCATATTCTTTGGATTCATATTTTTTAATTCGGATAAGAAAGATGTTTTTGACGATAAGACGTTGCGCCAGGTCGACACTTACGGCCATTTGATCTCGCTAATGGTGATCAACGAAATCACCTCTATTCGAGTGTTGAGCGCCGCGGTAAAAACTACCGGTAACATCACGCATATACGAGATCCGGAGACAGGCAGTCATCTCGATAGAATGTCCCGCTATTGTCGGCTCATTGCCAACGCAATCTCTACCAGGTACCAACTGGACGATGAGTATATCGAGCACCTGTTCATGTTTTCGCCACTCCATGACATCGGCAAAATTGGTATTCCCGATGACATTCTGCTCAAGCCCGATGAGTTGGACAACAACGAAACCGAGGTCATGCATAGCCACGCGGGCCTGGGGAAACAAATGGTGGACGAGATTCTGGCAAACTTCGGACTTGAAAACATCGAGCATGTGGACATGCTGCGCAATATTGCCGAATTCCACCACGAATCTGTCAACGGGCAGGGGTATCCGAGCGGCATCAAGGGAGAAAAAATTCCTCTTGAAGCCCGCATCGTTGCGGTCGCGGATGTATTTGACGCGTTAACCAGTGCGAGACCCTATAAAAAAGCCTGGTCGAATAACGAGGCTATCGCGGAGATCAGGAAACTGGCGGGTGAAAAACTCGATCGGGATTGCGTGAATGCGCTAATTCAGAACCTGGATGAAGTGGAAAAAATCCAGGCGCGGTTCAGAGAAGATTTTTACGGCTAGCCAGGTTCGATGTAACCTCCCCTCCTCCGCCCGGGTTTGTTTGAGGATCAAGTTTTTTCAAAGCAGGCGTTAAAATATATTCTTCAGGCTTATCGGTTCAGTAGATAGCAGGCGCATGCTTAACAAGGAAGATCATTCGACACGACCTGGCCGAAAATAAATATCAATCCAGGTCGCAGTCCTGGGCCAGGGTCTGACAAATAAAAGCTCTCGAAATCCCCAGCTGATCGGCAATATCGTCCATCACCACACGCTCGACATCGTTAGCCTTACCGTCGACCATCGACATCAGGCAGATATCGCGCATGACCTGCATGCGCTGTGTCAAACTGGCCTGCCCATTCGCGATTTCAATCCGCTCGGGCAGGGTTTTTATGATGCGGTTTATATTGAGATCCTTGTCGAACTCGCCCTCGCCGAAGAACTTTTCGAACAGTTCGATCTCGCTTTCGCTGATTCCTTTATCGGCATTGGCCACTGCGATGGCGCCAGAGAACAGCAAACGGCGCATTGCGCTGGCCGAATCGGTGCGTGCCTCCAGATAACTCGGCTCCATCAGGCTGAGCAATCTTTGCACCCCGACATCGAGCTGCTCGTGCGAACTGCCGCCATCAGTCATCAGCTCCGAATGATGGAACAATTGCAACGCCTTGACCCTCAACGGGCTAAATGGATGCGTCGAAAACCAGTCCTCTTTCGGAGCTCCCTGGCCGGGCTCGGAATCTTCGATCTGCATTTCATCTACCTGCCGCAGAAACGCTTCCAGGTCGAAGCGAATAATCTTGTCGCCGAGCCCCGAAGCCAGCTTGAATAAAGAGCGGGCTATACCGTTCATATCGCCGGCACAGAAAGCACCCGCACGGTCTGCCGAAACTTCTGCATTTCGAGACCAGGCAAACAAATCCAGTGCGAGGCGCGGCTGCGTACGCGGGTTGCCACGCAACAGGTACCCGACAGGGATTTCGTGATGATTGTAGACGTGATGACCGAACTCGTGACCAATGACGAATTTAAGTTCAGCGCCCTCGAATTTTTCCAGCAGGCTGGAGGAAAACATGACAAACAGTTTTCCGCCTTCCGGCTTGAAGCAGGCGGCGTTGAACTGCGGGCTGGAGTATACGTAGAGTTCATGCGGAATCGTCATTTCGAGCTTTTCAATG
>CALDDP010000137.1 GCA_937936805.1 uncultured Gammaproteobacteria bacterium | reverse complement strand
TGATCCAGCAGGATTTTGCTTCGCTCGGACTCGAGGGCTTCGACCACGCGTTTCGCGTCCCCGGCCTGATTCGCGTTAAACAAAGCGCCGGACGGGTAATTCGCGGCGAGCAGGATCGTGGCGTCGTTATATTACTCGAACGACGGTTTCAGCAAACCGGCTATGCCCGACATTTACCGGCCCACTGGAGCCCTGTGCATTGCAAAGATGCGGATTCACTGGAACAATCCCTGACCGAGTTCTGGAAAGAAATGGAGGACATCGATGCCCCAGATTGATATTCAGCAGGTCGACATCACCCGGCTCGATGTCGATGCCATCGTCAACGCTGCCAATTCGAGCCTCGCCGACGGTGCCGGGGTTTGCGGTGCGATACACCGCGCCGCCGGACCCGGATTGCTCGCCGAATGCCGAACCCTCGGCGGTTGTGAAACCGGAGAAGCAAAAATGACTGCGGGATACGAGCTGCCGGCGCGGCATGTCATTCATGCGGTCGGACCCGTCTGGCAGGGCGGTACCGCCAATGAAGCCGAGTTACTCGCCAGTTGCTACCGTAACAGCATCCTGCTGGCCGAACAACACGGCCTCGAGAGCATCGCCTTCCCGGCGATCTCATGTGGCATATATGGTTACCCGATTGCCCAGGCGGCGGTCATCGCGATCGAGTCCACGTTGCAAACACTGCACCAGTGCGAAAGTGTAGAGCTGGTAATCTTCGCCTGTTTTTCCGAGGAAATCGAGGCCGAGCTGATACATGTCGCTTCGCATCACGCGCTGTAAAACAAGTATCGGGCCAGGCGTTACTTCTTAAAGTTTTACCTCTTATAGCTTTACCCCGACCCGATCCTCCAACAACCGCGCGGCTAGATTTCCATTTTCTGGTAAACGCTATCGAGCTTGTCACGCATCGATTGTTCGCGATCGTTACGCGTACCAACACGTAAGGTGCTACCGCAGCGTGGCGCACCCATTTCATGCATTTTTTCATGACATTGCTTTACCGCGGCCATGACCTTGTCCCACTCACCCTCGACATTGGTGCCATAAGAGTGCATTTCATGGTTCAGGCCGGCAGCTTCAAAAATGCGCTGGCACTCGACCACGTACTTTGAAACCGAAACACCAACACCCATCGGCACAACACAAATATCGATTAATACATTCACTGAACTGTCTCCCCGCAAAAGTCGGTGATAATACAGCAAACCCCCAGTCAGTGCCGCGAAAACCGGGATCCCCGCGTAAGGAGGATTCGCGACGCTTAAGCAGCTTGCCGCGGGTGTCAGCTCGCGCTGGATTTTATTGCTTCTGGCGAACCCGTTTTGGCTTACCCTTGTTCTTTTGATCCCTGTGCCTGAGCTTGGTTTTTTTCCGCTGCGGCTTTGCTGCAGTCGATTTATTGCTATCCTGTTTCTTTTTAGCCCCCAGCTGCGACATATTCAGGCGCTGGCCCACGACGCGAACATTCTTCAGTTCATTGAGCAACTCTTTCGGCATGCCCTCGGGCAGATCCACCAGGCTATAGTCATCGAAAATGCTGATACGGCCGATGTATTTACTGTCAATGTCGGCTTCGTTAGCGATCGCGCCGACGATGTTGCCCGGTTTTACCTTGTGCACATGGCCGACTTCGACACGGAACCGCTCCATACCCGTCTCAAGCTCGCGATTTTCCGCTTCAGCCCGCTCCCGGTGCGGTTTTCTCTCCTCATCCGCCGTCCTGCGCGGTTTTTCCCGCCGCTGACTTCCGCCAGCAGTGGAATCATCCCGCGGCGCTGCAAAAGCCGGTTTGGCGACCGCTTTAGTCGATAACAAAAATGGCGCACTACCCTGCACCTGCTTTGCCAGTGCCGCCGCAATATCGAGCGTATCGACATGGTTTTCCTGCTGGTACTGCTCGATGAGTTCTTTGAACAGGCCCAGGTCTTCCTCGGCCAGCGTATCGCTGATGCGTTGCTTGAACTTGTCGATGCGACGATTGTTGACCATGTCCGTCGAGGGCAGCTCCATCAACTCTATTTCCTTGCGGGTCGCCTTTTCGATTGCCTGCAGCATGCGTCTTTCGCGCGGCGCTACGAACAGGATCGCGTCACCCCGCCGACCAGCACGGCCGGTGCGGCCGATGCGATGTACATAGGCCTCGGTATCGTGCGGAATATCGTAGTTGATCACGTGACTGATGCGATCAACGTCAAGCCCGCGCGCCGCCACGTCGGTAGCAACCAGGATGTCCAGCTTGCCTGCTTTTAACTGGGTGATGATGCGCTCACGATTTTTCTGCGCGATATCACCGTTGAGCGCAAGGGCACGATAACCGCGCGCTTCAAGCTTGTCTGCCACCTCGAGTGTCGACGTCTTGGTACGCACGAACACCAGCATCGCATCAAAGGTTTCTGCCTCGAGAATACGCGTCAGCGCGTCGAGCTTATGCGTACCGGTTACCGGCCAGTAACGTTGCCGAATCGTTTCCGCGGTGGTGGTTTTCAGTTTGATCGTAATTTCCGCGGGATTACGCAAATAGCGTTGGGTGATCTTGCGTATTTGCGCCGGCATAGTTGCCGAAAACAGCGCTATCTGGCGCTGCCCGGGAACCTGCTCCAGCACCCACTCGACATCATCGATAAAGCCCATGCGCAGCATTTCGTCGGCTTCGTCGAGCACCAGGGTTTTTAGCTGGTCAAGCTTCAAACTACCGCGACGCATGTGATCCATGACCCGTCCGGGGGTGCCGACAACAACGTGCACGCCGCGTTGCAGTGCACGCAGCTGGGTGCCGTACTCCTGGCCACCGTAAATCGGCAGTACGTGAAAACTTTTCAACTGCGAGGCGTAGGATTTAAAAGCCTCGGCAACCTGTAAGGCCAGTTCGCGGGTGGGCGCGAGCACCAGTACCTGCGGGTTCTTTTGTTTCAGCTCGAGATTCGACAATATGGGCAGCGCAAAAGCCGCGGTCTTTCCGGTACCGGTCTGCGCCTGCCCGAGCACATCCCTGCCCTCCAGCAACAAGGGAATAGTTTGTGCCTGGATGGCAGTTGGCTGCTCGTAGCCGAGAACGTTGAGGGCCTTTAACAGTGGCTGCTTCAGCGCCATATCGGCAAAACTGGTGATCGGGGAGTCGGTAGGCATTGATTGCGGCTGGCTTAAAGGGTGGCGCAGTTTAGCGGGTTACGCCTCGATTTGCATGCGCAAATTAATTCTCGCCAAAGTTCACCCGTGAGAGAGCTGTTTCGATTGCAGTACCTGCCGGCCTGACAGCGACATGCAACGCCCTCTATCCCGGCTCACGCAACAGCAGACTGATGCAGATTTACACGGCAAGTACGCGTATGAGGTCGGTGCCACCGACCCGATGCTGGGTACCCGCGGTCACGACAACAACATCCCCTGCCACGATATAGCCCAGTTCCCTGGCCCGGCTTACCGCGAAGTTCAGCTTGGCGGTATCGTCACTACCCTCCTCGCAGAGTAACGGTATCACTCCCCAGTTCATGGAGAGGCGGCGCGCCACCAACTGGGAATAGGTTACTGCCAGGATTGGACAGTCCGGGCGGTTCTTGGAGATTAAGCGGGAAGTGAAACCGGTTTCAGTGAGGCTGAAGATAGCCACGGCTTTGAGCTTTTCCGCCATTTTTACGGCCGACTGGCTGACTACCTCGGGGATGATATTGATCGGATCCATGCGCGTTTTCTGCAGGTAACCATATTCAGCCAGAGATGCCTCTGCCCGTTGCGCGAGAATAGCCATGGTTTGCACCGCCTGTATCGGGAATTTACCTATCGCTGTCTCTCCCGAAAGCATGACCGCCGAAGTGCCGTCAAGAATCGCGTTGGCGACATCGCTGGCCTCGGCACGGGTGGGTTTTGGATTGCGCTCCATGGAGGCGAGCATCTCGGTAGCGGTAATCACCGGTTTGCCATTCATTACCGTGGTGCGGATGATTTTTTTCTGGAACCCCGGGACCTCCGCCAGCGGCAATTCGACACCCAGGTCACCGCGCGCAACCATTACGCCGTCCGCTGCCTTGACGATCTCCTCCAGGTTTTTGATACCGGCTTTATTTTCGATCTTGGCGATGATTGGTGTACGCCGATCGGTTTCCAGAAAAATATTGCGAATACGGTGGATATCGTCCGCACTTTGTACGAACGATGCCGCCAGATAGTCCACATCATTGTCAGCGGCGAAGTTGATTTCTCTCGCGATGTCATCCCTGAATTCAGGGCTTACCGCATTGACGGCCAACTCGGTATCCGGCAGGTTGACGCTCTTGTTTTCCGTCAGGACGCCACCATGAATCACCTGGCAGACTATGTCGTCACTCGTTACGGAAGTGACTTCCAGTTCGATGGCACCGTCATCGAGCAGGATCGGGGTGCCTGGCGTGACTTCCCCGGGCAGGTTGTTATAGGTCACGGAAACACCATCTCCGTCACCCACGCGCGCATCGGTGTAGAGAGTGAACTTTGCATCGCGCAGCAGCTCTACCGAACCGTCTCTAAGTTTGCCCGTACGAATCTCGATTCCCCGGGTGTCAACCATAATGGCAAGTTGCGCTCCCTGCTCGGCGGCAGTATCACGAATCCGGTCCAGCAGCCTCTGGTGCTCCTCGTAGGTCCCGTGTGACAGGTTCAGGCGCGCGACATTCATGCCCGCGGCGATCATTTGCCTGAGAGCCTCCGGCGAATCGCTGGCGGGACCGATTGTGGCAACGATCTTGGTTTTACGCAGGCTGTTCGAATTATTCATTGGATGATTTTTCAAGTCGATTCACTCAGGCGGAAGCATAGCGCGGTTTGGTAACCCGGTTAATTACAAATTTGTCAGCTCGGCGGAGCGCCTGATCATCAATACCCGCAAAAGGTAATTATATCAACCTGGCTTATCGGGCTTGAGCTTAAAGGCGTTAATCGTTCGCTGCGGGTTTACGCTATCAAGCAATCTGCTCGACAACAGAATGAAACCGACCCTTAGACCTGATACCGACCTCTATTCCCGGCCGAGACCTGGAAGGTCGCCTCGACAATACTTTCATGTGACGCTACCGACTGGCCCAGAAAAAGGCCCTGGCCCGGTCTGGAGTAATTGCTGTTCAACGTGATAGGATCAACTAAAGGTATTTTTCAGCACATTCATCAGCTCGTAATCCAGGCATTCATGCTCGACAAACTGCAGCCACTTCTCACCGCCGTCCAGCGCAACTGTCATATTTCCGATGCGCGGCATGCCGGAGACTACACATTGTGCGTTTACCTGCTCAAGATGCGTGAATATTTTCGCTGGGAGAAACGCTATGCCTTTCGCGACAAGCTACCCGATGTCGACGTTGGTGACTGGCTTACGCAGCGGGAAGACTTCTGGCAAAGCATTGAAGACGAAGCTTTTGCCGACCTGCCGGTTGACGGCGGTTACTACGATCCCTTTGACAACGAGGCAGTCAATGCGGCGCTGAATCCGCATGGACTGGTTTACAGCGGCGGTCTCGGCAACAACTGCAAGCCACATTTTTTTCTCGGCAAACTGAGTCACCAGGAAAAACAATCGGAGTTTACGGTTCTGGTATCGGAAAACGAATATGCCCGGGATTTGACTGCCCCCCCGGCAATGGCACTGGGTGACACAATCTTTATCCGGCGCGAGTCACTGCGGCGGATGATCTGGGAAAAAATCGAGGAATGGCAGTGGAGTAAACTGGAAAACGCGATGGGTCGCGCAATCCGGCACTTCGACTTCGAAGATGACATAGAGAACACACTGGACGAGATAACCGATACGGTCATTGAATCAGTACTGCTGCACGAGAAGGGTGAGGTGCTGGCGGCAAAAGAACTGGGGCCGGAGTGGGAACAAATGCTCGCAGGTCTGCCGCACTCGAAAACCGAACTGATGATCCGTGCCGTACGTGATCACCTGGCCGATTCGCTGACCACGCTACCCGGCCTGGTTGAAAAAGGAAAAGACGCGTCATTACATTTCTATTTCGCGAATCTCCCCAATATGCACAAACATCTTTCCCCGGCACTTATGCAGGCCTACGAATCCTGGGCGAAGCATGGCAGGCGCGAAGTAATCGAGGAATTGCTGCCGGCCAGCAATGCCCAATGGCAAAGGCTAGCCAGGCAGATTCTCGACCTGTACCGCAAAAACCCCGACGACTATACGAACCGACTGCAGACCCTGGTTGAAGATAACCGCTTGTAGAATCCTGAACCAAAGGGGTTTGCGTCTCGATCAGCATGTGCAAAGTGATTTCAATGATCACAGACATACCGCCAACGGCTCCTGTCTGACACGACTCTTACGGTTTGCCCAGGTCGATACCACCCACCTGATCGACTTAAGACTGCCAGCAAATGTTCATTAATATTGGCTTTGCGCGCCAATAGACAATCATTTCACGCCAATCGAATACAGACCTGTTTCTAGCAAGGTTTTGCCTTCCTACAATCCGTTTTGTTGAGCAGAATCAAATCTGCCGTAAAAATATTATGAGCAGGAGCGATTAAAATGACAGAGTTGTCAGCGACCGATATAGCTCATCGATTAAAGGTGACAATGCCCAGCATCGGGTTTTGTAGCAAAAGCAAAAGAATAAATGCCTTTTTGATGACGGTAAGAATGGCCGATGAAATGGCCGCCCACAACGTGGATCTGGTAGTCGAGGCCATTGAATTACTAACCCTTATATCCAGGCCTTTCAAAAAAGCTTTGGTTGTGGTGATGGAAAGTCTGAATCAGCTTAGCAGGGTTCACTTTTCTGATTCAGCCTGGCTTATCGCCAATACCACAGCCACTAAGGAAGGATATCCAACGCATCGGCATTATCGCCACCTGGCCAGGTTAGCTTAGCAACAATGCCAACCCGGAGCCGTCATATCGGACCGAGGTCGCATTAAGCATATCTGCCCCGGCACATGTAGTCGCCGGGCAATCCGCGGCGTAAATTATCCCACCCCTCTTTTTGCCCGCTGTACATCAAACAACTGGAATAATAATATTCTGTCTCTGCATAAGGGTTTGAGAGTGAATTGATGCGACGCCTGAAACATATACTTGACGCCGGCGATACAGTTCTTTCAGGGTGGTGCGGCATCACCGACCCACGCTACCTGGAGGCCATTGCCGAGTACGACTTCGACGCGGTCGTTCTTGATATGCAGCACGGTTTTTTTGACGAAACCAGCATTCAAAATGGTATCGCCACGTTGATTGCCCGCGGCAAGGCGCCCCTGGTTCGGGTTCCGCTGGCGCGCTGGGATACGGCCTCACGGGTGATGGATTTTGGCGCTCTTGGCGTAATTGCACCCATGATCAACACGGCTGACGACGCCAGGGCATTCGTTTCAGCAACGCGATTCGTACCGCTGGGCAACCGTTCTTTCGGACCACGACACGCGGCCTCGCTGTACGGGGTCGAGACTAACGAGTACCTCACCGAATTCGATAATTGTTCGCTTGCCCTGGCGATGATCGAAACGCGTGAAGCATACGATAATCTGGATGAAATTATCGCAGTCGAGGGGATTGACGGCGTACTCATCGGCCCCGGTGATCTTTCTATTTCATTTAGACAGGATCCAGTACCGGATGCCTACGGGGTTGATACCATCGATGTCGTGAAAGACATCGTTGGCCGCTGCAAGCGCGCCGGTAAAAAGACGGCGGCATTTTCGTTCGATACCGCAGCTGCAAATATGCTGCATGGACTGGCGGTCGATATAATATCCGTCGGGCTCGATGTTACTTATATTGCTGACGGCGTGAAATCTCACCTGGCGGGGCTCGATTTCAGATAAACGCGACCGCGTCAGCGTCGACGGAAAGGCTTAAAGATAATCCGGACTTCACTGGCAAATAATGCAGGCTAAAGCTCGCGCCGTTGGAACACCAGCAAGGTGGAAATCAAGGGCGCGATCACCCACATCAGCATGACGCTGATTAACAGTGTCCCACTCAAGCCAGCCTCGCTGGCGACACCGGCAATACCGGCAGCTTCGCTTACTCCCTCGAAAGAACTCAGGTTGAGCACGCGGTAGGTGTCGGTTGGGCTGACCAGCATTAACATCGAAAACAATTGCTGGCCAATCAGCTGGTCTTTATCCATCGTCAGCGCGCCAAACAGCAGTAAGTCGTATAACACAACGAAAACCAGCCATAAACCGATCGCGGCGCCGATTGCCGTGGCCCTTTCTCTGACCAATACGCTAACCAGGTAGCCCAGGGCTATAAATACCGATCCCAGTACCACTGAACTGACCATCATCGTGGCATAGGCTGGCCAGCCTTCGGTACTGAAGCCGGTAACCAGGGTCAGGACGACGGCAGCACCACCGTAGCCCACTAGAATAGCGATTGACAGGATCAGGACATGCCCGAGGAACTTGCCCATGATGATTTGCCAACGCGTCACCGGGTAAGTCAGCAGTAGCATCATGGTGCCACGCTCAAACTCTCCGACCATGGCGTCGAAGGACAACATCAGCGCAATCAATGGAATCAGGTAAACACTCAAACTGGCGAGGCTGACAACGCTGATGTCCAGTTCACTGACGCGGACTGAGCCGGTGGGTGCCGAGCCCAGCACTGAAAGGGCCAGCGCAAGCACGCCAAGCACGACGATCGCCGCAGCAACCCAACGGTTTCGAAAACCGTCGCGCAGTTCTTTCATGGCCAGTATCCAGAGCATCTTCATGGCCGGTCTCCGTTCATGAAATGACTGTAAACCTCGTCGAGTCTGGGCGGCATTATCTGTAAATCGCTGACCAGGTCACCCAGAGCAGAAATGCGTCGGATCAACGGCATTTTATCGCCATTGAAACAGGACAGGTGCAGCCTTTCATCGCCAATTTCATCAATTGTCAGACCGCTACCCAGCCGCTCGGCGATACTGGATGCCTGCCCCGCTGCCACCGATAATTGCAGGCGCACCGGCAGTGCAGCCTGCAGGTAAAGTTCATCGAGGGTACCGCCGGCAATCATGACGCCGGCCTTCATGATAATAAAACGGTTGGCCCTAGCTTCGACTTCACTCAATGCATGGGAGGAAATCAACGAAGTCACACCTTCTTTATGCATGGCATCAATCAACTCGTAAAATTGATGACGCAGACCGGGATCGAGACCGGTGGTAGGTTCATCGAGAAACAACAGCCGCGGATTACCCAGCATTGCCTGCGCCAGCCCGAGGCGTTGACGCATACCTTTAGAATAGGTACCTACTCGTCGCCCGGCAGCACCGCCAAGCCCGACACTCTCCAGCAGACGTTCACAGTCATTGCTGGATACGCCTTTCAGCCGGGCATAAAATGCGAGTACTTCGCGCCCGCTCATGGCGTCATAAAATGCCACGCTTTCTGGCAGATAGCCCAGCGATTTATGCTGCGCTACCGCGCCCGAAACCGCCGGATTGCCACCGAACACTTTCACCGTGCCGGAGCTGGGCCGGGTCAATCCCAGCATCAGTTTCATCAATGTGGTTTTGCCGGCACCATTGTGTCCGACCAGCACGACGCATTCGCCGGGCTGAACTTTGAAATCAACCTCAGAGACTACGGTTTCGCCAGCGTAGACCTTGCTAACCGAATCCACAGAGATTACCGGTTGAATGATCGATTTCGAGGCTGCCATCTGCATCAATTACTCACCTCGGCAACACTAGCGAGATTGCCGTGATTGTCGCTCAGGGATAAAGGAGGCGCCGATGGTAACATCAAGGGCCTGCTGTCGGTTACCCCGCCCGGATGCAGCGTGGGAAATTCGGACTGAACCCATTTTATCAATTGCAACGAGGGACTATTCAAGAGTAACTTGGCGAGCGGGTGCCGCCAGACAATCTGATCGACCAGGTCATTGGGTTTGTAAACCTGGTCGGCAATGCCGTCGCTATCGATATCGAAAGCCGCGTTATCGCTCCAGTAATTACCCTGACCGTCCCTGGACCACTCGATGTATCGCGTGCCTACGTATTTTACCTGGGTGCGATTATCAATAAACGCATTCGCATAAATTTCATTTTTCTCCGAACCGGCGGTGAAATGAATACCGATCTGGCAGCGTTCAAATGAATTGCCGTTGATCTGGTTGTAATTGGCGTTATAAACGAAAACGCATTTCTCGGCGCCGACGACGCGGTTGCCCGCGATAGCCGAGTAATTCGCGGCGTTGAAAAACAGGCCGCGCTCAGTGTCACCCGACGAGATGTTATTAGTGGCAACTATGCGGTCTGAAAACATGATCGCGAAACCGACGTGATTATTAACTGAAATGTTGTTGCTGACTTCGCTGTCATGCGCGTACATGTAATGCACCGCGAAGCGCAAATCAGACATATGATTACCGCTAAAAATATTGTCGCGGCTACCGTTGACGAAAATGCCGTCCCGACCGAAGCGGATGACATTGTCCCTGATCACGGAACCGGGCGTATTCCACAGGTAGACACCGTTACCGCGATCATTCATGCGATGAAACTGGCTTCCGATGATCTCGTTGTCGCGTACGATGACGGATTCGGGTCCTTTCAGGTAAACACCTATCAGGTTATCTTCCAGGTGATTGTTATGGATCAGCGCACGATCACCCTGGTCGGTAATAAAAATACCGCTGTTCTCATCCTCGGCGACCTCGCCCGAGTGTCGAATAGTAATACCCTGAACGATCACGTCGGGCGCCGATACCAGGATGACATGCGACGAGCCTCCGCCATCGATGACGCTGTCGCCACCCTGGCCTGATAAAACCAGTCTGCGATCGATATTGATCGATCCCGTATAGGTTCCCGCGGTCAATAGCAGGGTATCGCCGGCACTGGCCGCATCGATCGCCCGCTGCAGCGTGCCCTCGCCCGGGGTGACCTGCCATTCCCTGGCAGTCACGGGAAACGAGACAAGTACTATGCAAAACAACAGCCCGACAACCAGCCCGGTGCTTTTTACCGGGCTGGTTAGCGAACTATATTTCGGTTGCTTTGCTATCACTTCAGGATCTACGCGGGCTCGACGAACATGCGACCACGCATTTCCATATGCAGGGCATGGCAGAACCACTGGCAGTAGAACCAGTGAACCCCCGGACGATCGGCACCGAAGGTGATCGACGAGGTTTGCTGCGGACCGATCTCCATAGCCAGACCATAATTGGCCATCGTGATACCGTGGGTCAGGTCATCGATGTTATCGTTGTTACTGACGATGAGGGTCACTTCATCACCCTGTTTAACGGTAAACTTTTCCATGCTGAAACTGGGCGCGAGCGACCACATGTAAACGCGAACCTTGTTGCCATCGCGCACAATCTTGGAATCAGTGCCCAGCACGATACCGTCTTTCTTTGCCTGGGCGCTGGTTTCGGCCCAGAATGAATCGCCCTGGGTCCAGGTTGATTCGGGGTTTACGATATCGGCACGCACGATGATGCAGTCATGCGGTTCGGCGTAGGTCGGACCATCGTGCATCAGCTTCATCTTGTCACCCGTTATATCGATCAACTGTTCATTCTCCGGCTTCAGCGGGCCCACGTTGATATAACGGTCCTTGGAAAACTTGTTCAGCGATACCAGCCACTTGCCGTCGGCTTCTTTGGTTTCACCCATACTGGTGTGATTGTGTCCAGGCTGGTAATGCACATCGAGCTTGTCGAGAATGGGATCCACATTCTTGCCATTATAGGCATCGATAGCTTTTTGGATATTCCATTTCACCGCCTGGCTATCGAGGAACAGCGTAGTGAAGGCATTACCCTTGCCATCAAATGCAGTATGCAATGGGCCCAGTCCCAGCTCAGGTTCGGCAACCACCGTATCACGCGGTTTAATCTTGTCATTGAACAGGTCAGGCAGCTTTCTGACGTCGATAACCGTTACCGTGGGTGACAATTTTCCGTTGAATACTACGTGTTTACCATCAGGCGCGGTATTACAACCATGCGGACTGTTAGGTATCGGAATATAGCGCGTGTATTTCGAGCCTTTACGGCCATCCAGTACCGCTACGTCGTTTATTTCCTTGAAATCACCGGCCTTGACCCCTGCCTCGATGGCCTTGAGGTCAAATACCACGGCCCAGTCACGTTCATTGGCAATCATACCCGCCAGGTTCACCGCTTCCTCACTGTTGTAACAGGTAGAGAATGCATACAGCCCCTGGTAATCCGCATCACAGTTATCCAGGTTGCCATCGACCATCACCTGCCAGGCAATTTCCATTGAATCACCATCAATAGCGGTAAAGATCGCATGATACTTTTCCGGTTCATCGAGCACGCTGCCGTCGTTCGGAATCGGTACCCGATGTTCACCGTTAGCGAAAACATAGCCGGTGCGGGGATATTTCTGCGGGCGCAAACCGTGAATATCGGACGCATTGGGTATCTCGATCATCTTGTCGCACTTCATTACGTCACAACGCACACGCGCAACACGGGTGTTTGCCTTGTCGTTCATGAACAGGTAACGGCCATCGTAAGTACCCTCGGTAAACGACATATGCGGGTGATGTAAATCACCATTGGTCCAGACACCCCCACGGCCACCGGAATCGAGATACTCCCTGGTTTCAGGCGTCATGCCGTCGCGCATGATCTTGCGGCTTTCATTAGTCGAACCCCAGCCTGAGGCACTGCAGCGATTGAACACCGGCACGCGCATTAATTCGCGCATCGAAGGTATCCCGAGAATGCGCATTTCCCCGGCCTGACCACTACTCCAGAAACCGTAGTACTCATCCAGATCGCCAGGCGCTACTTCGGCCTTGTTAGAGCTTGCCGCATTAGCAGTTTTAGGGCTCATGCCAGCCAGCCCCGCCATCGCACCGACACCGGCGAGCGCGGTCAATTTTACCGAGCCGCCGAGCAGGTCACGCCTGCTCAAACCTTCTTTTTCAGTTTTATCTTTTTCTTTTGTCATTTTAATTACCTCATCATAAATGCCCGCAACAGTGCGGGCGGATTAACTAACCCCCCCTGCTCTTACGGGGGGTATAACCTGTTAGTGAGCCCTGGAGAAAGCAGCATTTCACCTGATCACCCTGATGAAACCACCGCATGCAACAAAGCTCGCTAGCACCAACTAAATCTTTTAAACCCATATCATTACCAAAACCTCACTCAGATTGCGGTGTCTTCCTTGGTCAGGTTTTTGGCCGAAAAGGCCGCCTGGCGTTCTCGTTTCAGGCGTTTCTGTATCAACACCGGGCAGACGTGATCATCCGTGTAAACCACCTGGCAATGCAGGCAGTAAAGACATTCATTGACATTGATATTGCCTTCGGGATGGATTGCCTGAACCATGCATTCGTTAGCGCAGCGCTGGCAGGGACTGCCACATTCCTTGTATCGCTTGAGCCACGCAAACATGCGCATCCTGCCCGGAATGGCCAGTGCCGCACCCAGTGCGCATAAGTAACGACAATAGAAACGTTCAATAAAAATTCCCGGCAGCAGCACTGCCACGGCGAAAACGACGTATGGCCAGTCACGCACAAACTTGAGGATGATGGCGGTCTTGAAAGGTTCGACTTCGGCCAGGCGCTCAGCCCATTCCAGCGAGTACAGTGATAAACCGAACAACAGCAGAAAGATTAAATACTTGATTGTCCAGACGCGCTCGTGGATAGCCCAGGGCACCGCGACCTGCTTTATCCCGAGCAATTTGGCAACCCGGTTTAGCAGCTCCTGTAGCGCACCAAAAGGGCATAACCAGCCACAATAAGGTCCACGACCCCAGAACAACAATGCGGCCGCCACCGCCCCCCATAAAATGAAAATGAGTGGCTCCATCAGAAAATAGCCCCAGTCGAAACCACTCACCAGGGCGTTAAACATGGCCAGGATATTGACCACGGATAATTGCGCATTGAAGTACCAGCCAATACCGAACAAGGTAAAGATCAGAAATCCGATACGAATACGGTCGGCGAGTCGAGGTCTTTTGACCAGCCAGTCCTGGAAGAAAAAGATCAGTGTGAGCACGGCCAGGGCAAAGCCAAGCACAACGATCTGCACAAGCTTGAATTGCCACATCTTTTTCCAGATCGGCTCGACCTTTTCAGATTCAACAGCCGAAGCGCTGCCATCGCTTTCCGGCACTTCGATTGCGCTGAAGCTCAGGTATTTTTGCGGCGGGCTGTAGTCAAGATCAAATGTCAGGAAAGCTTTCTTTGTCGGGCCGATGTTCCGACCTACCAGTAGCTCAAGTTTCCAGGCTGTCGCCGCGTCGAATTGCACATCGGCGGGCGTCCTGAACAAATCCACATCCTTCAGTTCGGGTGCTCCCTCGGCCGCGAGGCGCCGCAAGCGTTTATGATAGTTGTCATGGAAGCGGATCGAGGTATCACCCTGAACGATCTGGAAGCGGTCAAAAATACCGCCGCGCACATAACCAGAACCCTTGAACGAAAAGCGCCCATCGCCCGCCAGTAAAATCGCCTGCTCACCCGGTTTCAATTTTTTCTTCAGATTACGATACTCGTTTTCACCCAGCAAACTGCGACCGATGCTGGGTATCGAAACAACAGCAGCGTAGAGCTCGACAAAAACTTCATCAGCAGCACCTTCTTCGGGAAATTGGGCCGCGAGAGCAACACCTGAATCTGCGAAGGCCTGGTTGATCTGTTGCAGGTTTATTTTAAGACGCCGCACCGAGCCATCACTGATCAGGCCCAGCCAGTCTTCAATTTCATCGATATCCTGGTTCACCGAGGCCACCGGCCCGGCTGGTTTACGCTCGGCCCTGAGTCCGGACAGACCATATATGCGGGCAACCTTGATTGCACTGAGCAGGATAGTGTCATCCATCACCATCACCGTCACCGTGGCACCGGTGACGATATCGACATTGTGTTCCTGGGTGCCGCGCACCAGTTTGCCCACGTCCAGGCCTTCGTAATCCTTGAGCACCGCGGTGATGCGTTTCTCCGGAATACCTATCAGCACGATCGGCTCATGATGCTCGACCAGCAAAACCTTGCGTATCACGCCCTGCATATCCATGGCCACAAGCTGGTGAATCGGTTTACCGGAATAGCCGGTTGTATTCATGAAATCCGAAGTCAGAAAGACAAAGCCGAGCTGCTCCCCTTGCTGGTAAGCCGGTGCTACCAGTGGGTCACCCGTGGCCGGGCCCAACTTGTCGGCGCCTGGGAAAATTTCTGCGGGATCGATTGCATCGAGAAAACGCGGCAGTTCCGAACCTGCATGAGCAACGCCAACGGCAAGCAGGCATTGAAACAGCAACACAGCTAAAAACCGAATCATAAAACCACGGTAATACCGGCAAGCTGTTCTCGCCCTGATCACTTCACAGCATAGCCGAGGTGAGACGGTGAAACCCTGGATAAAAATCACGTAGTGGTAGTATGGTTTGTGTGGGACTATGTGATTATGCGAGTGATCAAGCCGCCACCATATGACTTTAATCAAGTTACGATGAAGTCAACACCGCGACAATGAACCTCCCGGAGGGTAAGCAAACATGTTGTCAACCAGGGTAAAAACCACCGCCGACCTGATGTCCATCGCGCTGCAGGCGGAGCGTGAGGCGATTCGGCGCTATACTGAATTGTCCACTCGTACCCGCGAAGCCGGCAACGAATCCGCCGCCGCGCTGTTTGACCGCATGGTTATCGAAGAAAAGGAACATGAACGGCTATTGCTGGAATGGATGGCCCGGGAATCTATCGATGCGAATCCCGGGATCGGCCCGATAAGCTGGCGCGACCCCGGGGTATCGACCACTTATGACGACGAAGCCCGCAATCCCCACCATAGCACTCCATACAAGGCACTGGCGTTTGCCGTACATAACGAGGAAATCGCGTTTCGTTTTTATACCCATGTTGCGTCAGAATCGGACAATGAAGCGGTGCGTAAATACGCTGAAATCCTCGCGCGCGAGGAACTCGGACATGCGGCTTTACTCAGAGCCGAACGTCGACGCGCCTATCATGCAGAACGTAATGCCAGTCCGGCCCAGTCCGTGCTCGATCCCAGGTCCATTAATAGCGAAGCAGACCTGTTGACGGTAGCAATTCACATAGATCAGCGCCTGACCGCTACGATGAATACGATCACAACCGATTCTCCTCAACTGGATGCGTTGGCGCGGGAAGTTCAGCAACAGATCAGCAGCAATGAAAATGCCCTTGCCATTTTAGCGCGGAGTAATAGTGGAATGGCAGCTGACGAAATCCACGGCAAGCTTGCACAACTTGATTCCTGTCACCAACAAACTGCGGAAAAAACGACTAACCCGGACCTGCAACGACTCAGTATCTATTGCGACCGTAGCTTTGCTTTCTACGATGCCATCGTCGAGAGCACTGCCGATGAAGCCACCATGGTTGCTGCACAAAGATTGACATCGTCAGCGCTTGATCGCATCGGCATGTTGAAACAGGTTTCTACAGGCGCGCATAAATCTGCAGAAACCTGAGCATGGTTTTGTATCGATACCTTTAGGCCGTCGCTTGTTCTGCTAGCGGATCGGTTGCTGATTCCATTTAGCTTGATCCTGGCTCGCTCCAACCGCGCTCATGCGCTCCATGCTATCGGTCTATCTAATCGTCAGCAGATCATCAATGGAAATTTGCCCAGGATGATCAAACAGCTGCCATTTACTCCTGGCGATATGGTTGAAAGCCTGTTTGAAGCGTAAATCCTCAGCCTTACTGTTATCGACATTTCGAATCAGTATGCGGTGGATCTGAGCGGGGTAACGGCGGGCAATATCGCCATAGACCTCCGGGTCTTGTTCGCCGCTATCGCCAATTAAAATAAACTGGCGCCTGGCATGGCGCTTCAGGATCGGCTCAATTTGACCTGGCTTGGTTTCCGTGCCCTTTTTGAATAAATTGATCAGGGTCTCGTCGCGGAAGCGTATATCTTTCAGCTCCAGCGTTGCCCGGGGAAACCCCGCGCCAAGGATAAATTCGTACAACGGATCGTATAACTGCCAGGGACTGGAAGAGACATAGTGTATCGTGACACCGTTTTCTACCAGCCGTTGAAACAACTCCGGCATCCCTGCAACTTCCTCAAAATCCCGCAGCAAGCTGTTGTCAAGTAATCGCCTGTGGTCCGTGACATTGGAGATCTTTATGGTGTCGTCAATATCGCTAATAACACTGATGCCATCACGAGGCACCAGCTTTACCTGGCCCCTGAATTGTCGTTTATCGTTATCGGACAATACTGCAATAAATTCGAGGCGGCCCCGGTTGGAGAATGCTTTTACCACCGCCACCGGGAGCTTCAGTATGGTGAAAGTCTTACCGTTTTCTGCAGACGCCGGCAGCGTAAAATCCTGACCGGCAAATCGAATAACGAGGGTTTTGCCGCGTTCGTTATCGGCAATCAGCAGGTTAACGCGCCGGCTAAAATTCTGTTCATATTCGGGGCTGACTGTTAAGTCGTACTCGGAATCCAGCAAGCCGGCTATCGCCTCATATCTGAGCACGCTGTTTTGCGGCTCGTAAATCCAGGCATGTATGGGCAGGTGCCAGTAGGCGTTGTCATTATCAAGCCAGGCCGCGGTGTTAAAAAAAGTAATATGCTCGTCGTACTTGAGATTTGAAACATTTAACGGAATGTCGCCAATACTCGCAAACGCGCAGTTGTCCCAACCGTATCCCAATCGCCATGGCAACAGGGAGCAGGGCTGACCACCCAGGCGCACCGCCTGGTACATCAGGTCAGCCGCGAGCGAAAACGCCTGCTGAACTTTCTCTTGCGCAAGCGCGTACCTGCTGCTGATTTGCGGGGTAAATTCGACCCCGGTCGCGACAACACACTGTCTGAGTTCATCGTCGGCAAGTTTGCGTTTTGCGTATCCATCCGCGACGCTGCCGCGCCAGTACGCTTTATCGTGGTTCACACAACAGGCTTCCCACGGTGGCCTGTCGCCAAAGTGGCTGGTGAATCCCGGTAAAGTCTGCGCTAGCAGTTCCCAGCCTGTCGACTGGCCACCACTGCAGCCGTCGCTGGCAAAGGCCGTGATTTCGCTAACAGCCTGCACGGTCTGCAGCTGGCGCAAGCGTAACTCTTCGAATTCACGAGCGCCTTCGTCTACCCAGGACTGGGCGTTAACGAGGGAAGTCATCAATAGTCCGGCCAGGTAAAGACCGCAGCGGGGAATTATGATTTTCTTCATTAGTAACAGGCTTTCAGTTTTATTTAACTCGCCATATATCCGACCGACGAGCTTTTATTTCAGGTACTGCTCCCTGTTTTTGTCGGTTAACGTTCTTAGAAATGCCGTCACATCATTCACCTGCTGGTCGCTGAGTTCCAGGTCCAGCTGCAGTTTGCCCATTTTGCGTACCGCTTCCTCGAGGGTAGCGATTCTGCCGTCGTGAAAGTAGGGTGCAGTCAAAGCCACGTTGCGCAGCGGGGCCACCTTGAAAAACATGCGATCCTCTTCCAGCCCGGTGAGTTCGTAGATGCCCTGATCGGCCTGGTTTCCGTATGGGTGTTCTTTGCCGAGCGGTTCGTAGGTCTCGCCTCCGAGCAATATTCCATCGTGGCAAGAATTGCAATCAAGCTTGAGATAGGTTTGTAACCCTTGCTGCTCAGCCTCGCTCAAGGCATCGACATCGCCATTCAGGAAATCATCGAATCGGCCAGGGGTAATCAGGGTACGTTCAAATGCCGCGATAGCTTCAGCTATATTCTGGTAGGTGATTGCCGGCTCGGCGCCCGGGAATGCCTCGGCGAAGCCATCGCGGTACTCGTCAATGCCGCGGATTTTATCCACGACCGCTTTTTCATCCGGCATACCCATTTCAATCGGATTTAAAATTGGCTGCCCGGCCTGCTCGACCAGGTCTTCGGCGCGACCATCCCAGAACTGGGCGTCCTGCCAGCCGGCATTCAGCACTGTCGGGGTGTTGCGGGTACCCATTTCACCCCGTGCTCCCGGGGAGGTTGCCAGGTTATCTACGCCGGCAAAACCGTCCTCCAGCCGGTGGCAGGAAGCACAGGCCTGGCTGTCATTGATGGACAGGCGTTTTTCGAAAAAGAGCCGTTCACCCAGCGCAATGCGTTGCGGCGTATCGTTTTCCGCGCCCGGCATAACCTCTGGCAGGGCTTCAAAAAAACGCTGCGCACGTTTAACCAGCAGGTCGGCATCGGTTGCGGAAACACCGCCTGCCATCGGCAGTAGTAGCGCTACAACGCTGCAGATTACAAATTTCACGCTTGCCCCGGGATTGCCAGTGAAATACGCGCCAGATTATACATGCTTTCTTGTTAGCGAAAGCCGCCGCTAGCGACAGGAGATCAGCATGGTTTGGTGATCAGGAATTCTGCAACATGCACCCACCCGGACGTCCTCCTTGCTATCTTTCTCCCCACCTGGCTCTCCTGCTCCGTGCAAAGAACGACGCCGGGATAGAACAGGTATAATGCCTTCTGACTACCCGCAGGGCCTCGATTTGACTCCGCCGCACTTACCTGTTGAAGATATTCTGGACAGCCTCAGGCAAACCCTGCTGGCGCGCCACGAGGTTGTTCTCGAAGCGCCGCCCGGGGCGGGCAAGACCACTTTGATCCCGCTGGCGCTGATGCATGAACCATGGCTCGAGGACCGGAAAATCCTGATGCTGGAACCGCGACGAATCGCCACCAAGTCTGCCGCGCATCGCATGTCGGGCCTGATCAACGAACGCCCCGGTCAAACCGTTGGCTACCGAATGCGACTGGATACCCGAATCGGCAGGCAGACCAGGATTGAAATCATTACCGAGGGGATTCTGACCCGAATGCTGCAACAGGATCCCTCGCTGGAAGATGTCGGCCTGGTGATCTTTGACGAATTTCATGAACGTAACCTGGATTCCGACCTGGCGCTCGGCCTTTGCCTGCAGGGACGCTCGCTGTTTAGAAATGATCATGGGCAGAAAAACAATCCGCTAAAAATCCTGGTTATGTCCGCGACCATCGAAAGCGACGCGCTAGCGCGACTGCTAGGCGATGCACCCATTATCAAAAGCGAAGGCAGGGCGTATCCCGTTGATGTCATCTACGGTCGCGCCAGCGAGCCGCGGGAGCGAATAGTCGAACGCATGGTGACAACGATAAAACAGGCGCTCGGGGATAATCCGCACAGCAGTGTGCTCGCCTTCCTGCCCGGCCAGGGAGAAATTCATCGCGTCAACGATGAACTTTCCGCCTGGTTACTCGAGCATCAAATCAGGCACGTCCACCTGCGCCCACTGTTCGGTAACCTGTCAATTGACGAGCAACAGCAAGCCATCGCTCCCCTTTCAGGCGATGAATCAAATGACCAGAAAGTTGTGCTCGCGACCAATATCGCCGAAACCAGTCTGACCATCGAGGGAATCGACGTCGTCGTTGATTCCGGCCTGGCACGTGAACCCCGCTTTGACCCGGCGACGGGCATGACCGGCCTGCACACGGTGAAGATATCAAACGCATCCAGCATTCAGCGCATGGGGCGTGCCGGCAGGCTGAAAGCAGGCAAATGTTATCGTCTATGGTCAGCCGCCCAGCAACAGCAACTGGCGCCACACCGTACTGCAGAAATCCTGCTTGCCGACCTTGCGCCCGTGGCGCTGCAATTACTGCAATGGGGTGTCGATGATCCGAGCAAAATGAGCTGGCTGGATCCGCCCCCTAAAGGCCCCTGGCAACAGGCAATGGACCTGCTGAAATCACTGGGTGCGATAGAAACAAAGGCAACCACTGCAGTCCTTACCGCGCACGGTCATGCCATGACCTCGCTAGCCGTGCATCCGCGGCTTGCCCATTTACTCCTGCGCGGCGCAGAAATCGGTTTTGTCGACACCGCCGTCCTGTTAGCCAGCCTGCTCTCCGAGCGCGACCCGTTTGGCCGGGACAATCCCGATATCAGCTATCGCCTGGACCTTCTGACGGGCGAAACCGCTTGTCCCTCCGCACAGCAGGGGTGGTTACGACGTACCCGGCAACTCGCCCGGCAATTCGAAGAGCAGCTGGCTAAACTCGGTTCGATCGAGCGCAGTCAGGCAGACAGGCTCGCTTACGATCAGCTGCCCGGTTATCTGCTGGCCTGTGCCTACCCCGACCGAATCGCCCGGCGCCGACACTCCGGCGGCTACCAGCTCGCCAATGGCCGCAGTGCCAATCTCGCAGGCGAACACCGCCTCGGCAACAACCGCTGGCTTGCAGTCGCCGAGGTCAGTGGTATCGCGGGCGGCAAGGGAGATTCGATTCGTTCCGCCGCCGCACTCGATGAAAATCTCTTTGCCACGGCTCTGGGTGATTTGGTAGAGCCGGCAACCATTGCGGAATGGGACAGGAAAACAAACCGCTTTGTCGCCGAAGAGCAGCAAAGAATCGGTGCCTTGATCCTGAAAAGAACCTCATTGAGCTCGGTACCCCCGCACGCAAAAGTGAATGCGCTGCTCGAGCATATCCACAAACAGGGACTCAGGCTGCTACCCTGGACCGCTGATTTACATCAGTGGTGCGCCAGGATATCGCTGCTGCGTTCGGTTGACGCGGATGCAGGCTGGCCCGATGTCAGTCAGGAAAACCTGCTCGCTACTGTCGAAGACTGGCTGGCGCCGTATCTGCATCCGGTTAACTCGTTGCAGGACTTCAAAAAGCTTGATTTGAAAGGCATCCTCGAGGCGTTGCTGCCGTGGGAGAAACAACAAGGCCTGAACCAGCTGGCACCGACACGCCTGAAGGTAGCCTCGGGCTCATCGATCGCCATCGACTACACCGAAACACCGCCGGTGCTGGCGGTAAAACTGCAGGAAATGTTCGGCTGTGAGGAAACTCCGACGATAGCCGATGGCAAGGTTCCACTGGTCGTACATTTGCTATCCCCGGCAGGCAGACCGCTACAAATCACCCAGGACCTCGCCGGTTTCTGGCGTTCGTCATACCACGACGTCAAAAAGGATATGAAGGGTCGCTACCCGAAACATCCCTGGCCCGACGATCCACTGGTCGCCGTCGCTACGCGAAAAACCAAACGCCACCTTTGAATGACTCTTTACATGGAGGTGAGCGCTGCAGTAAAACCGATATCCCGCTGCAAACTCGATTTACTTAAATTCGATTCCGGTATATCCGACAGGTAGAAATCAACCTCAATCGAATCGAAACCCGACAATCTAAAAGGTTTCGAGACTTTACCTTCAGCGGCACCTTGCAAATCCGCCGCGGCAATCCTTTGATTGAAATACTCCTCTTTCATAACTGCGCCAGAGGTATCCAGAAACTTGACGCGGGCGTTGAACTTCGCCCCGTCCAGCCGACTGCCGTTGGAGAACATGACACTGATCGTCCCTGCCCCGATCTTGTCGGTTGTCACGTAGACATATCCATAGGTCTCATCGATGCGGCCATGGCTTTCGTGAAACATCCTGGCAAATTCATGAAATTCGGATGTATCGGACGCGGCCTGTGCCGGATTCAATACAAAAGCGGATAGCGTAATCAATATTACTGTCGTCAAGTACAGAATATATTCACTCATTATCTTTCCCCTGCTAAACGAAGCCTCTGCTGGTTGAAGTCTCTTTATACAAAAGGGTTGTGAAAAATCGGTGAATAAAGTAAATCTTTTTGCCGCGGCGGCAGGGCGACAAAGCCCGTGGCGCGCTAATGGTATCCGGTGAGTTCCATGTAACCGATGCCGGAACGGGAACCCTGCTCGTCTTCAACCAGCACCACTCCCTCCCAGTAGGGGAACCGGGTAGCCATCCATTGCTGATCGTATAGCGGCCGAATTCGCCAACGACGGTTTTGTTCAACAAGGTTCAGTTGCCACTCCAGCGGCAGCTCGCGCGACTGGTTCTCGCCGGTCGAAATCGCACGACGACGCGACGAACTTAAATCGATCGTATCAGCATCCAGTAACGTGGAATGACCTTGCGGGTTGATCCAGTTACCGCTGAGCCAGTGTTCATCATCGTCATGTCGCAACTGGTAAACCATTAGCTTGTGGCCGTCGTCCAGGTGCAGGGAAAACCAGTCCCAACCCTGTTGATTATCGGCCAGCGCCTGCGAACTCCACTCGCGGTCGAGCCAGCCCATGCCGTTGAGCAAAGTTTTATCGGGCCCTTGCCTGACGAAACCGTGTATCTGGATATGCGGCTGGCTGTAGTAGTAACTCGCCTGCCCCTGGGCAGATTTCTGGCTGTAGCCATCGATACCATTCGTCACCAGCTCACCGTCGGCTTCGAGGGTCAGACTAAGCTCACGCTCACCGACATTGAAATCAAGCCTGGCTGGCAGTAGCGCCGCACCGCTCGAAAGCCATTGCCAGTCATCCA
>CALDDP010000136.1 GCA_937936805.1 uncultured Gammaproteobacteria bacterium | reverse complement strand
TCGTTTCCGAATACCGAGGGACTACTACGCCCCGGGCAGTTCACCAAGGTGCGAGTCAAAATACGGACAGCAAAAGACGCCATCATGATTCCCCAGCGCTGCGTCATGGAAATCCAGGGGCTGCATAATGTATTCGTGGTGGATTCGAATAACACGATTCAATCCCGGGCCATAAAGGTTGGCAACAAAGTTGGATCCTCGTGGATGATTACCGAGGGTCTCAAGCCGGGTGAGAAAGTGGTTTATGAGGGCCTGCAGAAAGTCAAGGATGGCGTCGTCGTCAATGCAACTGTCGTGGAAATCGAATCAACCGATCAGGAAAAGAAGTAATAAGGTATGGGTGATTTTTTCGTCAGAAGACCCATCGTCGCCATGGTTATGGCGATTTTCATGGTCATACTGGGGGTGGTTTTTCTCAGTGGTCTGCCCACCGAACAGTATCCGGATATTACGCCGCCCATCGTCGAGGTTCGAGCCAGCTACACCGGCGCCAACGCGGTCAGTGTCGAACAATCAGTGGCGACGCCGCTGGAGCAGGAAATCAACGGCGTCGACAACATGATCTACATGAAGTCCATCAACGCTAATGATGGCACCATGACGATCCAGGTTTCCTTCGAACCGGGTACCGACCCGGACCTCAATACGGTATTTACCCAGAATCGTGTCGCTGCAGCCACCGCCAAGCTTCCGTCGGAAGTTACCCGCCTCGGCGTGACCACGGAAAAGACGCTGCCCAACATCCTCATGCTGGTTTCGCTGACCGCAGATGACCCACGCTTCGATCAGAATTTCCTGGGTAACTATGCACTGATTAACATCAATGACAGACTGTCCCGCATCAGGGGCATCGGACGATTGAACACCTTTGGTGCCAGTGACTATTCGATGCGTATCTGGGTCAAGCCCGACCGCCTCGCCCACCTGGGTATAACGGTTCCGGAAATTGTCGATGCCATCAGTAGCCAGAGCGTGGTTGTGCCGGGCGGTAAATTCGGCGCGGAACCGGCACCTCCCGGCAATGAATTCACCTACACGGTGAGCCTCCCCGACCGTCTGCAGGAAACGGAGGAGTTTGGTGAAATCGTCGTTCGCACTACGCCGGATGGCTCCCAGGTAAAAATAAAGCATATCGCGCGGGTTGAGCTGGGCGCGGAAAACTACGATCTTTTTACGCGGCTCGATGGTAAATCCGGCGTGGTAATCGCGTTGTATCAAGCCCCGGGTTCGAATGCCGTTGAACTTGCCAAAACGGTGAAAGCCACGATGGAAGAACTGGCGGGCGCTTTTCCCAAAGGTATGCGTTACGATATTTCGCTCGACACCACCCTCGCAATTACTGCGGGTATCGATGAAATTATCGAAACGCTTATTATCGCGTTGATACTGGTTATCCTGGTGGTCTATATTTTTATCCAGGACTGGCGTGCGGCGTTGATTCCGACCATCGCCATACCCGTTTCGCTACTCGGTGCCTTTATTGCCTTTCCCCTGATCGGTTTTACCGTCAACGTGCTTTCCCTGCTGGGACTGGTGCTGGCCATCGGCATCGTCGTCGACGATGCTATTGTCGTGGTAGAAGCGGTCCAGGTGAATATTGAGAAAGGCATGTCGCCCAAAGACGCGACGCGAGCTGCCATGAAGGAAGTGACTGCACCGATTATCGCTACCACACTGGTGCTGGTTGCGGTTTTTGTCCCGGTGGCGGTGATGGAAGGGATTACCGGCAGCCTTTACCAGCAGTTCGCCATTACCATCGTGGTATCGGTGATATTTTCGTCGATTAACGCGTTGAGTCTGAGTCCGGCGCTGTGCGGCCTGCTGTTGCGTAAGCAGGAACCGGTGGGTGGGCCGCTAGGACTGTTTTTTAAAGGTTTTAACAAGGTGTTCGATAAAACGACCGCGGGTTACAGCGTTTTTACCCGGGTTGTGGCCCGAAAAATCGCCATAGGCCTGGTATTTATGCTGGCGCTGACCGCTAGCATAGGTTTCTTCGGAAAATTGCTGCCCGGCGGCTTCATGCCCAGTGAAGATATGGGTTACCTGCTGGTCAATGTGCAGTTGCCGGACGCCGCCTCGCTACAAAGATCT
Organism: uncultured Gammaproteobacteria bacterium; assembly: GCA_937936805.1. Classification (GTDB taxonomy): domain Bacteria; phylum Pseudomonadota; class Gammaproteobacteria. Next base: position 13,040 of record CALDDP010000136.1, on the reverse strand, counting down.
GACGCGGTGACTAAAAAAGTGGAAGAAATTATCCGCGGGCATAGCGAGGCCCAGTACATTACTACTCTTACGGGTTATAGCCTGATTTCCGGTAGTAACGCTTCTAATTCCGGGTTCATCTTCATTGGTCTGCACGACTGGGGTGAACGAGAAAAAACGGCTAACCAGGTAGCGGCTGCGTTAAACCGGGATTTTTTCATGGAAATCAATGAGGCACAGGTGTTCGCGTTCGCTCCACCACCGATCCCTGGATTAGGCAGTGGTTCCGGCTTCACCATGATGATCCAGGATCGCGGCGGTAATACTCCGCAATACCTGGCCGAGCAGGCAGCCGGCTTCATGGAAGCTGCCCGACAACGACCCGAGATCGGGGGCATGTTCACCACGTTCCGGGCCAACGTTCCCCAACGATACATGGAGATTAATCGCGACAAGTTGCTCAAAGCCGGAATTCAATTAGACGATGTTTACACCACCGTGGGTGCTTTTCTGGGGGGCACTTACGTCAATGACTTCAACCGCTTCGGCCGACTCTACAAGGCTTACATCCAGGCGGAGCCCGAGTATCGGATCAGTGAAGACAAGGTCGGTCTGTTTTTCGTCGCTAATGGTGACGGTGAACAGGTTCCGCTAAGCGCCTTCGTCACTATCAAGGATATCGCCGGACCAGACTTCACCAATCGCTTTAACCTGTTTCGCTCGATCGAACTGACTGGCGGCCCCGCGCCAGGTTATACATCGGCGCAGGCCTTGGCAGCGCTCGAAGCGGTAGCCCGTGAATCGCTACCCGGAAATGTCAGTTACGCCTGGAGTAACATGTCGTTCCAGGAAAAGAAATCGCAGGGCTCGGCAGGGGTCGTGCTGATCTTCTCGCTGTTGTTTGTTTTTCTGATTCTCGCGGCGCAGTACGAAAGCTGGTCCTTGCCGTTCAGTATTTTACTGGGTACCCCGTTTGCCATTTTTGGCGCTATTGTGGCACTTTACCTGGCTCGAATGACCAGTGACAGTTATGAGATGAATGTGTTTGGGCAGATCGCGCTGGTGATGCTCGTCGGCATGGCCGCTAAAAATGCCATTCTGATCGTCGAGTTTGCCAATATCGAGTTTAACAAGGGCCTGTCATTGTTCGATGCGGCCATGAAGGCGGCTGAATTGCGTTTCCGACCGATATTGATGACCGCATTTTCATTTATTCTCGGTGTTTTACCCCTGGTGTTGGCCTCGGGTGCAGGTGCCGAAGCGCGGGTTGTCATGGGCGTGGCCCTGTTAGGCGGGATGTCGGTGGCAACCGTCCTCGGCGTACTTTTCTACCCGATGTTATTTATTTTCATCGGCAAACTGGCCGGTTACGAGAAAAAACGCGATGCGCAGTTGAAGCCGACCGGTGCAAGCGAATAATGAATAACAGGAAACTAAAAATAAAAAGCTGGTTACCATTCATTCTGTCGGCCTTGTTGACGTCGGGCTGTACGAGACTGGGGCCGGACTTCGAGGAACCGCTGGTGGCAACGCCGGAATCCTACAGAACCGAGGCGGCGCTGACCGAGCTGGCCGATGATCTGCAGTGGTGGAAGTTATTTGACGATCCGTACCTGGTTTCGCTGGTATCGATGGCGCTGGAACGCAATCGTGATCTCCGCATTGCGGTCAGCCGGATCGCACAATCAAGGGCGGCGCTCGGATTTACCGAGGCGGATGAGTACCCGCGACTCGATCTCGATGGCGGCATAAACCGGGGTAACTTTACCGGCACAGGGAAATCACCGAATACAGACACCAGCTCATACATTACGGCCCCCTTGAGCTGGGAAATCGACTTCTGGGGAAAGTTCAGTCGTGCTACCGAAGCGGCAAGGGCAGATTTGATTGCCTCGGAATACGGCTTGAAGACAGTGCAGCTGACCCTGGTTTCCGAAGTGGTCGCCAGCTATACGCAACTGCTGGATTTTCATCGGCGCCTGGCCATTTCCGAAAACACGCTCAAGTCACGCACCGAGAGTCTCTATATCATTCAGCAGCGGTTTGACAAGGGCATTATCCCGGAGCTGGATGTCAACTGGGCGCAAATCGAGATGGAAATAGCCGCTGCTGCCATTCCCCTGTACCAGCGCAGTATTGCGAAGACTGAAAACAGCCTCAGTATTTTGCTGGGGCACCTGCCGGGCGCCATCGAAATTCGCGGAAATAACCTCGAGCAAACGATACCGCCCACGATCCCGGTAGTGATGCCCGTAGATGTCCTCGATCGTCGTCCGGACATTACCCAGGCAAAATTCCTGCTCAAGGCGCAAAGCGAACAAATCGGCATTGCCGAGGCACTGCGCTGGCCATCGTTATCGCTGACGGCAACACTGGGGGTGGCCAACACGGATATAGGTTCGCTTAACGTAGATGGTGACACCTGGTCGCTGGGTGGGCGTCTGCTGGGGCCGATTTTCGATTTCGACAAAAACAAGAATCGAGTTCTAGTACAGGAACAGATCACGCAGCAGTTTCTGCTCGAGTTTGAAAACCTGGTGCTGACGGCCTTCCAGGAAGTAGAAGACGCACTGGTAGAGATTACCACCTATCGTCAGGAACTGGCTGCTGTCGGCCGTCAGCTGGTAGCCGCCAGGAATGCCAACAAGCTCTCCAGGGAGCGCTACAACCAGGGCGTCAGTAGTTATCTTGAAGTGCTGGAAACGGAGCGACGCCTGTTTTCGACCGAGCTGACGCAATCCGAGACCAAACAGTTATTCCTCAATTCCTATGTCAATCTCTACAAGGCGCTCGGCGGTGGCTGGGTTACCGCGGCCGATCGCGAACAATTACAGCAAACAGCTAATTACCACTAAGCCTCATATTATTTGTCACGTAAAATTGACTGCTATAAAAAAGGCACGAAACTAATTCGTGCCTTTTATTTGTGCAACTAACTATCACTGTAATTTCAATGCTCTAGTAAAAGCTATGGCTCGAATCCAGAATGTCATACTCGTGCTGGCTTCTTGTTAAAGCCAGTTCCAGCTCTTTGATGTCGCTCTCCAGGGTCGTCATCCTGGGTTGCATTTCCTTGTATTGCTCCAGCAGGGTCTTGCGATCTTTCACCGAAATCGCGCCCGAAACAAGCACTGTTTCTATATTTTGCATTCTTTCCCCGAGCTCTTTCATTTCGGTCTGTTTGAGTTGTTCGTCTTGGCGCATATGAGAAATTTCAGAATTCAACAGGTTGAGTTCGCGGCCGGTGTTATAGCCTCTTACAAACTGTTCCCTTAGTTCTGTCGGACAGACCTCGTTGTATTTACGACCAGCTCGTCCCTGGTTAAACCCGTTTCTGGCGGTGCAAAACTGCGTTAGCCCGGTTTGATGACCGAGCTGGTAGCTGGCAAGATCAGGTTGTACGCCGTACTCAGCACAGGCCTTGCGGTGATTGCCGATATAGGAAACGGGATGGCCCTTTGCGCCATCTTCGATGCCAATAGTCTGCCAGTCGGCCTGACGACATTCCGACTTATCCATGGTGGCACAGCCGGAGGCGAGCAGGGCAGCTAATATCCCGAGTACTAAACGATAGGTTCTCATAACAGTAATTCTAGTATCGAATCACCGTAAAACCAGTTCAATGACTGAATCAATAAGGTCGTTCTTCAACTCAATCGATCCAGCGTCGATCGATCCAGACTATAGACCAGCACGATTCAATTGTGGTGCGTCACACTCGCCAGGTGCATACACCTTCAATCGACACTGACCCCATTATTTGCGCTGTTACCAGGCAAGCGCCAGGTCTTCGGGTATGTCGATCAGCGTCGGCACCGCAGAGCTGGACGCGTTTTGCAGGGCCTCGACGAACTCGGCCTTGCTGGAGACCTTTATTGCAGCGCAACCAAATCCCTTCGCGATTGCAATGAAGTCGGGCGTATAGATATCGACACCGATCGCAGGAATAGCTCGATCGACCATGTATTTTTTGATCTCGCCATAGCCATTGTTGTTCCATACCAGCACCGGAACGGCAAGATTCAACTCTACCGCTGTCGCCAGTTCGCCAATGGTGAATTGCAGCCCGCCGTCACCGATCAGCGATACCACATGCCGTTGCGGTAGCGCCAGTTTTGCCCCGAAGGCCGCGGGCAAACCGAATCCCAGGGTGCCGTAACCCGTGGATGAATTGAAATAACTGCGCGGATTTGCCGCCTCGTAAAACAGGTTTCCGCCATACACCGGCTGGGTCGAATCCCCGACGATAATAACCTCCGGCAGGGTCTCGGCTACCAGCGCGAGAAACTGGCCATGTTTAAAGTAAGCCTCGGGTGCGAGCGCGTCTGACGCCTGGCGCAAGGCGGCAACCTCGGCCTGGTGCTGGAAAGGCCTGCAGTCCTGCATTGCCTCGTAGAGCGCCTGCAGGGTCAGGCCGGCATCGGCGCAGATGGAAACCGTCGGCAGTACGTTGCGCGTTAATTGCTCGGGGTCGATATCGACCCTGATTACCTGGCCTTCGATGTTGAGTTGATCATCGAATAGCAAGGTGTCTGTTTCACCCAGTTCAGTGCCGATCGCAAGCACAACATCCGCGGATTGTATCGCCTGCAGGACTGGTGGTTGCGGCAAACGGCTGCCCAGGTTCAACGGGTGATCGGGCGGAATGACGCCTTTTGCATTTATGGTTAACACGGTGCGTATGCCTGACCGTTCTACCAGTGCCTGTGCCTGTTGTGCCGCGTCCTGCGTGCCGCCGCCCAGCACGATTAACGGGTTAGCGGCATTTTTGAGGAGATCGGCCGCGGCGGTAACTGCCGGGCCACTGGGTGCCGGCCGGTATCTTGTGGAGATAGTCTGCGGCTTACTGGAGGTCACCGTGGCGGTTATGACATCCAGCGGTAATTCGATATGTACCGGTCCGGGACGGGCGCTGTCAAACACGGTAAATGCCCTGGCGAGAACTTCATCCAGTTCGTCTGGCCTGGCGACGGTATGACTGAAAACGGAAACCCCCGCGACGAGCTGTCGCTGGCTCGGAAGTTCATGCAGACGACCCTGTCCAAGCGCCAGTTCGTGGGAATTGTTTACGCTGGAGATAACCAGCATCGGCACCGAGTCTGAATAAGCCTGCGCCATTGCCGTTACGATGTTTGTCATGCCGGGACCGGAAATGATAAAGCAGGCGGCAGGTTTGCCCGTGGCCCGGGCGTAGCCGTCCGCCATGAACCCGGCACCTTGCTCATGCCTGGGGGTTATGTGGCGCAGCCGGGTATTAGGCAAGCCACGGTAGAGCTCGACGGTATGCACGCCGGGTATCCCGAATACGATTTCGATACCGTAGGATTCCAGGCGCTCTACCAGGATTTCACCACAGGTTTGTGTCATTCGATTTTGTCCTTTGCAATGAGGAGTCAGTACCGGCATATTACAAGCATTAAGTTATGATGCCAGTAATTGATACCTGCAGCCCCCGTCTGGATTCTAGTGTTGCAAGACACTATCTATTAATTTCAAGTCTGTGCCAGTATTGTCGCCCAGCAGAAATGGCCCCGAAATTCCCCGATGACTGAAGACACAGACAAATCCTGCCAGCAACACCCGATGCCGGGCAAACGGACACAGCTGGGCTACCTGGTGCTCGCATACACTGCCACCGCTTTCGGTATTGCCGGGGTGTTCCTGCCCCTGCTGCCGGCGACGCCGTTTCTGCTGGTAGCGGTCTGGGCGGCGTCGCGGGGATCGCAACGGGTACATGACTGGATTTACAGTCAGCAACAGTTTGCGCGCTTGCTAAACGACTGGCATGAGCAGGGTGCAGTGCCGTCGAGCGCCAAGTGGCTCGCCACCGCGATGATGATCGCGAGCTGGTCATTCCTGCTGTGGTCCGGCTATCACTGGGGATTCCTGCTCGGCATGGGCCTGTTCTTTCTGTGCATCGGTACTTTCCTGTGGACACGCCCGAATCCCGCGGGCATTGCCGATTAAATCAGGGCAGTGCGCGCGAAAGGATCTGGCAAAACTGATCTGGACCGATTGAACGGGCGTTACAGAGCGAGTACGAAGCCGCCGCGCCGTAAGCCGGTAAGGCCGAAACAGGTATACTGGCCACGAAATTTTTCTAATAGCTAAACTGATCTACACGCGAGGATCGATTGACTGACTCAAGCCCGCTCCAGGTATTGTTGAATACGCTTCCCCAGGTTGGACAGGTGCAGTGGATTGGAGTAAGACCTGCGCGAGGCGAGCCCATGACCGGGCTTGAAGAAGTGCAGATAAACCTCGAAACGGGGCTTGAAGGTGATCGTTTCAAAGGCCGGACGGGCAATCCGAGACAGGTTACTTTGATTCAACAGGAACATTTAGCAGTGATCGCCGGCTGCCTCGGCCGGGACAGGCTGGAGCCATCGCTGCTGCGGCGTAATATCGTGGTTTCCGGCATCAATCTGCTGGCCTTAAAGGACAAGTACTTTCGCATCGGCGACGCGTTACTGGAATTTACCGGGCTTTGCCATCCCTGTAGCAAGATGGAGCGTCAACTGGGTGAGGGCGGCTATAACGCCATGCGCGGTCACGGTGGTATCACCGCACGCGTGTGCGAGGCGGGACCGGTGCGCCGGCTGGATCCGGTTTTTTATGTGCAGGTTTGAAAGTGTTCGCAACTAGCCCGATGGCTATTGTCCGTCTACTGAAATGAACGGGGTTCCGATGAAGTATGCCGCCACGTCTCCACCGGGGTTTTTTACCCTGGTCTTCATTACCGGGCTATCGATTCTGTCACTAAACATGTTCCTGCCCTCGCTTGCAAATATCGCGCAAGCGTACCAGGCGGACTACAGCATTGTGAGCCTGTCGGTCGCGGGCTACCTGGGAATCACGGCGGTGTTGCAGTTAGTCATAGGACCACTGTCTGACCGGTTTGGGCGTCGCCCGGTACTTTTATTCGCATTGGCAGTTTTTGTGCTGGCATCTCTCGGCTGTATGCTGGCGGGCGATATCTGGACCTTCCTCGCTTTTCGAGTGTTACAGGGAGTGATCATCGCAGGCGGGGTATTGCCATACGCCATAATCCGCGATTCTGTGCCTGAACAGGAGGCGGCAAGCCAGATGGGTTACGTGTCGATGGCAATGGCGGTTGCGCCGATGCTGGGGCCGATGGTTGGCGGGGCACTGGATGAGTTGTTTGGCTGGAGATCGAATTTTTTGTTTTTTGCGGTCCTGGGGTCAGCGGCGTTTGTACTCTGCTGGATCGACCTAGGTGAGACCAATAAAACCCCGTCAGAGACTTTCAGGAAGCAGTTTCAGGCTTATCCCGAGTTGTTTCGATCGCGGCGTTACTGGGGCTTCACGCTGTGCGTTACCTTTTCTGTGGGTGCGTTTTATATTTTCATAACCGGGGTGCCGCTGGTAACGGCATCGATTTTCGATTTGTCACCATCAGTCCTTGGATTCTTTATAGGGAGCATTACCGCGGGCTTTGCGCTAGGCAGCTTCCTGTCAGGCCGATACTCGAAGCGATACCCGTTAACCACGATGATGATTGCCGGGAGAATCGTCGCCTGTGGCGGATTGGTCTTGGGGCTTACATTATTTTTCATGGGATTCGTCAATGTTTACTCGCTGTTTGGCGCGACCGTGTGTGTCGGTCTGGGTAATGGATTAACTATGCCGAGTGCCAACGCCGGTGCGCTATCGGTCCGCCCCCGGCTGGCGGGCAGCGCTTCGGGATTGAAAGGTGCCATAGCCGTTGGCGGCGGAGCGGTGCTGACCTCGATCGCGGCAGTGATCCTGACAGAGGGAGGCGGCCCCTATCAGCTGCTTGGCATGATGTTGTTTTGCTCGATCCTGGCGATGCTGGCCGCTCTTGACGTACTGCGGGAAAACAGGCGCAGAGGGAGAAAAGTTTTGTAAATCCCGTGCACCGGGGATGCAGTTACCGGCCTTCGATACCCGCTCCGCTTGCCGGCGTATTCAGTCAGGATTATGGACGATAAACCTCGCGGGCTATGCGGTTGAGCAAACTTAAATAAAAATCGACATCGTCAGCCCCCAGGTTGCGGTGCTGTGACAGAAATGCCTGGGTCGGCTGACCGGATTCCCGACTGAAGAGAACTTCGTCCCGCAGGACGAGCGATTGACGAACGAAAGCCGCAGCGCTGCCATGGCAGTTGCCGCATTCTTGCCTGAAGCGTGGCTTTGTCAGTACCTGTGCCCGCAACATCTGGTAAACAGCATCAACTTCGGTGTTGCGAGTGTAATGATTGCCCAAGAAAAGACGCAGACTCCGGTCACGATGATTGCCCTGCAGCCGGCCATCGCTCAGCGTGAGAAACTTGTGGGCAAACTCACTTGAATGGCCGTGGCACTCGGCGCACTGATTATCCCATAGCCAGTGAAGGTCGACGCCGGAGGCCCCGGCTTTACCGGTAATCAGTAGCAGGCCTGTTAAGGCGGTGCCAATTAATCTGGATAGTCGCATCTGGACCTTAACCGGGAATACATCGCCTGGCGCTTCAAGGCACTGCTAAAGCAGGGGCGTTGTAATGACGGCGCCTGTCAGGATTCTCGCTTACGCGGGAATAATGTCGCATTGTTTTGATAGTCGGTTGAAGGTGCTTATCTCGATCTGAATTCTTTATGTCAGTAATTCGCGTGAGCCGCCGCCAGGAAAGCCTCGGACAATTCACCGCGCCCCACCTTGTCGATTATTTCCTGTGAGATTTGCACGATTGTGGACAGGGGAGCTGTTATCAATATGATTCCCATTTGTAGGGTGACGCGCTCATCCGCGATTGGATTCGTGATATTCGGGTGTGGCGGAGGAAGAAAGATCATCCGGATCTCACCCAGGTCGGAAGGCATGTTCTCACAACCGCCACCCGGCGATATATATTCGAACAATTCTTCCGGGGTGGCGAAGGTAACGCTGTCCTCTTTAAAAGACCTGTCGCCATTTTTAACGATAAATTCGATATTAATCGGCATCAATACATCCCCACAGTTTGTATAAAGATATTCTACTTCGATTGCGCGCGCGGGAATTGTCCTGGGTCAAATAGTCGTAAGCTGTTTAACCTGGCCGGTGGCGAACGCCCGGTCCGCTGACCGGATCAAGTGATACCGGGCGTTGCTTACTGTTCTGGTTCAGCTGCTGCGGGGAACGGCCGAGCCTTTCCGCCAGCCGACGACATTCGCACGGTCGAGAGTCCGCCCTTCCTTACGCATGTTCTTGTAAACGCTGCAAGTGGTGCAGGGCACATCGGCGCGCGGTTCAACAGCGTCGGTAAGCATCCTGCGCGCATATTGCATCTGTTTAGAATTGAGCGCGCCTTCAAGGCCGTCTTCGAACACGTTGCCATCGAACGCTTTCCAGTTGTTGCGACAGCAACCCCAGACGGTGCCATCAAAATTCAACTGTGGGTGATCCCAGAGCTGATGGCAGACATATTCCATGTAATCTGAGCCGCTGTTTTCCCTGAACTCAGAACGCGACGTCGCATCGACCCCCATCTCCCTGCGCACCATGTCCTTGTCCCGCACCGGGGACCAGTCTTCGTCCCAGTTAAACTTGGTTTCAAATGTCATCCCGCGGTCAGAAGCCATCTGCCTGGCGGTAGCGATTTCATGCTCATTGTGGCCGAAAACCACGAACTGCCATGTCAACAGTGGGAACTCCGACTTGTATTGCTTCTTGTAGGCATTGATCTTGTCGATATTTTCCATCACCCGGTCAAAGTTGCCGCGAATTCGATATTGCTCATAGGTTTCCTGGGATGCGCCATCGATCGAACAGCGAATGTGCGAAAACCTGAATTTTACCAATGCCTCGAGGGTTGTATCCCTGACCGTGTTCAGGTTTGCGCCGTTGGTTGCTGAAAGCAGCACGTTTTTTTCAAAGGCGTATTCGATGATTTTTGGCAGATGCGGATTCAGAAAAATTTCACCGAAATTGGACAGTTCTATTTCCCTGACCTGTGGGTTGTTATCGATCAACTGCCTGAATTTGTCGAAGCGCAGGAATCCAAGCGCCACCTGTTCGTAGAGTTCACCGGTAGCGGTTTCGCAGGTAGGGCATTTAAGCTGGCAATGCGTTGAAGCCTCGAGGCGGATGCGCGACGGTGAGACCGGGGCATCATTAAATTCGATAGCACCGCTCTCTGTTGCGATCGGGGAACTGGTTTTTAATTTTTCCAACAATATTTCTCAGATGGGTCTGGCTCACCGGGTGAGGGTAGTATGGACTACTTCTTCGTCCAAGTCTGCATGGTTCGACGTCATCCGGGCTTCCAAAAACCCCCTCTAACTCCGCGGAAGCGAGGCTCCCGGCCACAACTGTAGCGGGTGTCGGGGACAATATGGCGATTCCCGGTCGAGGGGCAGTTATCGGTAATCGGGTATAATGTCGCCGCGATTCAAAAAGCGATCCAGGGAGCTAATTATGGCGATACCTTTTAAAGAGCCTGAAAAACCTTTACGAATTCGAAGCGCCAGGGAAATTCGGGCGCTGGATCAGCATTTCTCGAAACGCGGCGTCCCTGTTTCGTCACCCGGGCGATTGCTTTTAGCGAGCTGGAATATCGCCAATCTGGGCATCCAGGACCGCAGTAACGGGGCGCAGACCGTCATCGCGCATGTATTGAAACGTTTCGATCTCATCGCGGTACAGGAAATTAATGACGCGTATCGACAATTCACCGCTATTGTCAGAAAAATGGGCCCTGAATTCGATTTCGTCATGTCGGATACCGCGGGCAACGACGAACGCCTGGCCTATGTCTATAACACTGCCAAGGTGGCGCAGGGTAACCTGTTTGGTGAAGTTGCGCTTCGCCCCCGCGAGTATCCCCGGCGCGACGTCAGGGTGCAATATCGAAAGAGCGGCGAGGATAAGTCACAGGTATTCAGAAAAATGCGCTACACACCGTTCGACCGCAATCCTTTCATTGGCAGCTTTGCTAGTGGAAAGGTCGATCTGGTGCTGGCAAACGTGCACCTGTACTTTGGCGCGTTTCAAAATTCATCGAAGGAAGAGAATAGGCGTAAGTACGCCAGGCGTGTACTGGAGATATATGCATTGGCGAAGTGGGCCAAAGATCGCTGTTCAGGGAAAAATGCCTGGGATAAGGATATCGTCTTACTCGGTGATATGAATGTTCCAAACATGGAACAAAACGAGGCCACGATCAAGGCATTAGAACAATTCTCATGGAAGTCAGTCGATTTTTTCAGTGATAGTGATATGGCACGCACGGAGAGTCTTTCACGAATCGGGGGCTCCAATCTGGGCAATGACAAGACCTATGATCAAATCGCTTTTGCACCGACCGCTTTGCGAAATCGTGTCAAGTCTTATGGCGTGTTTGATTTTGATGCCGCCGTGTTTGCCAGCAAGTGGAATAAATTAGCAACGGCGCACTCACACGCGAAAGCAGTCAAGGCATTTAATTCGTATCTACGGCATTACCTGTCCGATCACAGGCCAGTCTGGGTGGAGTTACGCACCGACTAGCAAGGAGGTCACCGACCAGTTAACTGATATCGGGCGACCATTGCCGGCTGAAAACTCAGCCATCGTGCTGCAGAAATATAGAAGAACTATGGCTTAATTTCTGTTTCACAAAACTACTGATTTACGCAACACTTCGTCACTCATAGATCAGCGAAAGTAAGCCTCATGCAATCACATGCTCGGGTCGTCGTTATCGGCGGTGGCATTGGCGGTTTATCAGCCCTTTACCATCTGGCTCAGGAAGGCTGGTCGGAGCTGGTCCTGCTCGAGCGCAACGAACTAACCTCGGGGACGACATGGCATTCCGCGGCACAATGCCCGGGCGTGGCGTTCAACCAGCTGCTCCTGCTGCTGCGTGACTACACGATCAGGCTTTACCGGGAACTGGCCGAAGATCCGGCTTATCCGATCAACTATCACTATGCGACAGGCGGGATGCGCCTGCTGACCAGCCAGACCCATGTGGATGAGGTGCATCACATCATGTCGGTGGCCAGGGGGTTGGGGCTGGAGTTCGACCTGCTCGACGCGGCAGAGGTAAAGCGGCGCAATCCCCTGCTCGACACCGATGGCGTGTTGGCAGCTCTTTGGGATCCCCGGGATGGTGATATTGATCCCGCGCAACTGTGCCAGGCGCTGGCCGCGCGTTCACGCAAGGCGGGCGCCACGATTCATCGAAACACGCCGGTGAAGGGGCTGGCGCAGCAGCCAAACGGCGAATGGCGGGTCAGCACGGACGAGGGCACGATCACGGCCGAACACATTGTCGTAGCTGCGGGCTACCGGGTGAACGAGGTGGGTGCGCTGATGGGCATCAAATACCCGGTCATCGCGATGGAGCACATGTATTTCATCACCGAAGATATTCCCGAGCTGGTGGAGCGTGAAACGCGCGTTCCCATGGTGCGTTGCCCGCGTGACACCTTCTATATGCGCCAGGAAAAGAAGGGGCTGCTGGTCGGCATTTATGAACAGGATTGCAAAACCTTTGGCATGGACGGCATCGATCCCGATTTCGTCAATGCGCTTTGTGCCGATGACCTCGAACGGTTGATTCCAAAGATGGAGCCGATCTTTAATCGGCTGCCCAGCTTGAAGGAGGTCGGCATCAAGGCCATCGTCAACGGTCCGATCTCCTACGCCGCGGATGCCGGTCCGCTGGTGGGCAAACAACCCGGTTTGCGTAATTGCTGGTCGATGAACGGGCTGCGCGTCGGCATTGGCGAAGGCGGTGGCTATGGCAAGATGCTGGCGCAGATGATGGTACATGGCGAGACCGAGTGGGATACCTGGCAGCTCGATACGCGCCGCATCACCGGTTTTGCCAATACCGAGTATACCGCCCTGAAATCCATAGAGGATTACCAGCACGAGTTCCGCTGGCACCTGCCGCATGAGCATCGTCCGGCAGGGCGGCCCGCGAAGACTTCGCCGCTTTACCCGGTGCTCAAGGCGCAGGGTGCGGTGTTTGGCGTGGTCAACGGCTGGGAGCGCAGCAATTTCTACAAACCCACCGCGGATTTTGTCGAAAGCCACGGTTACGCGTTGCAGAACTGGCACGACGTGGTCGGCG
>CALDDP010000135.1 GCA_937936805.1 uncultured Gammaproteobacteria bacterium | reverse complement strand
TTCGTTCATCGTGTCTCCTTATTGAAAGATTTATTGTGATTTTTTTCACAATACTTCAATCTCATTATACTACACTTAGCAATATTGGCAAGAATAAATATTGCGACTCCCCCCACGAACAAGAGCCAAATGACAAGACAGAATTTAGAGCAGCTCATCACCGCTACATCTTTGCAATGGAGACCGACTCCCCATTCTCATCTTGTATTAACGAAATATAACTAGGTACTGCTTTATTATTAGTGTCAGGTTTCCACTGCAGTAATCCCGGATAGTACACGAAATTCATTCACAATGGCCAGAGTTTCCGCATCGGGTTCCGCTCAACGCAGTTTAGCAAGTGCCTGTTGCATGCTTTCTGACAGGCTGGTTTTCTGCCGTCCCCCGGCATCGAAATTTTCAACACCGAGCCAATTTTCAAACACTGCCCTGGCGGTCGGCCATTCACGGTCCAGTATTGAAAACCATGCCGTATCGCGATTACGTTGTTTATACATTGTCGCCTGACGGAAAATCCCCTCAAACATGAATCCAAGGCGTCGCGCAGCCGCACAGGAAGGCTGATTGAGAGCATCGCACTTCCACTCGTAGCGTCGATACCCCCAGACATCGAATACCTGTCGCATCATCAGATACATCGCCTCGGTCGAAATCGGCCTGCCCTGCATAAGCGGCGAAAAATGAATATGCCCGACTTCGATAACGCCGACCCCGGGTTCAATGCGCAAATAGCTCGCCACCCCGACCGCTTTTTCTGTCTCGAGGTCGATGACACTGAAAAAACAGGGGTCATCACCGAGACAGGCGGCGAACATCCAGCTGCGCAGCTCGTCCTCGGTGGCAAACGGACCATAGGGCAGGTAGGTCCAGTTGCCCTGGTCCTGGTCCTGAGCGAACGCCGCAAACAGGTCACTTGCATGCTTGTCCGGATCGACGGGTTCCAGGCGGCACAGCCTGCCCTGCATGGTCGCACCACGCGGATGCTCACAAGCCTGCCAGTCAGGTACCGGGAATCCGATCGGCTGACCGAGATCGTTGATAAGTTCGGGCATCGAAACCACCTCAAATTTGAAGTGTTAAAGCCGACATGATTTAAGTACACTTGCCCACGCCCGACATGAACGTTCAAGTCTACAACCTGTCAGGGCAGCGGGGAACCCAATCATGTTAATGCTCGACGCCGACAAGATACTGAAAAGTCTGTCATTCACGACACTGGTCGATGAACTCGCGACGATGCACCGCGACCCGATCGGTCTGGTCGATGAAATGCTGATGGAGTCCAGAGACGCCAACGATAACGTCAGTCATTTTTTCATTCGCACCGGCTGGCAACCGGAAAAGGCGGTTGGTGCGAAGGTAATTACTGTATTCCCGCGCAATAACCAGCAACGTGAGTGGCCGTCGATCCAGGCGGTGTACATTTTATTCGAAGGCGTAAACGGCACCCCGATTGCCTGTCTTGACGGCACCGCCTTGACCTGGATAAAAACTGCGACCGATTCGGCACTCGGCAGTCGCCTGCTGTCGCGCGAGAATATCGAAACCATGCTGATGATTGGCGCCGGACAGATGGCGCCCCACCTGGTAAGTGCGCATTGCGCAGTACGGCCATCATTAAAACAGGTGCAGATCTGGAACCGGACGGGTGACAAGGCAGCAGCCTTGTGTGCGAGTCTTGTAGAGAAATTCCCGCAAATCGCGTTCACGCCAGTCAGTGAGATCGAGGCCGGTGCGAGAGAGGCCGACCTGATTTGCTCGGCGATAGGCTGTGAAGCCCCGATCATTCAGGGCGCATGGCTTAAGCCCGGCGTCCACGTCGACTTGATCGGCGCCTATACGCCAACAATGCGCGAGGCTGACGATGAATGCCTGCGTCGTGGCAGCCTGTTTGTCGACGCCCGGGAAACCACCATCCATCACATCGGCGAATTGATGATCCCGCTAGCCAATGGTGTGATCAACGAAGAGGACGTGCTCGCCGATCTCTCGGACCTGTGCCAACAGCGCCACGCAGGACGCCAGTCCGATAACGAAATCACCCTGTTCAAGAATGGCGGTGGTGGCCATCTTGATTTAATGTGTGCGCGTATCCTGCACCAACATTGCCAAGGCTCATGACTACCGAAATTCAACTCGAAGATATTCAGGCCGCGCGTGAACGCATCGCGCCGCACATCATCCCGTTGCGCATTGCTGAATCGGCCGCACTGTCAAAGCAATTCGACCGCGAAATACTGCTCGCGCACGAGTATCTGCAAACCACCGGTGCCTTCAAACTGCGCGGCGCGATGAATTCGGTTCTGCAGCTCGACAGCGGGACGACCGGGGTAACCGCCGTCTCGACCGGCAATCATGGCCGGGCGCTCGCCTATTCCGCCAGAAAAGCCGGCGTACCCTGCATCATCTGCATGTCGGAACTTGTACCGCAGAACAAGCTGGAAGCAATTCGGGCGCTCGGCGCCGAAACCCGAATCATCGGCAAGTCACAGGATGAAGCCGAGATCGAGGCCAATCGCCTGGTGGCCGAGGAAGGTTACACGATGATCCCGCCTTTCGATCACCCACATGTAATCGCTGGCCAGGGCACTATCGGCCTGGAAATGCTGGAACAGGTTCCCGACGTCGATACAGTGCTGGTGCAAATATCGGGCGGCGGCCTGATTTCCGGAATTGCACTCGCACTTAAGTCACAGCGACCTGACGTTCGGGTGATCGGCATATCGATGGAGCGGGGCTGTGCCATGGCGGCGTCACAAAAGGCAGGCAAACCGATCGAAGTAGAGGAGCTACCTACCCTCGCCGATTCGCTGGGCGGCGGCATCGGTCTCGACAACCAGCTGACGTTCAATATGGTGCGAGACTATGTCGATGAAATAGTGCTGCTCAGCGAAACCGAAATTGCCGATGGCATCCGTCATGCTTATTTCGAGGAGCAGGTTATTCTTGAAGGCGGTGGTGCAGTGGGTATTGCCGCCCTGCTCGCGGGCAAAGTCAGCCCGGGCACAAAAACCATCGTCCTGCTGAGCGGCAAAAATATCGATATGCAGCTGCACCGGAAAATCATCAACCAGGAGGAGTACTAAGTCCCGTGCCAGATATCAGGATCTTGACCGAGGCCGAATTACGCAGCCAGATACAGCTCGACCTTGACGCGATCGAATGCGTCGAGGAGGCTTTTCATGCACTGGCGACCAAGTCGGTCATCATGCCACCGATCATGCGTCTCGACATCATCGAAAACAATGGTGAAATCGATGTAAAAACCGCCTATATACCCGGCGTCGACAGCCTGGCTATCAAGATAAGCCCCGGTTTTTTCGACAATCCCGAGCTGGGTCTGCCCAGCGTCAACGGTCTGATGGTGCTGTTCAGCACCCGCACCGGTATGGTCGAAGCACTGCTACTCGACAACGGCTACCTGACTGACATCCGTACCGCGCCGACAGTCGCAGGGCTGCAATTCTCGGCGCCGGAATACAGGCCGGGCTGCAACTCGAAGCCCTGACCCTGGTGCGGAATATCGACTCGGCCACCATCTGGGGCCGTGATGCCGGCAAGGCGCAGTCCAGGGCAGCGGAACTAAGCCAGCGCCTCGGCATTGAAGTTACTGCCAGCGCGGATATCGCAAGCGCTACCCAGGGCGCCGATATCATCGTCACCACGACACCGTCGACGCAGGCAATACTGAAGCCCGAACACATTGTCGCCGGGCAGCATATCACCGCGATGGGTTCCGACGGCGAACATAAAAATGAAGTCGACCCCTCGATCATCGCAGACCATGCACAGTACTTTTGTGACCGCCTGTCCCAGGTCAGGGTACTGGGTGAGCTGCACCATGCGATAGAAAAGCAACTGGTGAAACCCTCCGCCGAATTCCCGGAGCTAGGCCAGGTGATCGCAGAACAGCGCAGCGGACGTCAGCACAGCGACGAAACGACTCTTTGTGACCTGACCGGCACCGGTATCCAGGATACCGCGATTGCCACTTTAGCCTACCAGCGTTGCCAGCAACAACAGGCTGGTACCAATTTCGCCACCTAGAGAAATCAACCATGCCAAAAGACGCAAAACTGAATTTTCCACTGGCCGAGTACGCCGAGCGGCTCGATAAAACCCGCGCCGCGATGACGGCCGCCAACA
Organism: uncultured Gammaproteobacteria bacterium; assembly: GCA_937936805.1. Classification (GTDB taxonomy): domain Bacteria; phylum Pseudomonadota; class Gammaproteobacteria. The sequence goes on along the minus strand of CALDDP010000135.1, from coordinate 541 downwards.
TCGATTGCCTGGTGGTGGTCGACCCATCGAACATGGCCTGGCTCACCGGCTACGATGGCTGGTCTTTCTACACCCATCAATGCGTCATTGTGCAGCATGACCGGGAACCGATCTGGTGGGGACGCGGTATCGATGCGCCGGGCGCAGTGCGCACCACCTATCTTGACGCGGATAATATCCTCAGGTACCCGGACCACTTCGTCCAGTCCGATGTCTGCCACCCGATGGATCATTTGGCCACCGTACTGACGGAGCTGAAACTCGACCGGGTTGCAATCGGCGTCGAAATGGAAAATTATTATTTTTCGGCGGCCGCGTTCCGTTCTCTGCAAACCCATTTGCCCGCCGCGACCATGCTCGATGCCACCGCACTGGTCAACTGGCAGCGCATCATCAAGTCGGAACAGGAGTTGACCTATATGCGCAGCGCCGCGCGCATTGTCGAAACCATGCACGCGCGAATTTACGAGATAATCGAACCCGGGCTTGCCAAGAACGTGCTGGCTGCAGAAATTTTCCGTACCGGCATCGTCGGCAAAGA
>CALDDP010000134.1 GCA_937936805.1 uncultured Gammaproteobacteria bacterium | reverse complement strand
AGTTTTACTCGTCATCGTCTTCGATGATCGGGTCAGCTATTACCTTACGTCCTTTGTAGTAACCATCAGCGCTGATATGGTGCCGACGATGGGTTTCACCGGTAGTCGGCTCAACCGACAGGGTTGCGCTTCCCAGTGCGTCGTGAGACCGTCTCATATCCCGTTTAGACGGGGTTTTACGATTTTTCTGAACAGCCATTGCTATCTCCAGTAAACTTAATCTGTCGTTTTCAGTTGTTGTAAAACTGCAAACGGATTGTCTTTAATGGCAGTTTCGGGTTCCGAAACCTGCCAGTTTTCGTTGCACGCAGTATCTTCGTGCATTGCCACCAGCGGAATAGCCAGTATCAACTCGTCTTCTACCACCTCGACAATGTCGATAAAGCCATCTTCGCTATACAACGTATCGACGCTGCTGTCCCTGACCAGTTCGTCACTGGCGTCGATCATTAAACTGAAATCAAGTGTCATCGGCCATTCCAGTGCGTTGAGGCACCGCTGGCATTCCAGTTCGAGACTGGTTTCCAGGTGCCCGGCCAGCATCGGAAAGTCATACTCGTTGCGTACAAACTCGAATTTCAGGGCAATCTTTCGACCTTCAGGGTCGGATTGCTCGCAATGCAGCATCTCGCGGAGGCGCACTAAATCTGTTAACGGAATTTCACCTTCGAAATAGCCTTTTTGACTTACTTCCCTTTGAGCCTGGTACCGCCTACGCAACTTGTCCCGCATAAGGCGGCGATTTTACATGCTTGTGGATAACATTGTCTATTCAATTTACGGTAAAAATCGACGTGATTATGTAATCCGGTCAGGCTTGTAATATACTGCGCCACCGTCGCCGGACAGGGCTGAAAGCATGGCCGGCACCGTCAGCTAGCTTTGGAACTTAACCTAGTGCGAACAAAAATTATCCTGGCCAGCAGTTCTCCGTATCGGCGACAGTTGCTGGACCGACTGCATTTATCATATGAGCCTCATGCCCCCGAAGTAGACGAGTCTATCAATCCGGGAGAGGATGCCCGCGCCTATGTCTGTCGTCTGGCCGAATCGAAAGCCCGTCATGTGGCGCAAAACTATCCCGACGCTATCGTAATCGGTTCAGATCAGTGTGCGTTGCTGGATGCAAAGATTCTGGGAAAACCGGGTTCACACGAGAATGCGCTGCGCCAGTTGCGCGAAGCACAGGGGAAAACTGTGGTTTTTCATACCGGGGTATGCGTGCTGAACCTGTCAAGCGGATTCTGTGAGGTCGAAGATGTCCCTTTCGAGGTTGATTTCCGGGTCCTCAGCGATCGTCAGCTTGAACATTACCTGCGCGTCGAACAACCCTACCAGTGCGCCGGCAGTTTCAAGGCAGAGGGATACGGCTCCTGCCTGTTCAGCAGCATGCGTGGTGACGACCCCAGCGCACTGATCGGCTTGCCGTTATTGAGCTTGATAGCGATGCTGGAAAGCGCCGGTGTCGAAGTAGTCTGAGCCTGCTGTGGAGCGGACGGAATCTAGTTCAGGCTGAAATTACCAAGTAATTGCTGGCTGATACCGCGTCCGATACTGGTGCCGAGAAGATTGGCCAGGTCTTCCAGCAGTCCGGTCTCAGGCGTAAAATCGATGACACGTTCCGCTTCCAGTTCCCGCGCAACGCTGCGCGTGGTGCCGTAAGCATCCACAAGACCCAGCCCAAGGGCCTTTTCACCGCTCCAGATCAGTCCGCTAAAGGTATCTTCGTTCACCACCAGACGATCTCCCCGGCCCTGTTTGACAGCACTGATGAAATGGTTGTGGACTTCGTTGAGCATGGATTGCAGATGGGCTTTTTGATCGCTCTGCTCGGGCAGAAAAGGATCGAACAGACCCTTGTTTTCACCGGCGACCAGGAGGCGTCTTTCGACGCCAATTTTTTTCATCATTTCAACAAAGCCAAAAGCGTCCATGCGCACGCCGATCGAGCCTACCAGGCTGGACTGGTTGACGTAGATATTGTCGGCTGCTGCGGCGACGAAGTAGCCGCCGGAAGCGGCGATATCAGCAACCACCGCATGCACGGGTACCGAGTCGTATTTCTGTTTCAAACGCATTATTTCATCGAAGATGTAGGCTGCCTGGACCGGGGAGCCGCCGGGAGAATTGATTTCGATAACAACGCCTGCCGTGTCATCGTGCTCGAACGCAGCTTTAAGCCCGCTGATAATGTTCTCCGCGCCCGCCGCTTCGCCACTGGCGATGACCCCATTCAATTTCACTACAGCCGTGTGTTTTTCCCCAGTTGCCCGGTCATCTGTATCCTGGCCGGCGAGCAGCACTACCGTAATTACGCTCACATAGATAACAAAAAACAGCATGAAGCCCACGCGCCAGCGACGCGCACGGGTTTGCTCCTTGAGTGCCGCAAAGACCAGGCGGTCGACGACCGATTGATCATGTTTGCCGGGACCGCTTGCGGATTGATTGGTGTCGGTTTCTGTATCTGCCATGTTATTCCCTGTAGATTTAATGTGGATTGCTGTTAGTTGTAGTCGATACTGTCGAATAATTGTTCGAATTCGGCCGGTAGCGGTGCATTGATAACGATTTCAGGGGTAAATTTACCGGCTGGTAGTTCGAGGCTGGAAGCATGCAGCATCAGGCGCCGAACACCAAGCTTGCGCATGGCGCGATTAAACTCGTTATCGCCGTACTTGTCGTCCCCTGCGATAGGATGCCCCTCGGCCTGGCAATGCACCCTGATTTGATGGGTGCGACCAGTTACAAGTTCCACTTGAATAAGGCTGAACAGCTCGCTCTCGTGGAGCAAATTGATCCGGCTCAATGCCTGTTTTCCAGCGGCGTCGATGCGCATGCGTCTCTCCCCGTTTGCAAGATGTATTTTGCTCAACGCGTGGCTTATTTCGGTAAGTTCTCGCGGCCAGCGGCCTTTGACCGCTGCGTTATACTTTTTGCTAATCGATTTATCCTGCAGAATCAACTGCATAGCCAGTAGCGCCTGGCGGTGCCTGGCGAGGAGCAGGCAACCACTGGTGTCGCGGTCGAGGCGGTGCACCAGTTCGATGCCGTCAGCCGGGCGCAGCTGGCGCATCGCGTCGATAACGCCGTAATCCACCCCCGAACCGGCGTGTACCGCCAGGCCCGCTGGTTTATTGATAACCAGGATGTGATTATTTTCGAAAATGATAGCCTGCTCCAGTCTTGCCAACAGCTGTTTCGGGGGCTTTGACTTCGCTGTTGGCTCGGCCTCGAGGCGTACCGGCGGGATTCTGACCTGATCCCCGACCTGTAGCTTGTAATGCGGTTTGCTGCGTTTCTTATTAACCCGCACCTCGCCCTTTCTTATGATCCTGTAAATACGGCTGCGCGGTATATTTCCGAGTTGTTTAAGCAGAAAATTATCGAGCCGCTGGTCGACCTGGGCAGCAGTTATCTCAACCAGACTTACGGCGGATTTTTGTGGGTTTATTGTATTCAATGGATGGCAGTCTGGAGAAACTATGGTATATTCGCAGCCGTAGCATTGTACTGCCTATTTTCCAGGCAAAACACTACCAAGACAGTTTTTTAACGGAAAGCATGCCGTCGTGACGGCTGTTTCCCAGACGAATTAGTCCCTATCAGCTGGAGTATTAGCGCTTGATTTGAGGACTCAAAATACACACAGGCCAATGTACTACCTCATACATAGTATTGTTCTGCTGAAAAATTTCCTCATCATAAACGGTTCGCAGGGAACCGCCACGATGGGCTTGCTGCCCACACAGAATCAAATGGAAATACAGCTTACAGAACAGACAATCAGCAGTACCTGGCCGTTTATGCAAGGCAATAACTCTAATGAAACGAATATTAATAAACGCCACTCAAAGCGAAGAGCTGAGAGTGGCCATGGTCAATGGCCAGAAACTTTACGATCTCGATATCGAAGTACCATCCCGGGAGCAGAAAAAGGGTAATATTTACAAGGGCAAGATAACCCGCGTAGAACCCAGCCTCGAGGCTGCTTTTGTTAACTATGGTGCCGAGCGCCATGGCTTCCTGCCCTTCAAGGAAATCGCCAAACAGTATTTCGGCGACGTCCCTCGTGATAATAACGGCAAACCAATTCTCAAGGACGCACTCAAAGTCGACCAGCAAATTGTGGTTCAGGTCGAAAAAGAGGAACGTGGCAACAAGGGTGCCGCACTTACCAGTTTTATCAGCCTGGCAGGCAGGTTTCTGGTCGCGATGCCGCAAAATCCGAGGGCCGGGGGAGTATCCCGGCGCATCGAAGGCGAAGACCGGGACGAACTGAAAAAGGTTCTGTCGGAACTGACCATGCCGGAAGGCATGGGAGTGATCGTGCGTACCGCCGGCGTGGGTCGATCCACCGAGGAGATGCAATGGGACCTCGACTATCTGACACAGGTCTGGAAAGCCGTCGAAAAAGCAGCAGACGAGAAAAAAGCCCCTTTCCTGATCTACCAGGAATCCGATATCGTAATCCGTGCTCTGCGTGATCACTATCGCGCCGACGTCGGGGAAATACTGATCGATTCGCAAGCGGCTTATCAACAGGCCCACGATTTCATGACGATGGTAATGCCGGGTTCTATCAACAAGCTCAAACGCTTTGAAGACAAGCTGCCGCTGTTTAATCGCTTCCAGATAGAAAACCAGATTGAATCGGCATTTTCACGTGAAGTTACCCTGCCCTCCGGCGGCGCAATTGTTATCGATCATACCGAGGCGCTGACGTCGATCGATGTCAATTCCGCGCGGGCTACCCGTGGCAGCGATATCGAAGACACCGCGAAGATGACTAATCTCGAAGCTGCCGATGAAATTGCCCGCCAGTTGAGAATCCGGGATCTGGGCGGACTGATCGTGATCGATTTTATCGATATGATGCAAAACAAAAATCAACGCGAGGTTGAGAACAGGTTACGTAACGCCGTATACGACGATCGTGCGAGGGTGCAAATTGGACGCATCTCGCGTTTCGGCTTACTCGAAATGTCGCGTCAGCGACTGCGCCCGTCACTGGAGGAATCGAGTCAGATAGTCTGTCCTCGCTGCAGTGGACAGGGCACTATTCGTGATATCGAGTCTCTCTCGCTGGCAGTATTGCGTTTACTTGAAGACGAAGCACTGAAAGATAATACCGGTAAGATTCTGACCAAGATCCCGGTCGAGTGCGCAACCTACCTGCTCAATGAAAAGCGCGATAAGATCGACTCCCTCGAACAGCGTCGCGGTGTGCATATCGTAGTCATCCCGGATCCCAATCTGGAGACGCCGCATTACGAAATTGAACGTGTCAAAGACAACGACACGCATCGCCATGAATCGAACTACAAAAAATCTTACGAACTGACAACCGAGGAAGAACCCGTAGATCTGGTGGAAATGGCTAGCAGTACCACTCCCGCTATCGAACGGCCCGCGGTGCAAAGCATAACGCCCCCTACCCCCAGACCGTCCGCACCCGCCCCCGCTCCCGTCGTAGCACCAGCAGCCGGTGAAAGTGGTTTTCTAAGCAAAATTGTTAGCCTCCTGGTCGGTAACAAGGAGAAAGCAGAGGTTAAAGAAGAAGAACCGCCGGCTAAAACTGAAACCCGCAGGAGTCGAGGTGGAAACCGAAATCGCCGGGGTAAGTATCGTGGTGGACAAAATCGGCAGCGCAACAGCGGCGCAGGCACAGGTTCCTCTGCCAACCAGGCTGAAAACGCGCAGGATAAAGATCAAGGTGGCGCTGAGAAATCTGATACTGCAGCAACGAAACGCGCTAACCAGTCACGCCCGTCACGTCCGCGTGGTGGAAATCGCGGTGGCAACCGGGGTAACAGATCGCGGCAGCAGGAAAGCAAGTCCCAGTCTGAGTCTAAGTCCCAATCAGATGGCAAGCCTCAGTCGGAGCGTAAGCCCCGGACAGGGCGCAAGCCCCGGACAGAGAATAAGCCTCAGACAGAGAATAAGCCTCAGACAGAGAATAAGCCTCAGACAGAGAATAAGCCTCAGACAGAGAACAAGCCTCAGACAGAGAACAAGCCTCAGACAGAGAACAAGCCTCAGACAGAGAACAAGCCTCAGACAGAGAACAAGTCTCAGACAGAGAATAAGCCTCAGACAGAGAATAAGCCTCAGACAGAGAACAAGTCTCAGACAGAGAACAAGTCTCAGACAGAGAACAAGTCTCCGACAGAGAACAAGTCTCCGACAGAGAACAAGTCTCCGACAGAGAACAAGTCTCAGGCAGAGAACAAGTCTCAGACAGAGAAC
>CALDDP010000133.1 GCA_937936805.1 uncultured Gammaproteobacteria bacterium | reverse complement strand
TTCAGGCGCGAGCATGCCGATGCCTACTACTTCAACTGGATTCTGAACATCGATCACCAGTTTCAACAGCCATTTGAGCCAGAACATGAAAATGTCGCTGCGCTCAATCTCACCCGCGATCAACCGCTGCATCTGCTGGCAGCTGATCTGCGGCGTGCCTTTTCGGCTATTGTTGCGGGAAACGTTAAGGCAGAGGGAATCCAGAGTATCGAACAGAATGGCCCGTTCAAAATCCACGGCGAGCAGGCGATTATGCAATCGCTGGACGAGCTGCTGCATTCGTTCGTCGATCAGCAGCGCATGAAGGTGCCGGGCAAAACCTACGTCCCCTGTTACAATCTGCACAAGCAGTAACATATCAACTTCGCCAGCAATCCAGCATGAGTTAGAAACATGAGCAGGTTAAAAGCAATCGCAATCAAAAAGCTCCCGCGGGCAGATATGGAAGTTATCGATGACGCACAGATTACCGTGGCGAATGGAATTGTCGGCGACTTTAGAGGCTCTCAGCGTGGACGTCAGGTGACTATCATGAGTGAATCTGCCTGGCAAAGGACCTGCAGGGAAATTGAATCGGAACTGCCCTGGACCGTCCGTCGCGCCAATCTGCTCGTCGACGACATCGAGTTCGACGCCAGCTGGATAGGAAAAACCCTGCACATCGGCGAAGTCGAACTGGTGGTGACCGGCGAAACCGATCCCTGTTCACGAATGGATGCACAGCAACCCGGATTGACCGCCGCCCTGACTTCGGAATGGCGCGGTGGAATCTGTTGCGACGTAGCCAAACCTGGCGATATCAAAATCGGGGATCAGGTCGAATTTGACTGAAGTCGTAGTAACCGCCGTTCACTACGTATGCCATTAACACAATAGGCAACGACGCTAACCAGCACCACTGCGCTACCTACCAAGGTGAGCCAACTCGGTTTTTCACCGATCCCTATCCATACCCAGACAGGCCCGAGGATCGATTCCGTCAGTGAAAACAACGCGACTTCGGAAGCCATGATGTAACGCGATGCAACGGTAAAACACCAGAAGCCGATGCCGAACTGCAGGCAACCCATGAGGATCGCGATCACGAGGTCGTGCCTGGAAATAGTGAAAGACTCGACGAAAAAAGCCGCTACCCCGGCCATGACAAGACCACTGAGACAGGTAGCAGGCAGCATATCGGTGCGTCTTCTGCCACGAATTATCAACAAAAAGATAACAAAGGATGCGACCACGCCGAGCGCAGCCACATTTCCAGCCCAGCGCCCTTCGAGTAATCCATCGGCGAACATCAGCCCGATCCCGGACAGCGATACCAGCATCGCAACGATGCCGAATCGAGAAGTTCTCTCACCCAGCACCAGCCAGCCTACAAACGCGGTCGCTAGCGGCGCTGCCCCTATGATGAACACCGCATTTGCCACCGTGGTTAACAGGATTGCAAAAATATAGCAGATCGAGCCGAGTCCGAGCACCAATGCCGCCCACAGGCCGGATTTACCGATTGATCTGAACGCAGAGCCGACACGATCGCGATAGCGGACAAGTAGCAATAAAAACAGGGTCAGAGAAAATGCCAGCCCACGGTAAAACAGAATTTGCCAGCCGCTGGCAGTCTCGATATTGCGCAGCAGGATGCCCGAGGTACTGAGGAAAAAGCCACCGATGACAACCAGTGTTACGCCGTAACCGTATTTACGCTCCATGAGCAAATGGAGGTGGATTTAACGCCCCGTAATCAGTATCGGAAACCGACTGGAAACGACTTCGTTTCATGTCGCTCACGGTAGCTTGACGACCGCCCTGCCCCTGATTTTACCATCCAGTATATCTTCTGCAGCTTGCGCCAGGTCAGCGAAATCGAGATCGAAAGACAGTTTTTCGAGCAGCTGTAGATCAAGATCGGCAGCCAGGCGTGTCCACGAGACTTTACGTTTCTCGATCGATGCCATAACCGAATCGATACCATACATCGAGATGCCACGCAGAATAAACGGGGCAACCGTAGTCGGCAGACTCATAGATTCGGCGAGGCCGCAAATTGCCGCCGCCCCACCGTATTTCAGCTGACTGAGCACGTTAGCCAGGGTGTTGCCGCCAGCAACGTCGATCGCTCCACTCCATAGTTCTTTGGCGAGCGGTCGCGCCTTTTCGGCAAAACCGGCTCGATCGATGACGTCTGCAGCACCGAGACCCAGCAGATAATCCTTTTCATTCATGCGTCCGGTAGTTGCAACCACGCGATAACCCAGCTTGCTCAGGATAGCGACCGCAACGCTGCCGACTCCACCCGAAGCCCCGGTAACCAGGACGTCGCCTTGATCGGGTTTGACGCCATGATCTTCCAGCGCCATCACGCACAACATGGCGGTATACCCCGCGGTTCCGATTGCCATGGCCTGGCGCATACTCAGCCCCTCGGGAAGCGGCACCAACCAGTCTCCACTCACGCGGGCCTTTTGAGCATAACCTCCGGAATGCGCTTCGCCGACACCGAAACCATTCAATATGACCTGGTCACCCTGTTTAAAATCAGCGTGTTCAGAAGCGACAACGGTGCCGCTGAAATCGATTCCGGGAGTGAGTGGAAATTTACGTATGACCGGCGACCTTCCGGTCATCGCCAGGCCGTCCTTGTAATTCAGGGTGGTGTATTCGACGCGGACCGTGACATCTCCCTCCATCAAATCACTGTCATCGAGTTGCGTCAGTGTGCAACGCTGTCCGTCATCGTTTTTGCCAATCTGGTAAGCCTGGAACCGCTCCGACATCTGTTAAACCCCTGCAAAGCTATTTGTAATAAAAATTCATGTTAAAGTAATTGTTCCGCAAATGCATCACCAAACTAAGGCTTAAATCGTGCAGCAAAACGTCAGCGTCAAGGCAAGCATTTCCAGGCAAATCGCCGAGCAATTACGCAGCGCGATTGTTGCCGG
>CALDDP010000132.1 GCA_937936805.1 uncultured Gammaproteobacteria bacterium | reverse complement strand
GCTGCCCAGGGCATTATGACCACCGATACCCTACCCAAGGCGTTCAGTAGGCGGCTAGTGATAGACGGTCAGCCGGTGTCGATAACGGGCATATCGAAAGGCTCGGGCATGATCAAGCCGGATATGGCGACCATGCTGAGCTATGTCGCGACCGATGCGCTCATCGAACCGCAGGAGCTGCAGGCCCTGCTGTCACAGTTGGTGGCAGGGTCGTTCAACTCGATCACGGTAGATGGCGATACGTCGACTAACGACGCTTGCGTGCTGATTGCCACGGGCGCCAGCGGCGTACCTGTATCCAGCCATAACGAGGAATTTGTCGCCGCGTTGCGCGAAATATTCGAACAACTCGCACAGGCCATTATTCGTGACGGAGAGGGCGCTACAAAGTTCGTTACCATCGAAGTGCAGCAAGCCCTGAGCGAGGAGGATGCGAAGGAAGTAGCTTATTGCATCGCCCATTCACCACTGGTAAAAACCGCGCTGTTTGCCGCGGACGCTAACTGGGGGCGAATCCTGGCTGCAATCGGCCGAGCCCGGGTCGAAAGTCTTGATATCGAGCGCATAGATCTCTATCTCGGCGCTACCTGTTTGCTAAGAAATGGTTTGCCCGATCCCGGGTATACGGAGGCGATGGGACAGGCGGAAATGGATCAGGAAGCAGTAACAATACGCGTCAACCTGAACCAGGGCACTGCAGGTGCCAGGATATGGACTACAGACCTGTCTTACGATTACGTCAAGATTAATGCCGAATACCGGAGTTGAGCCCTCACTGGTCGATCCGGACGAGCTTGATGACGACTATATTCATGTGGTTGCGGCAATTATCTGGAAGCAGGGTAGTCCCGGGCAATTTCTAATCGCGCGTCGCCAGGCGGGCAAACATCTGCAGCACTACTGGGAATTACCCGGTGGCAAAGTGGAAGCTGACGAGTCACCGCGACAGGCGTTACGGCGGGAACTGGTCGAAGAAATCAATATCAGGGCCGTCTCGGCAACTCAATTCATGCAGGTTTATCATCGTTATCCTGAGCGCAAAATTTTGCTGGATACATGGATCGTCGATAAATACGAGGGCGATGTCAGGTCACAAGAGGGACAGGCGCTAAACTGGATAGATTGCGATCAAATAAGCGATTACCGGTTTCCGGATGCCGATCTTCCCATTCTTGATGCGCTAAAGCGACGCTAAAACGGGCCGTTATTGCATCTGCGTCAAAGAGAGCAGCGGGACAACAGGAATTCTACATTTTCCTTGACCTGCGTTGGCGGAGTGTCCCCCGAACTCGGTTGCATGAATCTGACCGAGTAACGATGCTTACCGGCGCTAATTTCCGGGTACACCAGTTTGCCGGCATCGATGCTGATACGAATCAACTGGGTAGATTGCTTGGTATCGAGAGACTTTTGATAAAAGCCGTTTTCAGCAACTACTGTTTTTGCCATGGCGCTGTCGCGAATAGAAGTTAGCACCAGTTCTATGACTTCTTCCAGCTCTCGATAGGGGGTAGCCCATTCCTGTAAATCGGACACGCGCTGTTCATGTGTCTTATTGAGCCAGAAGCGCAGCTGGGGCAGGTCAAAATCGCAGGAGCCCCCGGGTATCGATACGCGTTGTTTGATGCCAAGCAGAAAATCGTCACGCTTGAGATGTTCACCCAGCTTGCCATCGAGACGATGCATCCTGGTCAACGAGTGTTTTTGCTTGCTTAACACCAGGTCCAGCTTGGAGTGATCGATTCCCTGGTGTTTTGATAATGCCTTGAGAGCGCCATGCTGGCGTTCTAGCTCTTTCATCAATTCCTGCTTCAAATCACCGCGTTCCAGTAACGCGGTCAGTTCGAGTATAGTCAGCAAGGCGCTGTAGGCGCTCCAGTCACCCTTCAGCGTTTCGAAATAGTGAAACCTGTTCATCAAGGTTTCGACGCGAAGGCACATGCGTATGCGCTCGTTTAGCGGCTGCTCGAAAGTCTGGTATTTAACTGGCATTGCTCATGAAATAATGCAGAACCACTGAAGTATAGCCGAAAACAGGGGGCATATGTCTATGCCGAATCGACTGTAGAATGACACAATGCACTAGCTGGCGGATAGTTGCAGGTAAAGCTGGTGTAAAGCCTCGACCTGTGACGTTAGATCGGTGGCATTTTTACTGTTGTCAACGATATCGTGAGCCCGTGCCAGTCGCTCGGAATTACTCAATTGCTGGGCGAGCATGCTACGCGCGAGGGGTTCATCGATATGGTCACGTTTTAGCAGGCGCTCGATCTGGACTTTTGCCGGACAATCAACCACCAGGACACGGTCCACCAGTGACTGAAAATTGGTTTCGAACAGCAATGGAACGACAACCAGGACGTAAATTGCCTTGCCATGCTCGAGAATAGCCTCGTGACTGCGGCGATAGACCTGCGGGTGCAGGATGTTTTCAAGCCAGGTCTTTGCGTCCGGGTCGGTGAAAACGATCTCGCGTAGTTTTGCCCGATCGATTTGTTCATCTGGCCCCCTGATGCTGTCACCAAAATGATCGCAAACCTGGTCGTAAGCAAGTTCACCCGGCTCGAGCAACTCGCGACTGATGACGTCAGTATCGATTATCGGGACGCCAAGCGCCGCAAACAGGTTGCTGACGGTGGTTTTACCCGCTGCGATGCCTCCCGTAAGTCCAACAGTAAACATGTGATTCGCGCTGCTTAAAAGCGGAAAAGGGAAGTGTAAAAATGCATTAACTCGTTACCCCAGAGTAGGGTTATCCACCCGGCCGCCGCCAGGTAAGGACCAAATGGAATCTGTGTGCCGCGTTCGGTTTTGTTTAACAGTATCATGCTAATGCCGATGATCGCCCCGACCAGAGAAGAAGTCAGGATAACTGCGAACAAAGGCATCCACCCCAACCAGGCGCCCAGCATTGCGAGTAGTTTGAAGTCGCCGTGCCCCATGCCTTCCTTGCCGGTCACAAGTTTGAACAGGATGAACACCGTCCACAAACTCAGATAGCCTGCCATCGCACCGATCACGCTGTCTTCGAGGCTGACGAA
>CALDDP010000131.1 GCA_937936805.1 uncultured Gammaproteobacteria bacterium | reverse complement strand
TATCGACAGTATCACCACGAGCGACGAGGACCGGTTGATGGTGCTGAATATTATCGACATTGCGCAGAACCTGGGTATCCAGGTCGTTGCCGAGGGCATCGAAGGCAAGGAGCAGTCGCGTATGTTGATCGAGCTCGGCTGCAATCTGCAACAGGGTTATTATTTTAGCGAACCGGTAAAGCTCGAGCAGTTAATCGAATACTGCGACCAGACCAACTGGACCTTCGACCGTGATGACGAAGACGAATAGCGGCAGTAATACCCACCTTGCTTCACTGTGTCACCAGCGGCGCCCAGGTTTCCGCGCCATTACAGGCGACAACTGCCGATTCTGTTTGCTATCGACAAAATAATTAATGCAGAATAGGGGTTTATCTGGACAGGTAAACCCGAGGTAGCCCTTATCATGTCATTTTCAATTCCCGAGCGCGCGTCCGCGGTTATTATCGGTGGCGGAGTGATCGGCTCCAGCGTCGCCTATCACCTCGCCAAACTGGGCTGGACCGACGTGGTACTGCTGGAGCGTAACCAGTTCAGTTGCGGCACGACCTGGCACGCCGCCGGGCTGGTTGGCACGATGCGGGCCAATGAGTCACAGGCTCGCCTGTGCGAGTACTCGATGGCGGTGCTGAACGAGCTCGAGGCGGAAACCGGTCAATCGACCGGCTTCAAACAGGTTGGTTCGTTGAGCATCGCACACAGCGCCGCGCGTTTCGAGGAATTGAAGCGGGTCGCGGCGATGAACAATGCCTTCGGCGTAACCCGGGTAGATATCATTACCGCGGAAGAAGTCAAATCGATTTATCCCTATCTCGAAACCGGAGACCTGCTCGGCGCCAGCTGGGTCGGGCAGGATGGCACGGCGAGCCCGGTCGACGTGACCCAGGCTTTCGTCAAGGGTGCGCGCGGGCGCGGTGCGCTCTGCCTCGAGGGGGTGCGCGTTACCGCAATCAGCAAGGCCAACGGTCGTGTTACCGGGGTGGTCACCGACCAGGGAGAAATCAGGGCCGATTACGTTGTCAACTGTGGCGGTTTGTGGGGTCGCGAAATCGGCCGCATGGCCGGGGTCAACGTACCGTTGCATGCCTGTGAACATTACTATGCGCATACCGACAAGCTCGACGATCTGCCGGGCGACCTGCCGGTCATGCGGGATCACGATAATTGCGCCTATTACCGCGAAGACGCCGGCAGTCTGTTGATCGGTGCCTTCGAACCCAACGCGGTGCCCTGGGGGCAGAATGGCGTACCGCTTGATTTCGCTTTCGAAGAACTCGAAGGCCACCTGGACGAACAGTTCATGCCGGTGCTGGAGCAGGCGATGTACCGGGTGCCGATGCTGCAGGAATGCGGCTGGCGCAGCTTCTTCTGCGGGCCGGAGAGTTTTACCCCCGATGACCAGTTCCACATGGGCGAAAGCCCGGAGTTGAAGAATTTCTATGTCGCCTGCGGCCTGAACTCGGTCGGTATCCAGACTTCGGGCGGTCTTGGTCGAGCGCTCGCCGACTGGATGCACCAGGGTCACGCTCCGATGGATTTGTGGGGTAACGATATTCGTCGCATGTTCCCGTTCCAGTCGACGCAGAAATATATCGAGCAGCGGGTCACCGAGACCCTGGGCCTGCTGTATGACAACCACTATCCCTACAAGCAGATGGAGACCGCGCGTAACCTGCGGCATTCGCCGCTGCATGAACGCCTGCTCGAACGCAACGCCTGTTTCGGTGAGGCCGCCGGCTGGGAGCGTCCGAACTGGTTTGCACCTGACGGAGTCGAGCCGAAATATGAGTACAGCTTTGGCAGGCAGAACTGGTTCGAGCATAGCGCCGCCGAGCATAAGGCCGCACGGGAAAAGGTTGTCCTGTTCGACCAGAGTTCTTTTTCCAAGTACCTGGTGCAGGGGCGCGACGCGGTCAAAGTGCTGCAGCGGGTTTCCAGCGCCAACGTCGACGTGGAACCCGGGCGCATGGTCTATACCCACTGGCTCAACGAACGCGGCGGCATCGAGGCCGATCTGACCGTGACCCGTATCGCCGAAGACGAATTCTGGGTGATCAGCGGTGCGGCGCAGACCATCAAGGACCTGCACTGGCTGAAATCGCATATTGCGGAAGACGAGTTCTGTTGTGTCAGTGACATCACCAACGCCTGGGCGATGCTTGGAGTCATGGGCCCCGATAGCCGGGCACTGCTAAGCGACGCTGTCGATCACGACTTCGCCACCGAGAATTTTCCGTTTGGCGATTTCCATTCGATCGAGCTCGGCATGACTCGCGGATACGCGGGACGAGTGTCTTATGTCGGTGAGCTCGGCTGGGAGTTTTATGTTCCGGTCGACCAGGCGCGCCACGCTTTCGACTACCTGTGGGAAAAGGGTCAGGCTCATGATTTGCGCCTGGCCGGCATGCACGCGCTTAACTCCTGTCGCATGGAAAAGAAATTCGTGCACTACGGGCATGACGTGGCTGATCATGACACGTCGCTCCAATGCGGTATGGGTTTTGTGCTCGCCTTCGACAAGGAAACACCGTTCATTGGACGCGATGCGATGCTGCAGCAAAAGGAATCGCGTAGTTTCATGAACAAGCGCCTGGTGCAGTTTCTGCTCGCCGATCCGGAGGCGATGCTGTACCACCATGAACCGATTTTGCGCGACAGCGAGATTGTCGGCCACCTGACCTCGGGCGACTACGGGCATACGCTCGGCGGCGCGGTCGGTCTGGGTTATGTCGAAGTGGAAGAAGAGATCACCCGGGAGTATATCGAGGCGGGCAACTTTGAAATCGATGTGGCCGGTGTCCGTGTTCCCGCGACCGCCAGCCTGGGCGCGATGTACGATCCCAAAGCAGAACGCATGCGGGGGTAAATCGACATTTCAATAGGTTGCTATCCTTTATAGACGGCTGTAATCCCCGCGAAAGCGGAGATCCTGGTCCCTGTGGATAGCGCTTGTTGCAAGATCCCCGCTTACGCCGGGATGACAGCCATAAGTTTAAGTGAATGTCATTCAGAACTGCCATTTATATTGCATGATCCGGATTCACAACCCTGTGCAGATAACAAGCTGGGAGCACGATATGCCAAAATCGAAAGAGCAAGCACCGGAACGATCCGAAGGTGATGTCAATCTGTCTCCGCGACGCAAGGCCTGGGCCGAACGGCATCTCGACGAGAATGCGGTCGCGATGCTGGCCGAAGATGCCAGCTATTTCCTGCACCAGTCGCTGTCGACGCCCTGCCTGAATGCGATCCAGGCAAGCGAAGGTATTCACCTGGAAGATGTCCAGGGCAGAAAAATCATGGACTTTCACGGCAACAGTGTGCACCAGGTCGGGCATGGGCACCCGCGGGTGATCGAGGCGATCAAGGCCCAGCTCGATGTGTTGCCGTTTTGTCCTCGACGCTATACCAACCAGGTTGCAATCGACCTGGCGCGGCGACTGATCGAACTGACGCCCGGGAACCTCAGTAAGGTGCTGTTTTCGCCGGGCGGCACTTCCGCGATAGGCATGGCGCTGAAACTGGCGCGTTACGCCACCGGCAGGCACAAGACTGTATCCATGTGGGATAGCTTTCATGGTGCCTCGCTGGATGCGATATCGATTGGTGGCGAAGCCCTGTTCCGCAAGGACGTCGGCCCGCTGTTGCCGGGCACCGAGCATGTCCCGCCGCCGACGCGTGGCAAATGCCTGTTTAATTGTAACGACGAGCAACACAGCGGATGTCTCGATTACCTCGACTACGTTTTCGAAATGCAGGGTGACGTCGCCGCGCTGATCGCCGAACCGATGCGCTGGACCACGGTCGAGCCGCCGCCGCCCGGCTACTGGAAGAAAGCCCGCGAAATCTGTGATCGTCACGGTGTACTGCTGATCTTCGACGAAATACCTTCCGCGCTCGGGCGTACCGGAAAGATGTTCGTCTGCGAACATTTCGACGTCGTGCCCGATATGCTGGTCATCGGCAAGGGTCTGGGCGGCGGGGTATTCCCGATGGCCGCGCTGATTACGACCGCGGAGCTCGATATCGTCGGCGACCGCGCGCTTGGCCACTACACGCATGAGAAGAGCTCGGTCGGCTGCGCGGCCGCGCTCGCGACCATCGATTGCGTGCTCGAAGAGCGCCTGATCGAAAATTCGATCGAACTTGGCCGGCATGCGCGGGCGAGGCTCGAGGCGCTGCGAGACGAGTTGCCGATTGTTCACGAGGTGCGTGGGCTCGGGCTTCACATCGGAATCGAACTGCGCCGTGACGGCGAGCCCGCGGGCGACGAGGCCGACGCGGTGCTTTACCATTCGCTCGGCCATGGTCTCAGTTACAAGGTTGGCGGGGGCTGCGTGCTGACACTGTGCCCGCCGATGACGATCACCCGGGAGGAACTGGATCGGGCACTGGATATCGTTGAGGCAGGTATCCGTTCCGTGGTCTGAACCGCGCCGGCTGTCGTGACGCTCGGACGCATCGGCATGACGTCCAGTAATCCTAGAGCCCGCGCCAGGCCTGGGTTCGGCGCACCAGGTTGCGCGACACAAACTGGTGAATCAGGCGCGCGCAGACATTGGTATAGAAAATCATCATGCCCATCGCTGCCGCCGGGGCAACGTCGCCGGCATCGTCCATGTTGAGCACTGCCACCGAGGCCAGCGTGGTATCCGGCGAATACAGGAAAATCACCGCAGACACCGTCGTCATTGCGTTGACGAACAGGTAAATCGAAATATCCAGGATCGACGGCAGGCACACTGGTACCGTTACTTTTGCGAACAGCCGGTGGAAAGGTTGTTTCAGCGAGGCGGCGACCGATTCGAATTCCCGGTCCATCTGTTTCAGTGCAGTTACCGCGGTCAGGTGCGATACCGTATAGAAGTGAGTGACGGTGCAGATCACCATGATCGCGAGTGTCCCGTAAATCGTATTTAACGGGTTGTCTGGATTGTTGAAGAAAAAGATATACGCCAGGCCGAGCACCATGCCGGGGATCGCCATCGGCATCATTGCGAGAAACTGAAAGGCCGAACGCGTGGCGAGAAAACCGTTGATTTTCTCGACCATGTAGGCGCCGACGAATACTACGATGGTGCCGGCCAGAGCAGTATACAGGCCGAGTTGAATCGAGTTGGTGTAAGAGTCCCAGCCGCCGCCGTCCATGACTTTGAAATTATAGTTAACCAGGCTCAGACTCAGGTTGTAGGGCCAGAACTTGATCAGTGCCGCATACTGACAAACGGCGATCAGGCCGACGATAAAGATCGCGACCAGTGAGCAGTAGCCGAGACAGATGCGGTCGAAATTCTTGTGTGGCCTGGGCACGAAAGGCACCGAGCGTGCTGATAGCTGCGCTACCTGTTTCTTCTGCACGTAGCGGTCGATGCCGAAAGCCAGCAGTGCCGGGATCAGCAGCACCACCGATACCACCGCACCCATCTCGAAATTTTGCTGACCGATGACCTGCTTGTAAATATCGACTGCGAGCATGTTGTATTGCCCACCGATGACCTTGGGCAGGCCGAAATCGGTAATCACCAGGTTGAATACGACAAACGCCGCAGATATCAGGCCGTAGCGTGCACCCGGGATGGTCACGGTCCAGAAAGTTCTCCAGCGCGATGTTCGTAGCGCGGTCGCGGCCTCGTACAGGCGCCCATCGGAAATCGCAAGTGCGGTGGTGATAATGATCAGCGCGTGTGGAAAGGTAAAAAACACCGATCCGATGACGATGCCGATGGGTCCGTAAATCGATTCTCCGAACAACAATCCCTTGATCATGCCCTGGTTGCCAAACAGGTAAACCAGGGCAATACCGGGCAGTAACGAAGGCACCAGAATCGGAATCATCGCGATCAATTTGAACAGCCCCTTGAAACGCATCGTGCTGCGATTGATTGCGTAGGCAAAACCAAATGCGAGACTGACTGTAATGATGGTGCTCAGAAACGCGATGAACAACGAGTTTTCGATCGAACGAAACAGCGCCGGAGTCGAAAAATAGGTGCGGAAATTGTCGAGGCCGGTGGCACCCGATGCGCGCAAAACAATGCGCCTGAAGTCGTTAGAACTGTACTCGTGCCATTCGGTATCATCGACGCGCTCAGTCTTGAACAGAAAAGAAGTGTCCCCCCGGACCTGCCTGAGCCTGTACAGCGTCGGGCTGCGAAAACTGAAATCGGGAAACAATTCTGTCGGCGCTAGACGACCGTCCGAACTGGTAACGAGGTCCTCGGGTTTGAATTTCTGAATCTTTTCATTTTGTGCCGCGGCGCTGAAAGGTTCACTCCAGCCGTCGCCAGTGTTGATCTGAAACTCAAAATTGGTGAGGTCAAAAGCGTAAGTGGAAAATGACTTCGACAACATCGCGTAAAGCGGAAACGCGAGCGTTATTAACAGGTACAGGCTGATGACCAGAATGAAACCGACCATGATGCGGTCATCCTTGCTGGTCCTGGGTTTGATCAGCGGAGCGGCGTCAGCCGCGATGGTTGCGGATTCATTCATCGGTCATCCTCAGATGTTTACTGAGGGTGGGAATATCCAGAGCCTGTCCGCCGGCAGTTTCACGCGAATCGTCGAGCCCGTTTTGACATCAAGACTGCGAATCGCGTTGATCGACATGTCTGCCATCATGAGCGCAGTCCCAAGAGCACTATTCTTTAATGAAACGCGCCAGAAAGATCCAAGAAACTCCATATCTTCGATCTCCATTTCGAGGTTGTTTTCCGCATCCGAATCGCTACTGGAATAATCCCCCATTCCCTGTGGCACGATGTCTTCCGGGCGAATAGCCGCGACCACCGGGCTCCCGTTCGCAAGCCCGTGATTTCGGGATGTGAAGCTTAGCTCGCCGATAGAAACACTGTTATCACCAATGATGTGGCCCTCGACCTGGTTCATCGCACCGATGAAGTCCGCGACGAACAGGGTATCGGGTTCGCGGTAGATTTGAGTCGGGGTGCCGACCTGCTCTATGACGCCCTGGTTCATGACGACGATGCGGTCTGCCATGGTCAGCGCTTCTTCCTGGTCATGCGTGACCATCACCGTCGTGACACCGAGACGCCGTTGCAGGTCTTTTATTTCGTGGCGCAGATGTGCTCGCACCTTGGCGTCCAGCGCGGACAGCGGTTCATCGAGCAATAGCAATCCCGGAGAGGTGGCCAGGGCGCGTGCGAGCGCAATACGCTGCTGCTGGCCGCCCGATAGCTGTGCCGGATACTTGGGGCCCTGATCGGGCAGTCCGACCAGATCCAGCAATTCGTTAACACGTTTGTCGACGGCCGATTTTTCGAGCTTTTGGTTTTCGAGCCCGAAAGCGATGTTGCGTTCGGCAGTCAGGTTTGGAAATAGCGCATAGGATTGAAACACGATGCCGAAATCGCGTTCAGACGGCGGTAGCGCCGAAATATCGACATCGGCCTGGCGTACCGTGCCGGATGTCTGGATATCGAGACCGGCGATGGCGCGCAGTAAAGTTGTTTTGCCGCAGCCCGAAGGGCCGAGAAAACAGACGAATTCACCTTCGTATACCTCGAGCGATACGCTGTCGAGTGCAACGAAGTTACCGAATTTTTTGGTGAGACGGTCTATCTGGAGATAGACCTTTGAATCCGAGTTATCCGTGGTCTCGTCTACCATGATCAATTACCCGCTGAATCGGTTCTAGCATTGTGATGTTCAGTGTCACTATGAGAAACGGCCTGATCTCTTTCGAGATCAGGCCGTATTCTATACCGATGCTTACTTGGCGTCTGATTTTGAATCGTAACGCTTCAGCCACTCGGCCAGAATAGCCTTGCGGTTATTAGCAGCCCATTCGAAGTCGTTGTCGATCATTTTTTCCAGCAGGTTTGGCGGAAAATACTCTACCGGTTTGGCTACGCCAGGCATGGCGACCACAGCATAACCGGTGTTGTACATTTCGTTAGCCTTGCGTGTAATTGACCAGTCAACCAGGGTTTGGGCGGCTTCCAGATTACCGGTGCCGGCTACGATCGCGGTGGCCTCCATATCCCAGCCCACACCCTCGGCTGGCACAATGATTTCGAGCGGAGCGCCCTGGGCCTTGGACTTGGCGCCGCGGAAGGCGAAGGAAATACCGATCGGAATCTCACCGGCGGCGGCGAGTTTGCAGGGCTTGGACCCGGAATGGGTGTAGCGTGCGATGTTTTTGTGCAGGCGATCCATGAAATCCCAGCCGCCCTGTTTCTTGCCGAACATTTGCAGCCAGCTGGAGACGTCGAGGAAACCTGTACCCGAGGAGTTCGGGTTCGGCATGATCAGGTGACCCTTGTACATTGGCTTGAGCAGGTCGCGCCAGGTCTCGGGTGGCTCAAGGCCATGCTTGGCGGCTTCGACCGTGTTATAGCAAACCGAGGCCACCCACGCGTCCATGCCAACCCAGGTTGGAACGGCGCCACTGTCGACAAATTTCTTGTCCAGTTTTTCAACACCTTTGGGCTTGTAGGGTTCGAGCATGCCTTCGCTCTTCATCAGTAGCAACGAAGTCGCCGCCAGGCCCCATATCACGTCTGCCTGCGGGTTGTTCTTTTCGGCCAGCAGCTTGGCGGTAACGATACCGGTCGAATCCCGCACCCATTTAATATTGATATCCGGGTGATCCTGGTTGAAGGTTTCGGCATAGCGGGCGAGATCTTCGGCCTCCACAGCGGTGTAGACGGTCAGATCAACCGCCACCGCGGTATTTCCAAATGCGGCCATGGATAGCGCGACTATCGAGGCTATCAATGTATTTTTCCTGATTATCTTTCTTGTCATGTTATTTCCCCTCCCGAGGTCTGGTAGTTGCCGGTTTAAAGGCTGTTATATTTGTTTACGCAAGAATACAGTTTCCAGCATAGTACCGATTGCACTGCGTCTGCAACAAGCTCAAATGAATCGCTTTATGATTGATTCCATCAATGGCAAGCTTGCTGTCACCCGACGAACCAGGCCGGAACTGTTATTTTGCATCTATTTTTCCTGGCGACGGTCAACTATGCTACCCGATCTCGTATTTGTAAAAGCGTATAATTTTATAGCTGGTATAGATTGCATCGATGAATAGCCTGCTTAAGCAATTTATTTCGGAAAACATCTAAGGAGCGGCCCTTCCAATGGCAATTAAAACTACCTGTATCGGGGCTTATCCCAAACCCGATTTCGTCAAGCTGCCGGACTGGTTCAACCATCCCGACGGGCCGGATACGGCCGATCCGACCGCGCTGTGGGAAAGGGCAATGGCCGACCTCGGGCCGGATGCGCAGGATATTATCGCCCGGGGAGTGGCGCAGGCCATCGATGACCAGATCGAATGCGGTGTCGACATTCCAACCGACGGTGAAATATCACGGGAAAATTACATCCACTATCATTGCCGGCATTTGCTCGGGTTCGATTTTGTTCATCTGACGCGCAAGGAAGTCCGCGGTGGTACTTACGAGGCCGCGCTGCCGACCATAAATGGGCCGGTCTCGATACGCGATCAGTTCCTGGTGGCGGACTGGCAGCGCGCGCAGGCGAACTGCAAGCGCCCGGTCAAGATTACGATGCCGGGGCCGATGACGATTTCGGATACCAATCACGA
>CALDDP010000130.1 GCA_937936805.1 uncultured Gammaproteobacteria bacterium | reverse complement strand
GGCAATACCCGTGTAAACGCCCTTGTATGCCGTATTGTCACTCTCCGGATCCTGCATCTTGTAGTAATCAAACTGGGTGAACAACATCGCCACGTTACCCAGCGGGTTGTCCATCAACGCCGACATCTGCGCCAGGGTCGGCTTGCAGCCTGCCTTGAGCACTTCACCAAGATCTGCATCAACATCTGCCTCGAATTTGAGGCATTCTTCCGATTTGACGGCATCTGTCGATTCAGGGGCATCTGCTGCTTCTACGGCAAAAGAAACTGACGAGGCCAGTCCCAGCATCGAAAGTAATAATGCTGCATACCAGGCTTGCCTAATGTTTGCGGGCTGGATTGAAATCATGTTTCTTCTCCCTGACTTTTCTGCCTTTTTGCACTGCACGCTGCCGTACAGTTTACATGTCGACAGCAATGAATCAATATGTTCCTGTCGACCTAAATCAAACGAGTAGCGATTCAAAGATGGGCAGGCGCCAGACAAAAAAGCGCGTCAGCAAGGGCGAATGGCTCGATACCGCGCTGGACATCCTGACGCACGAGGGCATCGAAGGGGTTCGGATCGAGAGACTGGCTGACAGACTCGGCATCTCGAAGAGTGGATTTTACTGGCATTTCAGAGACCGCGACGACCTCTACCGACAGTTGCTCGAGGCATGGGAACACGAGATGACCGGGGTCATCACCGAAAACCCGGAAATCAACCTGGGACCTGCGGCGAAGCGCCTGGAAAATATCATGAAGACCATCAGCGACTACGAGCTCAACCGGGCCGAGGCCTCGATTTTTGTCTGGTCGCAGCGGGATGAGCGGGTCCGCAAGGTGATGAACCGGGTCAACAAGGAGCGCCTTGGTTTCTTGCGCGGCCTGTTCGAGGAACTCGGGTTCGAAGGCGACGAACTCGACATGCGCACGCAATTGTTTGCCGTCTACGCGGCCAACGAGTACTCCTTTTTGCAGCACCTGCCAAAATCGAAGCGTAACCGCCTGTTGAAACGGCGCGTGCGCCTGTTGACGCAAAAATGAAAAGGGAGCGATGACAAACGAGAACGATTGCTATTTGTCACTGACCCCTTTTTTGAACTGTGAGTCTGTAACAGACTGGATACGCAAATCAGGATCAGAAGTTGTAACGGATGGTAGCCCCCAGGGTGAGAATCAGGTTCTCCTCGAAATCTCCCTTGAAACGCACGCCCTGCGATGTCTGGTCCACCTTGCCGTCGCCCAGATACATCAGCGAGGTGGCGAATGCGTAGGAGAGGGATTCGTCTTCATTCACGAAGTAACTGGCACCCGCCTGCCAGGTTTCGTCCATGGGCAGATCGATAGTCCTGTCATTGTCCGATACCGGGGAGCTGTCGTAGGACAGGC
The DNA here is from genome assembly GCA_937936805.1 of uncultured Gammaproteobacteria bacterium. GTDB lineage: Bacteria > Pseudomonadota > Gammaproteobacteria. The sequence goes on along the minus strand of CALDDP010000130.1, from coordinate 1,766 downwards.
CAAAGGACCAGCCCTCGGAACCATCGAAATGACCAAAGGCGATACCCGTGCGCCAGGTATCTTTCCAGTCCCGATCCAGCACCACGACCCCGGGGGTAACTGTTATTTCGTTTTCACTGAACGCTGACCAGTCCTGCCAGCCCAGGTTGACAGCCATGAAGTAGTTTTTTTCCAGCTGGATGGTCAGTGCCGCCTCCAGCCACTGGGGGTTGTCCCATTCCACCTTGACGTCATCATTCGGTATCGGTACACCGTCGAATTTCAGGTCACCGTCGAGATCGACGTCCGCCTCGGCCCGGTAGACCACCCCGAGTGTCACCCGGTCGGAAAAGGCATAGGTCAGTCCGAGGAAAGGCTGGTAGCCCCAGTCATCCGCGTCCTCCACGCTGGCCTGGCCGTCGGGTGTGGCCCCGGCGAGATTGATCGCTACATCCTGTTCAAAAAGCGTGTAGACGAGGGAGACACCCGCACCGACGGCCAATTGATCATTGACCTTATACCCAACCGACGGTGAGATTCCGATGCCCTGCAGGGCCACCTTCTCGGCGCCATATCGCCCGACGAAGTCGTCACCAAAGTCCATCGCCCCGCCCAGTGGCGCGGTGATCGCGAGCCCCACACTGGTCCGGTCGGTCACTTTCGTGACCAGGAACTGGCTCGGAATGACGACAATCTCGCCGGCGTTATTGCCGTCATTGCCACCTGCCTCGGCGACCGAGGAATCAAACTCCATCTTCGGAGCCAGCAGGCTCAAACCGGTTACACCGACGTTATCTTCCTTTAAATTCACCATCCCGGCCGGCTGGGACCATGCAGCGTCAGGCCCCCAGGTATTGACCGCATTCGTTACCCCGACGGTACCGATACTCATCGGGGTACCGACCTGGGTCAGGTAGAAGCCTGCCGCCATACTCGGCTCTGCGGCCAACATGACGACTGCTGCAAGAAAAGCGTTCGCTTTGGTATGTGGCCCCATGGATTACTCCTTATTACCAGCTATTTGCGTTCAGGTGAAGGCTAACAGAGATTATGTATAGTTAACAACAGGCTATATTGATTGATTCCATTGCGAACAGGGTCACCTTGATATTCCTTCTGAGACCCTGTCCCCGGCGGTCAAGCCCTCGCTTGATGTATATCAATAATTCGGTTTTTACAGGATTTAGGCTTACTATTTGCGTTTGATTGCTTTTTGGGGCATGTCCGGATCATGGATTGCACCGCAATTGATAAACTCAATGGCCTGGGTAAATAGCTATGCCGGCTTCGGAACTCGTCTATGTATTGGTAGTGCTGTTGGGCATCGCCATGCTGATCACGGGGACCTGCCGTAACCTGCCGGTTCCGTTCACGGTCATCCTCGTCCTGGTGGGCATGCTGCTAGGTAAACTGTCCCACCTGCTGCATTTCATGGAACCGCTGCAGGATTTCAGCTTAAGTCCCGAAATCATGTTGTTCGTGTTTTTACCCGCGCTTATATTCGAATCCGGGTTTGCGCTGGATGCCCGCCAGATGATCAAGGATCTGCCACCTATTCTGATTCTGGCGATTCCGGCGATGCTGATGTCCACTTTCGTGGTCGGGCTGGGGGTCTGGTGGGCGCTGGATATCAAGCTGATTGTCGCGCTGGTGTTCGGCGCATTAATCTCCGCCACCGACCCGGTCGCGGTGGTTGCACTGTTCAAGGAACTGGGTGCGCCGAACCGCTTGAATGTTCTGGTCGAGGGCGAATCCCTGCTTAACGACGCGACCGCTATCGTGGCTTT
>CALDDP010000129.1 GCA_937936805.1 uncultured Gammaproteobacteria bacterium | reverse complement strand
TGTTGGCGGTCGATCTTGCCGCTATCGGACGTCGAAAGCCGTTAATTACCGGCAAAAAACCACCTGCTCCCGGGTGAAATCGAAAAACAGGAGCAGACCCATATTCTCTGTTAAGCCGTGAAATGTAATAATCCCCCGTATGGGTCAAATCGAATCAAGCCTCAAGCCACACACACCAATGATGCAGCAGTATCTGCGCATCAAGGCGGACTATCCCGACAAGCTGGTATTTTATCGCATGGGCGATTTTTACGAGCTGTTTTATGAGGATGCGCGTAAGGCCGCGCGACTGCTCGATATCACGCTGACCAAACGCGGACAGTCCAGCGGTGAACCCATACCCATGTGCGGCGTGCCCTATCACGCGGTCGAGGGCTATCTCGGCAAATTGGTCAAACAGGGTGAATCCGTGGCTATCTGCGAGCAGATCGGCGACCCGGCGACCAGCAAGGGCCCGGTTGAACGCAAGGTCGTGCGCGTGGTCACCCCGGGCACTTTAACCGATGAGGCGTTGTTGCAGGATCGCAGCGAAAACCTGCTGTGCTGCATCTATCGGCAAACCGCGGGCTGGGGACTGGCGTCACTCGAAATCAGCTCGGGGCGCTTCAGCCTGAGCGAACTCGAGAATGATGATCTGCTGCACGGCGAAATCGCGCGACTAAGTCCCGCAGAGATTATTTACTGCGAGGACCAGGAGCTGCCGCTAGACACGCTGTATACACAACAGGCGCACGCCATGCCTCCCTGGTATTTCGAGCTCGATAGTGCCACCCGATTGCTGTGCGAGCAGTATCGAACGCGTGATCTGCAGGGCTTCGGCATTCCCGCATCGAGCCTCGCGATCGGGGCCGCGGGTTGCCTGCTGCAGTATATTAACGACAGCCTCAAAACCGAAATCAGGCACCTGCAACCACTACGCTACGAGCAGCTTAGCGACCTGTTGTTAATCGACGCCAATAGCCGCCGCAACCTCGAGCTGAGCCGGTCTTTCAACGAACAGTCACCGCAAAACAGCCTGCTCAGCGTCATCAATTTTTGCAGTACGGCGATGGGACATCGCGAGCTCAACCGCTGGATCCAGAAACCGTTACGTGACCAGGGCCGGGTGCGCCAGCGTCATCACGCAGTCGCCAGCCTGATCGATAATCACGAATTCGAAACGATGGCGGAATGCCTCACCGAAATCGGCGACATCGAGCGCATTCTTGCGCGGGTGGCACTGCTTTCGGCCCGTCCGCGCGATTTATCGACACTCGCATCGACACTGCAAATGCTGCCTGTATTACAACAACAGCTGGCGCAACTCGACAGCCCGCTGCTGCAGGAACTGGCGCAGGCAATCGGCACCCACCCCGAAGTGGTTGCGTTACTCGACGCAGCCATCATCGACGAACCGCCGATGCTGATTCGCGACGGTGGCGTCATCAAAACAGGTTTTGATCCGGAACTCGATGACCTGCGCGCACTCAGCGCCAACGCCGATCAGTTCCTGGTCGACCTGGAGTCACAGGAACAGCAGAAGACGGGAATCAATTCACTCAAGGTAGCCTATAACCGGGTGCACGGATTCTATATCGAAGTCAGTAAATCACAGAGCGAAGCGGTGCCCACGGAATACGTACGCCGGCAAACGCTGAAAGCGGTTGAACGCTATATCACCCCGGAACTCAAGGCTTTCGAAGACAAGGTATTAAGCGCTCGGGAACGCTCGTTGACGCGCGAAAAGTACCTCTACGAAGCACTTTTGCAGCAACTCGGGGAAGACCTGGCAGGTTTGCAACAATGCGCGCTCGCACTGGCGCAACTCGACGTGCTCACCTGTTTCGCGATCGGCGCAGACAGGCATGACTGGAGCGCGCCTGCGCTGACCGATGCGCGCGTACTCGATATCGAAGCGGGCAAGCACCCGGTGGTGGAACAGGTACTCGAGCAAACCTTCATCGCCAACGACCTGCATCTCGACGATCGCACCAGCATGCTCCTGATAACCGGCCCCAACATGGGTGGCAAATCGACTTACATGCGCCAGACCGCGCTAATCGTAATTCTCGCCTACATGGGCAGCTATGTGCCCGCGCGCAAGGCATTGCTCGGTCCGATCGACCAGGTGTTTACCCGTATCGGCGCCAGTGATGATCTGTCCAGCGGTCGCTCGACATTTATGGTGGAGATGACCGAAGCGGCTAACATCCTCAACAATGCCAGCCCCAACAGCCTGGTGCTGATGGATGAAATAGGCCGCGGCACCAGTACCTTCGACGGGCTCGCGCTGGCCTGGGCCTGCGCCGACCACCTGGCACAGAAATCAGGTGCCTTTACCCTGTTCGCAACTCATTACTTTGAGTTAACCCAGTTACCCGAGCAGTATTCTAATATTGCAAACGTGCATCTCGACGCGGTTGAGCATGGAGACGATATTATATTCATGCACAGCGTAAAACCCGGGCCCGCCAATCAGAGTTACGGTTTGCAGGTGGCGCGACTCGCGGGCATACCCGCGCAGACGATTCAGCTTGCGCGCCAGAAGCTGCATCTGCTCGAGCAGCAATCGACCCAGCCGCAGGGAGATCTTTTCCACTCGCCGGCACCGCCCGAGGAGCCAGAGGCGCACCCGCTACTGGGTGAGCTCGAAGCAATCGATGCCGATGAATTGAGCCCAAAACAGGCCCTGGACCTGATTTATCATTTGAAAAACCTTGCCAAATCCTGAAACAGTATTACGATAACCATCTAGAATTCGTCCGCTGCAAACCCGGTACCCCAGAGGTAAATTAATGACGTTCATCGTTCTCGAAAACTGTATCAAGTGCAAGTACATGGACTGCGTCGACGTGTGCCCGGTCGACTGCTTTCATGAAGGGCCTAACTTTCTCGTCATAGACCCCGAGGAATGCATCGACTGCACCCTGTGTGAGCCGGAATGCCCGATAGAAGCGATCGTCTCTGAAGACGACATACCTCCAGGGCAGGAGCAGTTTCTAGAGCTGAATGAAGAGCTGTCCCAAATCTGGCCAGTTATAATGCAGAGCAAACCCGCACCTGAAGACGCCGCCGAATGGGAAGGCGTTCCCGACAAACTGCAGTATCTCGAACGCTGACACCTGATCGGGCCCCAACGCCGCGCGCGTCATTTTGACTTTACTCAGGTCGATCTTTAAAATCGATTATTAGCACCGTTTTTTCTGTAGCTGTTTTCAAACACATCGATTTTAGTAGAAGGGCAATATGACCGAATGCAAGTACTATTCTTTTTACGCACTCGCGAAAATTAACGACCCTGAACAGTTGCACGAGGCGTTTCAACAGCAAATCGCGCCCGGACATACCGACAAGATAGATATCGAGGTTTTCCAAAATAGTGACAGTCGCTGGAATCGATTAACCCGCAGCGGTGCGCTCGATCAAAATATTCCCGAGCAGATTCTCGCCACCTTAACCCAGAAATTTGGGGTACAAGACGTTGGCAGCTGGTACTACGATAGCGATATCGGGGGCTGGTTCTGCAGCTACAAGCCGCTGACCAGCAAACACTTCGTGCTGCTGGTCAAATGCAGCGACCCCGACAAGTTGATCGAGGAGGAATACCTGCAGTTTCTATTTCATTTCTACTGTCACCAGTTGCAAATGCTGCAGGGCACCTACCGCGACGCGTTAACCGGCCTCTATAATCGTCGCGCCTTCAATGAAAAGATGCAGCAACTGCTTGAGCATTCCAACGATTACAAGCGTCGCGCGATGAACTTCTCTCCCACGGTTTACGTAATGCTCGATATCGATAACTTTAAGTCGGTCAATGACAATATGGGGCATCTTTACGGCGATGAAGTATTGTTACTGCTGGCCCAACAAATGACCGACTCCTTCCGTGAAAACGATCTGCTGTTCCGCTATGGCGGTGAGGAATTTGCCATGGTCTTAATGGATATCACCACTGAACAGGCGCAACAGTCGCTGCAGCGCTTCAGGCAAAAAATCGCCGCTTACGATTTCCCCAATGTCGACCAGGTTACCATCAGCATTGGCTTCACACGCTTCGACAAGGGCCTTCAGCTCGAGGAATTGATCCGCCAGGCGGACAGCGCCCTGTACTACTGCAAGACAACTACCCGCAATGCGGTGCATTCATACCAGGAACTGGCGGAAAAGAAATTAATCCCCGCGGTGAAGGCGACAAAAAGCCCCAGCGTCGAAATTTCCTGAACCCCTGTCCTTTCCCGGCCTGGACGCTCGGGGTCAGACCAGGTTTTTCACCTAATATTACTTTCCCGGCACGTAAAGCAACGAAAAACGACCCCTCGAAGTAATAGTCGGCAGATTTTCTCAGTCGATAGATTGGTCGAGAAATTTTCTGACCACCGGCGAAAAATGCGCGTCGTCGATCAGGAAAGCGTCGTGGCCGTTTACCGAGTCGATCTCGACATAGTCGACATCGGTGCCGGTTGCGCGCATGACGTCGGCAATTTCTTTTTGCTGTCGCGACGGGAACAGGATATCGGTGGTAACTCCGACAACCAGTGCCCGCTCGATCTCGATTTTTGACATGCCATCGCTGATCGACTCACCGTGTTCTGCTATATCGAACCAGTCCATGGCCCGCGACAGGTATAGATAACTGTTGGGATCGAAACTGTTAATGAATTTGCGGGCGTTATATTCAAGGTAATTCTCGATTTCGAACTCACGCTCGAAGCGCTCTCCGGTCAGTTTTTCAGCCGCTACACGACTGCGATCGAACTTGGAGTTCCATTCGTCCGCCGCGCGATAAGACACCAGTCCGAGTTTGCGCGCCAGTGACATACCGACCAACGGTTTCGCATCATCGGCATAGCGCCCGCCATTCCACGCAGGGTCACTGCGAATGATTTCACGCTGCAATGAACGCAGTGCAATAGTCAGTGGCAGCGCCCGGGTGGCCGCAGAAATTGATATCAGGTTATCAATATGGTCGGGGTAGCGCATTGCATAGGCGATTGCAGACATGCCTCCCATCGACGAGCCGACCGCGGCGTGTAACTTCTCCACGCCAAGCTGGCGCATCAGTAAAAATCCGGAGGCGGCTATATCCTCTACAGTTACGTCTGGAAAATCGGCGCCATAATTTTCACCGGTTTCAGGATTCACTGATCCCGGCCCGGTACTGCCGTAACAGCCGCCCAGCGAATTGGCACAGACGACAAAGAACCGATCGGTATCGATTGCCTTACCCGGTCCAATCATATACTCCCACCAGCCGGGGGATGAATCCTGCGGCGACGATGCCGCATGCGCACTCGGCGACAAACCGGTAAAAATCAGTATTGCGTTGTCGGCAGTGGCGGATAATTCTCCCCAGGATTCGTAAGCCAGTGTTACTTCCGCCAGACAATCGCCGCGCCACATCCTGAAGCCACCTTCTCCCAGATTTTCAAGCTTGATATGCCGCGTCGCGGCTGTAGCAAAGGTATAGGCGTTTTCTTCGTCAGCCATCAACTGGACTCCGGATCGAACTTTCCGCGCAGTGGTTTAAATATCGAGCATACGTTGCAACGCAATCCGCGCGTTGTTGGCGACATCCTGGGGCACAGAGATCTGGTTGACAACACTGCCTTCAACCAGGTTTTCCAGCACCCAGGCGAGATGCTGTGGATCGATACGAAACATGGTGGAACACATGCAAACCATTGGAGACATGAATTGCACCGTCTTGTTTTCGCTTGCCAGGGTCTGATGCAATCGATTGACCAGGTTCAGTTCGGTGCCGACCAGCCATTGGGTATTGGCTTCAGCTTCGGTAATCGTCTTGATAATGTATTCGGTGGAACCGACATAATCCGACATCTGGCAGACTTCGAAACTGGCTTCGGGATGTGAAATTACCCTGCCCTGTGGGAATTCGCGGCGGAAGTTTTCTATTTGCTCCGGTTTGAACATCTGGTGCACCGAGCAAAATCCTTTCCACAGGATCATTCTGGCGTTTTTGATCTGCTCCGCGGTGAGACCACCCATGGGCATGTCATAGTCCCAGACCACCATTTCCTCGAGCGGTATGCCCATCTTGTAAGCCGTATTTCTGCCCAGGTGCTGATCCGGGAAGAACAGGACTTTTTCACGACGCGCAAACGACCAGTCGAGAATTTGCTGCGCATTGGTGGAGGTGCAGACTATGCCGCCGTGGCGACCGCAAAAAGATTTAAGATCCGCCGCTGAATTGATGTAAGTTACCGGCGTAACGCATTCATCGGCAGCCAGCACCGAGTTCAATTCCTGCCAGGCGCGATCCACCTTCTCGAGATCGGCCATATCGGCCATCGCACAGCCGGCGGACAAATCAGGTAGAATGGAAACCTGTTCGGGGCGCGAGATAATATCGGCGACCTCGGCCATGAAATGCACCCCGCAAAAGACGATAAACTCGGCCTTTGAATCAGCCGCCTGGCGCGAAAGCTTTAACGAATCTCCCGAAAAGTCAGCGTGCTTGAAAATTTCATCGCGCTGATAATGATGGCCCAGTATGACGACCCGGTCACCGAGCGCCTGTTTGGCACG
>CALDDP010000128.1 GCA_937936805.1 uncultured Gammaproteobacteria bacterium | reverse complement strand
TTGACGCCCGAAGCCCTTCACTTCAGAGACGGTCAGGCCCTGCACGCCGATTTCACCGAGTGCCTGGCGAACGTCATCAAGCTTGAAGGGCTTGATAATCGCAGTAATAATTTTCATAAGTAGTTCTCCAATAAAAGCAGGGCTCGATTTTGGCGACTCTGGGAAAACACGCAAATTATGGTTAGAATTGACCAGTTATGATCTATTATTGCACTATTTTAGTGCATACTTGCAGTATAATGCACTAAATTGGGGCTTACATGATCGACAATCAAACCATCAATCGTCTATCGGAAAAAATAAACGAATTGTTACCACCGGGATTGCAGCAGGTTAAAGCCGATTTCGACGCACGCCTGAAAACGCTTTTACAGCAACAGCTTGCTAATTACGAAATGGTGAGTCGCGAGGAATTTGATATCCAGGCGCGAGTATTGCAGCGCACCCGGGAAAAACTCGAGATTATAGAAGCCCGGCTTAAGGAACTGGAACAAACGCTGGACTGAAACAAAAGGACCAGGGCGAGCACCTGGTCATTGGCGGGGCCGGGTTATTCTTTGCCCGCACCGGTATTGATACCGAGCAAATCGTAGGGCGGGCACCAGCGCAGCAGCACGGTCCCTAGCAGCACTATACCTACTACCAAAGCGATGATTCCCAGCGTCCCTTCGACCAGACCCAATGGCCATGCAGCTAGCGCCGCGACGCCGACAATAGCGCGAATGACACGATCAGTGGTTCCCATATTCGGTTTCATCAGTATTCTCCAGGATTAAACTTGCGGCAGCTGCAGTATAAGATACCGCAGCCACCATCACATTTGCTACTAGTTTGCAGGTACCACCGTTGCATCATTCGCTGCCGTCACCGGCGCGAAATAGTTACCCATGTTCATCATGTCGAACATTGGCTGCATGGACTGTGGATTCATCATCCAGTTGATGCGCGGCGTATACCAGTTGGGGTCGGCCAAAGATGTCATCGGCTGGTAAAAAGCCGGGTTCGCCATCGCGTTCATCCAGCGGGTGTAGTACTGGGGATCGGCCATTTGCATCATCGGCTGATACATTGCAGGATTCATCGGCGCCATCATCCACGCCATATACATATTCGGGTTCATGAAGTATCCCATCGTCCGGCTTATTTTGTTGAAGTCGGTCATGCCACTCATCCAGGTATCCCACATGACCGGCTCGGTGGCGCATTTGGTCATGACATGAAGCGTGCGCGGATCATTGACTACCGACATCAGTTGCATGAACTTTGCGGGATCCGCCATAGTTTGCGCCATCAGCTCCATATCGGTGAAGGCATTGAGTTGCGGCCTGATCGCATCGAACTCCGTACTGTCAGTATTATTGCACTGGCCGTAATACTGCTTTGCCAGTTCAAACTTGTGTACGGATGTATTCGCCTCGGGCTCGCTGGCCGACGCTGCCGAGTGGGCAATCGCCAGACCAAGTAGGAGAAAAATGGTTGGAAAAACTGTAATCAATCTTCTTATATGCATGATTTTATCCCTCTGCTAGTCCTCAAGAAAATCGTCTGATTATTATATTAATATTTACTTATATACTAATATTCAATATGGGATAGGTGCCGGGCGCATCCGGGTATGTACATATTCCAGGTCTACCGAAGTACTGCGCAACAGGCACGGCCCGCGCCTGCAAAATCACCGCTGTTTCATGCTAGACTGGGCTCCGCACGACGCAGGAAGCGTCGAGTTAAATTTCAAAACTGCCTGTTGGCAAAAATATAGAAAGGATTCTGCCATGTCGCTCACTCAACTCCAGACCCGCGCCCAATTGGGCATCGATGCCCCCGAAGTTCGCGTCGAGGTACATATCTCCAATGGCTTACCGGCTTTTACCGTGGTGGGATTGCCCGAAACTGCGGTACGTGAGGCACGCGACAGGGTGCGCTCGGCAATTCTTAATTCAGGTTTCGAGTTTCCTGCACGCCGAATTACCGTTAACCTGGCTCCGGCTGACCTGCCCAAGGAAGGCGGGCGCTACGACTTACCAATCGCGCTTGGCATACTTGCCGCTTCTTCACAGATTAAAACATCCGGCCTGGTGAATTTACTATGCTTTGGCGAGCTCGCCCTGAGCGGCGCATGCCGAAAAGTAAATGGTTTGTTACCCGCATTGATCGCCACCAAAAGAGCGGGGCAGTCGGCTATCATCCCGCAGCAAAATCAGCCCGAAGCGGCCATGCTCAGCGGTCTGCCGATACAGTTAGCCAGTTCGTTGGCGAACATTTGTCGCAGCCTTAACGGCGGAGACCCCCTGCCCCTGCTCGACAACTCGGTGGTGCCGCAAAGTGCAAATCATGCACTTGATCTGGCAGAGGTTCATGGCCAGTATCTGGCGAAGCGGGCACTCGAGATCGCCGCGGCCGGTGGCCATCATATGTTGATGACGGGTCCACCCGGCACCGGTAAGAGCATGCTGGCTCAACGACTCAACTCGATATTGCCACCAATGAACGAAGACGAGGCGCTGAGCAGCGCCAGTATCCGCTCGGTCTGCCAGCAACCGGTAAATCCCGGCAACTGGCTCGAGCGACCGTTTCAGTCGCCCCACCATACCGTGTCCGGTATTGCCCTGGTCGGTGGCGGCAAAACTCCAAGGCCCGGCGAAATTTCGCTGGCACACAACGGCGTCCTGTTTCTCGATGAACTGGCGGAGTTCGATCGCCGCTCAATCGAAGTATTACGCGAACCGCTTGAGACCGGCAGAATTCATATTTCACGCGCGTCTGGTAAAGCCGAATTTCCCGCGCAGTTTCAACTCGTTGCGGCAATGAATCCCTGCCCCGGCGGTTGCGATTCGATCAAATCCTGCGATTGTTCAGCAGACCAGTTAAGACGCTATCGCAATAAATTATCGGTACCGCTGCTGGACCGGATCGATATACAGATCGAGCTTGGACGACTCGACTACCGGCATCTGGTTATGCAAGAGACTGATTGCGGCGAAACCAGTACCCTGGTTAGAGAGCGTGTCCAGCGCGCGCGCCAATTGCAGCTCGTCCGCCAGGGATACGTCAACTCGCGCCTGAACAGTCGAGATCTCGCTCGTTTCTGCAGTCTGCAAGCAGGCAGTAAGCAGGTGCTGGAGCTTGCCATCGAAAAGCTGCGCCTGACCGCTCGCAGTTATCACAAGCTATTAAAACTGGCGCGCACTATCGCCGATATCTCTGCTGAAGAAAACATACTGGATACGCACGTAAACGAAGCGATTTCATATCGACAACAGGATCGCCAGCGGCGTTGAAATCTGTACTTTCAAGCCAGTGCGGCCCGACCGGAAGGAAGCAGTAGCTGGATTTTCTGGCGCCGCGCTTGCGCGGTGAGGATAAGGTCTGCGCAGGTGCTATTTGGATTCGGCAAGAATGTACTCGACAACCGCACGCATCTGGTCATCATCATACTGCGAACCACCCCGCGGAGGCATGGCGCCGATGCCGTTGATTGCGGCACTTACCAGCGCGTCCAGCCCCTTGGCGCCGCGCTCTTTCCAGATCGCCGCATCACCGATCTTGGGTGCGCCGGCCGCACCGGTAGTATGGCAGGCCAGGCAGGCGCCCTGATACAGCTGGTCAGGTGATTTGTTTGCCGAGTCGTCGGCAACCGAGGCCACCTTCATACTGCCGCGCATATCATCGAGCGATACGACCGGCTTAATTCGCATCGCAATATCTTCAATCGTATCAACTGGTTCAGCCATCGCCCCGTCATTTTTGGGATTGAACACAACTTCTCCGAGAATGATTGCAAGCAGCAATAGTCCGCCAAGGACGCTTATATTTTGCGGCGAGAAGGTTTCGGGTTGAGCTGAACTCACTAGTTGTCTCCAGGAATTAGACGGCTATCGGAATCGCTGCGCATTATCCTCGAAATACGGCCAATTCGCAAAAAATATTTGACTACCCTGTCTAAACTGTACCGCTTTGGTTTACAATCACCGCGCTGCCTGACCAGACCTGGCAAAATATGTAAAGCGCTCGTAGCTCAGATGGATAGAGTGTTGGCCTCCGAAGCCAAAGGTCGTGGGTTCGACTCCCGCCGAGCGCGCCATTAAAATCAACTAGTTATCTTCCTCCCCTCCTCAAAGCCATTGATTTCAGGGCTGATTTGTCACACTCCTGTCACACGGAGAAGAGAGATGGCAACTATTCGAAAGCGAAACCTACACTGGCAAGTACAGATCAGGCGGAAAGGCTTCCCACTGATCACCAAAAGCTTTGAGCATAAGAGGACGGCCCAAGTCTGGGCTACAACGATCGAATCAGAACTGG
>CALDDP010000127.1 GCA_937936805.1 uncultured Gammaproteobacteria bacterium | reverse complement strand
ACCGGCCGCCTGGCACAAAGTACCGGCGGTATCGACCATGTCATCGACGATAATGCAGGTCTTGCCCTCGACCTCACCGATGATATTCATGACCTGGGCCATGTTCGGCTGCGGGCGACGTTTGTCGATGATTGCCAGATCGGCTTCATCAAGCTGCTTCGCGATTGCCCTGGCGCGCACCACACCACCGACATCAGGCGATACCACGATCATATCCGGATACTTCTGTTTCCAGATATCGCCCATCAGGATGGGCGATGCGTAAACGTTATCCACCGGGCATTCGAAAAATCCCTGGATCTGATCGGCGTGCAAATCGACCGTCAATACCCTGTCCACGCCGACGCTGGTAATCATGTTCGCGATCACCTTGGCCGTAATCGGTACCCGCTGCGAACGTACCCGTCGATCCTGTCGCGCATACCCGTAATAGGGGATGACCGCCGTAACCCTGTCCGACGACGCCCGCTTGATGGCGTCTATCATTACCATCAACTCCATCAGGTTGTCGTTGGTTGGAGCACAGGTAGGCTGGATGATAAATACATCCTTGCCACGTACATTTTCGCCAATCTCTACCGATATTTCGCCATCGCTGAACACACCCACCGACGCGATTCCCAGCGGAATATCGAGGTGGCGGACAATGGTCCGTGCTAATTCGGGATTAGCGTTCCCGGTGAAGACCATCAAGTCATTCGTGGCTACACTGCCAACCATCGGGGTCTCTCGCGTTGCAAAAAATCTGTATACTGCAAACCGGACTGCGCGCTCTGCAATATCTTCCTGCGGACATCCAAAATCGCTCGCGTCGATTTTGTCGAACCTCGGTTCTCATCCAGCCGGGTTATACGCTCTGTACTACCTCGACTTTCGTCCGATCAATTTGGCTGGGCCGGCTGGATTCGAACCAACGAATGCCAGGATCAAAACCTGGTGCCTTACCACTTGGCGACGGCCCAATAATTCTCTTCAATCCAGCAATCCTAATTGCTGGTGTACCGGGCTACAATTCATAGCCCTGGTAACGTACGCATCCCACTGCCGCGGAACCCGCGATTTTACAACTTCTGCCTGTTCAAGGCTATCGATCGCCGCAAACACGCAAGCACCGGTTCCCGACATCCTCGCTGTTGCATGCTGGTTCAGCCAGTCGATCGCTTCACCTACCTGGGGATACAGTTTTCTTACCACTGGCTCGCACACATTACTACCCGAGCCGCGCAGAAAGGCGCGTATTGTGATGGGATCGCAGTTACGTGTCAATTCCCGCGCAGCAAATATTTGCGCCGTGGAAACCGCAACTTTGGGGTCGATTACGAGATAAATCGGTTGTTCTATATCAATCGCCTGCAAGGCTTCACCGATTCCGCTAGCCCATGCGGATCGTCCGCGCACAAAAACCGGCACGTCCGCGCCCAGTTCAAGGCCGATTCCGGCCAGCTGATCGAGCGATAAATCCAGGCCCCAGAGCCGATTCAAGGCCAGTAAGCAGGCCGCTGCATCGGAACTGCCGCCCCCCAGGCCACCGCCGACCGGTATCCGCTTGTCGATACTGATGCTAACCCCTTGATCTACCTGGAAGCGTGACTGCAGCATGGTGGCCGTGGTCAGCAGTATATCCTCTGCCGCGTCGAGCGGAGAATTACCCGGCAGGCGCTCGATACTGCCCTCATCGTTGCTAATGAATTCGATATGATCGACAAGATCGATGAATTGAAACACGGTTTCAAGCAAATGGTAGCCGTCATCACGACGTCCGGTGATATGCAGCATGAGATTGAGCTTGGCAGGCGCGCGCAGTATCAGTGATTCCGCCATCTCAGTTAAACGTGGGGAAGAGATCGGACGGGCTGGCGTCTATCACGGACTCCTGCCAGCGCTCGATTATCAGCTTGAAGGTTACACTTTCGCTTACCAGCTTTACCCTGCGCGGCAAGCTCAGGCTTTCCTGTCGCGCCAGGTAATCGAGGTAACTGATGGCCCACTCATCCTGCTTGATCGATCGCGCGCGGCCTCCCTCGTCGAGGCGATGAGAGTAATCGCTACCCGGTCGTGGCAATCCTCGAATCCAGTACTCGAGGCCACTGATCGGCAAGGACCAGCCAATCATGTCCTCAAGCAATGCTTCCGCGCTGCTGTTTTCAAACACGCGTCCGTCTGGTAGCCGCAGCCGGTATTTTCCGCTCGCATCGGACTCGATACGAAAGACCCCCTGCCCGAAAGGCGCCTCCAGCAGAATTGTTGAATCGTCAGCCAGCCGCTGCCAGCGAATACCGACGTTATAGACCCCTGTCTCCACCTTGATAGCAGCCCGGGCATGAATATCCCAGTTATCGAGTTCAAGCAGCGCCTGTTGCCGGGCGGCCCACAGTTCCTGCGCCCGCTGCTTATCCGCCATCCGGCCTGACTGGCTACATCCGGCAACAGCCACCGCGATGCAGGCAAGGAAGAAGAGACGAAACAAGCTCTGGTCTGGAATCAGGGAATAAAACGTTGCATAACACTGTGCAACGCCGGGGCATCCGGGGATTTCTTGAGCGCTTTTTGCCAGATGCTGCGCGCTTCATCCTGTTTCCCGCTTACCCAGAGGACCTCACCCAGATGGGAGGCGATCTCAGCATCGTCAAAGCGCGACAGCGCTTTGCGCAGCAATTCGATGGCCTTTTCATAGTCACCCAGGCGATAGTGTATCCAGCCCCAGCTATCGATAATCGCCGCATCATCGGGATTAATTTCGATCGCGCGTTTGATATAGGCGTAAGCCTCCTCGTAACGATCGGTCTGATCAGCCAGGGTAAATCCGAGCGCGTTGAGCGCGTGCGCGTTATTCGGCTCGGTTTTCAGAATGAGCTTGATATCCGCTTCCAGCATATCGATGCGTCCAAGCCTTTCCGCCACCAGAGCTCGCGAGTACAGTAAATCACTATTTCCCGGCACGATTTCAAGCGCGGTATTGAAAACCGTCATCGCCTCCTCGTAGCGACGGGCAGCGCGCAACAACTCCCCCTTGGCGATATAAATTCGCACCAGCGATCCATCTGACTGGCTACCCTTTAGAATCGCGTCCAGATGCTGGACCGCCTCATCGGTACGCCCTGAAATGCCCAGCATATCGGCTATGCGCAACTGGGCATCGAACTTGTAATCGCCGACATGTACTTTTTTATACCATTCGATCGCCGCGTCATACTGCTTACGGTTCTCAAAAATACGGCCCAGGTAATACTGTGCCTCACCCTCGCGTTGATTCAGCTCAACCAGCTTCATCATGTACTTCTCGGCATCATCCAGGCGCTGCGATTCGAGCGACAGCAGGCCGAGCGTGTAGAGCAATTCGGCGTCATCGGGGGAGGCCATATGCAGCTTTTCAAACTGGATCCGCGCTTTTTCGTAATCCTTGATATCGACCAGGAGCCGAGCGTAGGTCAATCTCAGGGCCTGATCATCGGGATCGTTTTCGACCGCCTTACTCAGGCTTAAAACGGCTTCATCGGACCTGCCCAGGCCGAGCAAAATCTTTGCCCGGGTAGCATGCACGCCTTCTATCTCCTGCAGCGCAATCGAGCGATCAATGTACTCGAGTGCAGCTTCCGCGCGACCGTTTTGCGCCGACAGCATTCCGTGCAGGTACTGGGCGTAGGCCCTGTCTGGATTTTTCTGTGCGATGAGCAGGGACACGGCTAGTACGGTGTTGGCATTTTTTTCACGCGCCAGTATTCCAAGCAGAGGCGGAAACAACTGCGCATCATCGAGTTCGCTGGTCTGGATCAAATCGTCGAGGTAGGTGAAGGCTTCCTGGATCTTGTCCTGGCGGACATAAATCGCGGCAATGACCTGACGTGCCTCGACCCGGTTCGGGTCGAGCTCTATCCAGCGTTGCGCCGCGATAATGGCCGCTTCAAGGTTTTGCCCGTAAACCGCGACTCGCACTGCTCGTTCCGCTATTTCCGGGTTATCCTGGGTCAGGGCAACATCAAGATAGTGTTTAACCGCGACTTCCGTATTACCCTGGTTTAAAGCGATCTCGGCCACCATCAGGTTATAGCTGGCATCCGCAACTGCGTCTCTTTGCGAACTCAGAGGATTTACCTGTGCCCGCTGTTGTTCGAGCAACTCAGGGGATTGCGACGAAGTCTGCGGCAGACCCGCACAGGCTGTCAGCAAAAGCGTCGTCGTGATAAAGAACGGGCGCAGCACGAGGTTCATGGAATCCAATATGGTCTCCTCAAATAAGGCATAAGGTCGAGTGTAGCATCTCGTAATAGGATTGTATTTATCACGATTTGTTCCGTTGATGTTGTATTTGCCAGGCTTATGCCCGAAAATCTCCGGTTGGCACCAAACCTTCCGTTAACATGGCCCTATTGTCTCTTGGCATCAATCATTTAACCGCCCCGGTCGATATTCGCGAGAAAATCGCTTTTGCGCCGGAGCAGATGAGCCATGCTTTGCAGGAATTGCTGGGCATTCCTGCGATTAACGAATCGGTTATCGTATCAACCTGCAATCGCACCGAGATTTATTGCGACGCGTCATCCGATTGCAGGGCGGTCATTACCAACTGGCTGACCGCTCATCACGGCATCGATGACGAAGGCCTTTCACCGTATATCTACGAGCACAGCGACCAGGAGGTCGCTCGCCACCTGTTTCGCGTAGCTTCTGGACTTGACTCGATGGTGCTCGGCGAACCCCAGATACTCGGACAATTGAAGGATTCTTACGATCAGGCGCGTGGGGACAATGCCGTTAACTCAATTCTGGATCGCCTGTTCCAACACTCGTTCAGCGTTGCCAAACGGGTCCGCACCGACACGGAAATCGGTTCCAACCCGGTTTCGGTTGCGTTTGCCGCGGTAAGCCTGTCAAAGCAGATTTTTGGTAATCTCAACGAACTGCATGCGCTGCTTATCGGCGCCGGAGAGACTATTGAGCTGGTCTCCAGGCATTTGAAGAGTCAGCAAATCGGTTCGATCACAATCGCCAACCGTAGTGTCGACCGTGCCCGACTGCTGGCCGACCAGATCGGTGCCGAAGCGGTGCAGATCAATGCGGTGCCCGAACAGTTGGTGCGCGCCGATATCGTCATTTCGTCAACCGCGAGCCAGCTGCCTATTCTTGGCAAGGGTGCCACCGAGTCGGCGTTAAAACAGCGTAAGCACCGGCCTATATTCATGGTCGATCTTGCCGTCCCGCGCGATATCGAGTCCGAAGTAGGCAAGTTGCAGGATATTTACCTCTACACCGTCGATGACCTTAAGACCGTGGTGGATGAAAACCTGCGCGGTCGCGAACTAGCCGCCGAAGCCGCGCTGGAAATCATCAATCTTGAAGTAAAAACGTTCGATCAGTGGCTGAAAACCCACCAGTCCGCGGATCATATTCGACAGCTGCGCGATGGCGCCGAATTGATCAAGAAGCAGGCGATCGAGAAAGCCCTGGCGCAGCTGAAGCACGACGTCGATGCCGAGCAGGCGCTGCAGCGACTCGCCAATGAAATAACCAGCAAGTTGATGCACAAACCGACTATTGAAATGCGTAAAGCGCTGCAAAACGAGGATAGCGATCGCATTCAACTGCTCAAATCGCTGCTCACACCCGACCCGCACTAAAGTTATGAAAGAATCACTGATCAACAAGCTGGAAACGCTTTGCGCCAGGCACGAAGAAATCGCAGGTCTACTCGCTGACATTGAAGTCATCAACGATCAGGACCGGTTTCGCAACCTGTCGATGGAGTACGCGCAGCTGGAAGATGTAGTAAAAAACTTCAACACCTATAAGCAGGTGCAGGATGCACTGGCTTCGGCGCAGGAGATGTTGAGCGAGGAAGATGCCGAAATCCGCGAGATGGCCGAAGAGGAGATCGCCGACAACGAAAGTCGGATCGAGCCACTCGAAGTCGAATTGCAGAAACTGCTGTTGCCCAGGGATCCTAATGACAATGCGAATGTTTTCCTCGAAATTCGTGCCGGCACCGGCGGTGACGAAGCCGCTATTTTTGCCGGCGACCTGTTTCGCATGTACAGCCGATTCGCCGAGAGTAAGAAATGGCAACTGGAAGTGTTGAATAGCAGCGAAGGCGAGCATGGCGGGTACAAGGAGATAATCGCGCGTATCGTCGGCCAGGGCGCCTTTTCACAGCTGAAGTTCGAATCAGGTGCGCATCGTGTACAGCGCGTCCCGGAAACCGAGTCGCAGGGTCGGGTGCACACGTCAGCCGCAACTGTGGCCATTATTCCGGAAAGTGAAGAAGTGCAAATGATCGAGATCAATCCATCTGATTTACGCGTCGACACCTTTCGCGCTTCGGGGGCCGGAGGCCAGCATGTCAACAAAACAGATTCAGCAATCCGGCTGACACACCTTCCTACCGGTACCGTGGTCGAATGTCAGGATGAACGCTCGCAACACAAGAACAGGGCACGCGCCATGTCGCTGCTGCAGGCACGTATTTACGATGAAGAAAAGCAAAAACAGGATGCAGAGCAGGCCGCTGAACGGAAGTCCCTGGTCGGCGGTGGAGATCGCTCCGAACGCATCCGCACCTATAATTTCCCCCAGGGCAGGCTTACCGATCACCGCATTAATCTGACCCTGTATAAACTTGACGACATCATGCAGGGCAACCTCGGGCAGGTGGTTGATCCACTAATGCATGAGTACCAGGCGGAGCAGCTAGCGAACCTCGGTGACGACAACCAGGGAATCGCCTGAAACCCCGACAACCGGTGCCGCGAGGGCACGGCAAAACCTCCCATCATTGCTAGATCCCGGATAAGTGCTGCGCACTTTCCGGGATGACCTGCGGTCGCTTTTTACGCCGCCATCGAAATTACTAGATTCAGTTGTAAAACCCCGTCTCCACCATCACCCGAATTCGTTAACTGAAGCTTTCTGACACCCTCTGTGCCGTGAGAGCAAGGCAAAAATTCGGCAATAGCGCGAGCAATACGCCAAAGTATGCGAACGTTTTGCGAAATTTTTTAACGCCGCTATCGTGGCACAGAGGGTGTCAGAAAAAGAAAGGCCGTCCCTGGCCACGTGGTATCATCAATAGTTCGGGGGGGAGGTATTGATGCACACGGTTAATTTATAGGCTATTCCATGAATTTCCATAGTGAACCAGTTCATAGTCAATGAGTGAACAAATCGACACCGCCATTCGCTGGGGTAGCGAACGCATTGCCC
>CALDDP010000126.1 GCA_937936805.1 uncultured Gammaproteobacteria bacterium | reverse complement strand
AGCCATCGTTACCCCGACATTCGAGAGCGGCCCGATTGAACTCTGTTTGGCAATTGCAATCAAAGCTCTACAGTCAGTCTGGAGTAATATATGACGCAGTCCCTTCAGTCCGGCCAGGCAGTTGATCAGGAACAGCCCCGTCAAACAGCAGACGGCAGGCGGATCCTGGTTGTAGAGGACGACCAGGACATCTGCCGTTTGCTCGAGCTGCACCTACGTGACAATGCCTACCAGGTGGACGTTGTAACCAATGGTGTCGACGGTCTCAATCGGGCCAGCAACCATGCCTATCAACTAATTGTGCTGGACTTAATGTTGCCGGGGCTCGATGGACTTGAGCTGTGCCGCAAACTGCGCAGCCAGTCGATCATGATTCCAATCCTGATGTTAACCGCCAGGTCGAGCGAACTCGATCGCGTGCTCGGGCTCGAGCTTGGCGCAGACGATTATCTGACAAAGCCGTTCTCGATTTTCGAGCTGCAGGCGCGAGTCAAGGCTATCCTGCGTCGCAGTGAGCTTGTTACACCCTCGGCGACAAACGCTTTGGACGAGCGCATCGAAATCCAGTCCCTCGTCATCGACGCAACCCGGCGCAGCGTCACTATCGATGCACAGGCGGTCGAGTTAACCGCCAGAGAATTTGATTTACTGTTGCATTTTGCGCGTCATCCGGGCCGCGTTTTCAGTCGCGGGCAGTTACTCGACCAGGTCTGGGGTTACAGCCATACCGGCTATGAACACACGGTTAACTCTCACATCAACCGGCTGCGCAAAAAAATCGAGGAGGTGTCTGGGCAGGCGCAGTACATCGAAACCGTCTGGGGTGTCGGCTATCGCTTCCGCGAAGTCTGAGTACCGATGTTTCACAGTCTTTACGTCAAGCTGGTACTGGTTCTGTTTTTGCTGTTCATCGGCATCGGTGCGGTGTTTCTGTTTGTCGCAATGTACACCGCGCCGATGTATCAGCAGGAAGTTAGTCAGCAACTGAACCGGGACCTGGCACGCTATATCGTCAGTGAGCATGTACTGATCGAGGACGGGCAGGTACAGCAGAACAACCTCACGGAGCTGTTTCAAAACGTGATGATCATCAATCCAAGCCTTGAGCTGTACCTGCTCGACGCCGATGGCCAGGTGATCGGTCACTCGATGGCGCCGGACAGGATCCAGCAAAAACAGGTCTCGCTGGGCCCGGTCAACCGCTTTCTCGAGCAGCACGATGCGGGCTTGATCATGGGTGACGACCCCGGCCATGCCACGCGCCAGAACAGTTTCAGCGTTGCGCCGATTGACGTCGATAACCAGCGACAGGGTTATATCTATGCCATTCTTGGCAGCGAGAAAATCAACCGTATCTCGGATGTGTTACAACGCAGCCTGATCATGCGTTGGAGTGCAGCCTCGATTGTGGTCGCGCTGGGCTTCGCCTTTGTCGCTGGCCTGTTATTGTTTTTCTTCCTGATGCGCAAGCTCAGGGTGTTGAGTTCGGCAATGCAGACCTTCAAGGACAATCACTTGCAGGCAAAAGAGTTTGCGGTTGAGCCTGATGATGCCACGCTCGACGAGATCGAGCGTATGACCGCGACCTTCCAGAAGATGGCGCAGCGCATCGAAGAGCAAATGCAGCACTTGCAGGAAGTGGAATCCACGCGTCGTGAAATGGTGGCCAATATTTCACACGACCTGCGCACGCCGCTGGCCTCGTTAAGTGGATTTCTGGAGACGCTACAACTCAAGCAGGCAGAACTCTCCGCGCAAAACAAGCAGGAATACCTGCGCATCGCTTATGAAAACGCGCAACGATTGACGCGGCTGGTCGAAGAACTGTTTGAGCTTGCCAAGCTGGATGCCAACGAGTTGCAGCCACGCGTAGAGTCGTTCTCGCTTGCGGAGCTGGCGTTCGATGTGTCGCACAAGTTTTATCTGCGCGCGCGGGAGCAAAATATTGAGTTCAACGTAGTAGTCGACGAGCAGGTGCCTGAAGTATCGGCCGATGTGGGCATGATCGAGCGCGTTCTCGATAATTTGATCGATAATTCGTTCAAGCATACACCGGACCGGGGGCATATTCGCCTCCAGGTCGCCCCGCGTGATTGCAGCGTCGAGATCGCGGTTTCGGATACCGGCTACGGCATAGCCGCCGAAGAATTACCCTACGTGCTGAAGCGTTTTTATAAAAAGACCAGTAGCACGGGTAAGGGTGACGCCGATTCCGGGCTCGGCCTGGGGCTTGCGATCGCGTCGCGCATCGTCGAAATGCATGGGGGTCATTTGTCGGTGGACAGCGTTTTGCACCAGGGCACAACCTTCCGTTTTTCGTTGCCGGCGACGGCTTGAAGTGATAAAAATTTTATAGTTTGGTGACTGCCACGTGATCTGTAGTACGCATAGTCAAGCCTCTTATTCGAGGAGGAAAGACCATGCTTACAACCCTGAAGAAAGCGCTGGGCGCACTGCTTGTATCCGGCCTGATTGTTATCTCATCGTCAGCACAGGCCAGCGGTTGGCCTACTTACCATGTGACGATTACGAACCTGACCAATGCCATAATCTTTACCCCCATTCTGGTTGCAAGTCACCGTAGGCAGATCGGTCTGATTGAACTCGGTTCATCCGCGAGCAAGGAATTGACAGCGATAGCCGAGGCTGGCGATATTTCGTTACTCGAAGCTGCGCTCAAAGACATGAACCATGTGGCCGATGTGCAGAATTCGGGAGGCCCGCTGTTGCCCGGCGACTCAGTTACGGTCGTGGTGAAAGCCCATCCCCGGGCACGACGAATCAGCCTTGCCGCGATGATGCTGCCGACCAACGACGGATTCATTGCGCTCGATAGTGTCAAAGCACCGAATCGCGGTACGCAAACCTACTATTCACCGGGCTATGACGCGGGCACCGAACCTAATGACGAGTTGTGTATAAACATCCCCGGCCCGATCTGTGGAGGCGAAGGCCTGTCGCCCGACGAAGATCCTGACGACGAGGGTTATGTGCATATCCATCGTGGCATTCATGGCGTCGGTGATTTGCTGCTGCAACCAGCCGTCTACGATTGGCGCAACCCGGTAGCCAGGATCACGGTAACCCGCATTGGGCACTAGTATTACAGGAAAATTGACGATGCCATCCCGGGCGCATACATAATTATGGGGCGATTTAAGGGGTGGGTGACAAATGATTATCATTCGCGGATGTCACCGACCCCTTTACCCGCCGACCCCTTTACCGGGCATTTGAACCCTTTTTTATTCGAGCTCTCCTTTAGTTAAGAGCCCACAGCTTTCTGTATCCTCGTTATAGCTTATCAACTGTTCGCCCGTTTCCAGTAACGCTAGCAGATGCGTGGTTTTCTCCTGCCTGCTCATTTCATCCCAACCATAATCGGTACCATCACGCGTGACAAAATCTTCAATCAGCGCTTCTAACGCGTCTTCCGATAATTCGGTATAAGGGATAATCATATTATATGTATGTTATTGATTACTTCCCGTCGCTTCGAGTTTTTTCTGATCTTTTTGGTTAAAACTTCCAGGCGACCAATTAAATCGAAGTGAAATGAGAGCTCAGACTGTCCCCTGATTTCCCCCCGACGAACCGGGCGCCGGGTTCCGCTGTCAGGGTAAAAACCCGTCCCTGTCATCCAGTTTGCGTGGCAGGTATTCATCGATTACGTAGTTGAGTCCCCACTTTGCCAGGGCTTGCTGTTCGGCGCGTACGCCCATCTCGAGCAGCTGTTTGATGGCGGCAAGCCACTGCGGGTGGGCGGCAAAGAACGGATCGTTGTTGATGGCGTCGGTCGCGCGCTTGATATCGGTTTTGCTCAGTGGATGGGTGGCATCGGCCAGGGCGTAGTCGATGATGTCCTGCGGCGTGACGCCCAGAAACTGTGCCCGCGGCACACAAAAGAAGCGATTGATGTGCGCCGCGTTGCCGGAACCGGCCTTCAGGGTGCGGTAGATATTGGCGAAGCCATAGGGGTCGCAATCCACGAAACAATACACCGGGATATCGACCTCGTCCGAGAGTCGCCGGATAAAGCGGCGGGTGGCGCGTGTCGGCACACCGCCCATCTCCACCAGGATGCAATTGGCCTTCTTCCAGAAGCGGTGGTTGTTCAGTCGCTGAAACATACCGCCGGTTTCGATCGCCAGAATAAAATCCGCATCGGTCCTGAACCTGAGGCGTTCCACCGAGCGCGGCACGCTATAGGCACCGCTACCGAGCCTGGCGCAGTCGATCTCAAGGGCCTCGCCGGTTTCGGGATCGGTGTCCATGACGGTTAAGGGGCCGGCCACCGATCCGCCGTGGGATTCCGGATAGAAGCGTAACTGTTCACGCGAGAGCCCATGCATCGAAGCCAGCGCTTCGATGTCGTCCATGATGGCATCGGACTCGGCCTGTTCGTCGAAGCGACAGTCTCCCCAGTTCTTGCTGATGTAGTAGGCCTCGCGTTTGGTGGCGAAGTCATCGCTCTCCACCATCTGCCGCGAGGCCGCCATCAAGCGCAGGGTCTGCGCAAACGAGCGCACGGTGTTGACCGTGAGCGTGCGCGTTTTCGTCGTATCGCCGAGCTCGAGATAACCTTTGGCGGCGTCATAGTTGACGTTTGCCAGGCTGCGCACTGGTAACTCGATATCGGGCAGTTCGCCGCGTTCGATGCTGTCGCGAATGGATCCTGCCGTATCGTCGATCAGCTCGATCGTTTTACGGTCAAGTTCCTGTTGCAAACGGGTTTTCCTGTCTGTTTCGGTGCGGGTGTCTGTCATTTGATTTTCCGGGATTTGTGCAGTGCGTCGTCAAGTTTGCTGACGGCCTGATCGCGTTGCGCGTCGCTTAAACGAAGAATATCCTGCAGCGCGATGCCAACGTGGGGCAGATATTTTTCGATATGGGTGCGTTTTTCATATTCGTTTTGCAAACGTGTTTTGCGGCGCAGGTGTTCCGCCAGGTGGCGGGCGCATGCCTGCAAACCCAGCTTCAGCTCCTTGATGATCTCCGGGTATTGTGCGATCGCTTCCTTGGCCTCGGAGGTAAACGGCACCCACACCGATGCCAGGTGCACCAGGATCACCATCGGCGCGAGCGGCAGGGCGCCTTTGGGTTGCTTGAGGCCGTAATTGCGCCAGTTTGTCTGCAGCACGGCATGGGTGATGGCGCAGCCGCCTTGCTCGTAAAGCAACGGCACGCGATTGGCAAAACGCAGCAAATGCGCCGGCTCGTCGGCATGCAGGATCAGCGCCTCGGCGGCATCACGCTTGTGCTGCACGACCTTGTTGATGTGGCCGGTCTTGTCCACCGCGAGATTCGCGCCACCCGCATGACCCCAGGCGATACCGACTTCAATCTGGAACGGGTTGCCGCGGTAGACCGCCGGCGGTCTTGTCTTGACGATATAGAAATCCGCGTTGATTTCCTTTTTCATGCCATCGAGTAGCCGCTGCTCGCCAATGGGGACAACGCAGTCCGTGCGTGGCGCCGATACCGGTACTTTTATGATCGCGCGATAGAGCGCATTCGCCTGCGCGTGGGCGATGCGTTTCGGTAACGAACGTTCGGTAAGGCCGCGCCCAGCGGTCTCGATGATCTTGCCTGCGGTCTTCGGGCCGACGCGGGAGAATTCGTTTTGCAGAAACTGCAGCAGGTGGCGGCTGCGGGTTGAATTCAGCATCTGGATTAGCCGGCCCAGTTCCACGCCTCGCGGATGGGGCTTGATCTCCACCGGCGGGGGCGGCAGCTGCTTGCTACTGCGCTGGTAGGTGATGCCTTCGCCATGAGGGCCCTCGAAATGAAAGCTGGCGTGGGGATTGGCGATGGCGGTTTGCTTGAGATACATATCGGCGGAATGCGTACCTTTCTGGTAGCGGCCCTCCATCTCGGCCTCGATCCAGGTGCCGTGTGGCCGGTCCCATTTGATCTTCTTTTTCCCATGTATCTGCGGTTTGTTGCGGGTGGTGTCGACAGAGACATAGAGCTCGGAGGCCATCCGCTCGCCCTTGACACGGCTGATGACATGCAGCGACTTGCCGGTGGTGAGCTGGGCGTACATGCCCGCCGCCGAGATCCCCATTCCTTGTTGGCCACGCGATTGGGCGAGCTTGTGGAACCTGGAGCCGTACAACAGCTTGCCAAAAATGCGCGCGATCTGGTTTTCGAGGATGCCGGGACCGTTGTCTTCGACCATGACCCGATACACGTTCTGGGCTGCTTCGATTACATGCACGCGGATGTCCGGCAGAATGCCGGCTTCCTCGCAGGCATCGAGCGCGTTATCGACGGCTTCCTTGACGGTGGTGAGCAGTGCTTTTGCCCGGGAATCAAAACCCAGCAGATGGCGATTCTTCAGAAAGAATTCCGCCACCGAGATCTCCCGCTGGCGGCCGGCCATTTCCGTTGCGGTAATGTATGTGAGATCGCGTTTCGTCATGATCAACTCCGTGACCAATGTAGCGCCCGCGCTCGCCGGGTGGTTTGATCCTGGTCAAGCCCGGCATCGGAAAGTATGCCAGCGGGATCAGGATGGAATGACAATTCCGGGGACGGTATACCTAATTCAATTTTCTCATCGGCGATTAGCTAAACTGCGACCAGGTTTCCAGTACAGGATGGCAGGCAACCAGTTGCCCACTGTCAATTAAGTATACTGTCCCCCGAATTCCGCTGACCTTCAAGGGCTTAATCATTTGCTTGCGTCAGGCCCTCAGCAACGTCCAGACACCGATGACAACGAAACCGGTACCGGCAACATAATTCAGGGTTTTTTCGCTGACATAATGTGAAATCGCGCTGCCGGCCAGCACCCCGATGGCCGAGGCGAGAACTAAAGCGAGCGACGCGCCGGCGAACACGGTTAGTTTGCTTACCTGCTTGTCGGCGGCGAACAGCATGGTCGCCAATTGTGTCTTGTCGCCGAGCTCGGCGACGAATACTGCAGCAAATACGGTGAGCAGAACCTTGTACTCCATGACTACCTGCCTGTGTAACGATGGTTGCAATAGATACGGATCATAAAAGACATGCAGTGACGGTAAAAGCAAAAAGTAACAAGGGGCCGAGCGTTTCGTGACGCAGGGTTAGCAAACGTTTAAGGGGTCGGTGACAAATGATTATCATTCGCAAATGTCACCTACCCCTTTACCAATCAGTATTCTGGGCAGTTGCTGGCCAAGCCTTCCATTGGCCAAGCGTTTCGTGACGCAGGGTTAGCGGCTAAAAATATCGAACACGTCCCCGAAAAAATAACCTCTCCCCCCCCTTTTTATTAGTCGTCAGGCGAAGACGGGTAGCGGCGGACTAACTGATATCACGGTTTAATCCGGCCCGGTTCCCGGCACATCGGGCTGTGTTTCTACAAATGAATCCGATTGGTGTCGACGCGAAATACTCGTTACCGTATTAACGACTTCATCGTCGTCCAGCGGCGGTGAGCAGCGTATCCGATTCCAGCACAAAAGCAGTTCCATCACGACATCCGGATCGACGTCATGCGCTAACAGATGCCCGGACAGGGAGGCGATCGTATTATTTCTTACACCCTCGGCGACACCTGTTTTGACCACCTGGCGCCAATGATCCGGGTGATAACCGGGAGATCTGGCCTCACTCCTCACAAGCGTTGACAGCCACCCTGGCAACTCGGCCAGGGCAAGCGTCCCGGGCTCATGTCCTATCACCCAGGTGTAGGCTTCACCGCTGCTATGCATGGAAGGCGGTGCGACAACACAACCACCATCACCCCGCAGATCGATACCGGGAGCAATGCCGACACGGTTATGTATCACGCCACCGGGGTGTTGAAAATATAAATGCCGGCCACCGCCGCCGGTCCTGGCTTCCAGGGTAAGCGGCAATGGTTCATAGACCTTCTCCCACTGTGCGAGACTTTGCTCGCCACCATGGCGGGGATCGATATCAAGCACCACCAGGCCGGAAATCGAACCGGTCACTATGCCGACATTTGCGGTTGGCCACTTTCGATACCATTCATTGATTTCGTTTGCCGTTGCCTGACGGCGCTGATATTCCAGCCATTTGATCAATGGGCGCTTGTCGAGCGCACGCATCGGAATCACGGGCCAGTGGTAATCGGCAAACTGCAAGGCTGCCGCCAGGGAAGACGGTAAGGGGGTGCTCATGAAATCCTCCTGTTTCGATTTTAAAAGTGCCCATAACGCATCAGGAATACTGACAGGCCGCCGCTTTCACAATCGCTCGACTGAGTGTTTTTTTACCGTAAAGGCCCTTTACTCAGGTCGAAGAAAGGCGAGACTCGTCCCTGCTACCGCTGTCAAATAAAGTCAGCTCCCAGGCATCCTCGCTGGCCGAGTAGCGCAGGATATAGATGCCGCCGTCATCTCCGCGAAGTTTGAAGTAACGATGCGCGGGGTCGATCCAGCGATCCAGTACCTCTACGACTTCGATACCGCGTTTGCCGAGGTAAAATCGCCGCGGAGTTTCCTCGCCTCGATGTCCGGCATAACATTCAACCTTCATGACGAGTCACTCAACGCCTGCTGCCCTGCGTCGTAACGGGGTGGACCCAAAGGCGGCAGCAGCAGATAAAAATCCTGGCATCCACGTCTAATAAACCTTAATAATGCCATCCACGAGTTCTTGCCGAATGACCATCATCTGACTTAACTGGTCGTTGAAAATTTCCCTGATGGGCGTCTGCACTGCCGTGAGTGTGGCACCGGGTACTAAACGCACCTGCAGATCCGCCACCTGCGGTTCAACTACCGGCCTGCCAATCGTACTGACGAGATAACAATAGGCCTCTTCTACGTCAGCCAGGTTCTGGACTATGGCATTGGTGATCCGCTGGGCGGCCAGGTTGTAGAGTTTGCCAACATGGGTAACGGGGTTTTTCCCCGCAGCCGCTTCCATGTTCATCGGCCGATAGGGAGTGATCAGGCCGTTCGCACGATTACCACGACCCACCTCACCATCGTCACCGGATTCCGCTGAAGTTCCGGTAACGGTGAGATAGAGGCTGCCGCTGGATATATCATCAGCAGCATTCACCTCGACCGTTACTTTTTTTTGCGTAATCCTGTTTGCGGACTCCAGTACAAGCGCAGCGACTTTCGCTTTGCTTGCCACATATTCATCCACCCCGGAAATGAAACGATCGATAAAAGCACAGGCCACGGTAAGCCCGATGGCGTCCCTGTGTCGGACCCCCATGACCTTTATGTCTTCCCCGATTGCCGGGTGCGTCGCCCTGGTTGCATCCGAATTCAGATGCTTTTCAACTTCGAGAACAACCCGTTCCAGGTCGTCCAGTGGGGCGTAACCCACACCGCAAGAGGTGTCATTGGCCAACGCCACCCCGGTTTTTTCCTGGCGTAAATAGATGTCTACCAGCTCCACCGAACCGGGCCGAATCAATGAGTGCAACTTGACATGCCTGTCTGGATCCAGGGCATGAAAATTGGATTTCAGCCAGTTTCGACAACTTTCTTCGACCAATTCGTCAATTGGCACTTGCTTGCCCTTGTATTCGCAGGCAGCACGGCCCGCCAGGAAAATCTCCATCGGCTCCGTTACCCGACCTCCCCCGAAAACGGCCTGTGATGCCCCACCCCATAACAAGGCCTTGTCCACGTTGTGATGCAGAATGAGGCCAAACGCATCCAGGTAATACCGGCATAAACTTCGACTCAGCGCTTCAGCCAGCGCATCGCAAACGGTGTCCGGGTGCCCGAGCCCTTTGCGCTCAACAATTTCTAACGGCTGGCTGGCGGGGGATGGGACCGACAGGGCAGTAATAATTATGTCTGACATTAACCAATCTCGTGCATTTTCCGATTCGTGAGGCCTATCCTGCAATCCCGATGCACGATTAAGGGCTGCTGCAGGTACGTCGCTACCCGATATTCCATCATATCTTTAATTCGTGCCAACAAGCCTAAACGAAAAAGATTTTCAGGCCGTTGATTTATATCAGGAAGTGGAACTGTGCTTTTAGATTAAATAATTATCGCGTCCAATCCGGTTTACCGTGATGGCAACCCCGGATTCACTGCCAGCAATCGTCTGACGCCGTTGCCGCTCAAACTTCATGCTCCTTCCCTCTACTCCCGGTCCGATCTGTTGAATAACCCCAAATTTTTCTCGGCGGGGAGATTATCTTCGATATACCGGTTTTTACGATTTAACTTGCGGGGAGGCGAAATAGTCCCGATCCGGGTGCTCGTCCAGGCGGGTTGTTCGACTAATCCAGGCCCTTCATGCACGTATCTGTATCAGCGAGGTCTTGTCAAACCGCTGAGTCATGCGGGAAAGACCGTGACCTTAGGCCTTACCCCGTGAACGGGAAAATTCAAGCATACGCTCGATCGGTTTCAGCGCTTTTTTGCGTACCGACTCGTCGACATGGATCTCATGGCTGACATCATGCTCGTCTTGCAGAACCGCGGCAAGATTATCCAGGCTGTTCATCGCCATCCATGGACAATGGGCACAACTGACACAGGATGCGCTGTCGCCACCGGTTGGCACAGCAATCAGTTCTTTACCGGGTGCCGCTTCGTGCATCTTGTGAAAAAGGCCAAAATCGGTTGCAACGATCAGGGTTTCCGCTGTGGATGCTTGCGCAGCATTGATCAGCTGCGTCGTGGAACCAACCGCACTCGCCATATCAAGCACCTCGGCAGGCGACTCC
>CALDDP010000125.1 GCA_937936805.1 uncultured Gammaproteobacteria bacterium | reverse complement strand
GACGTCGGGACCCATGCCGGGGACGACGTTTAGCACGCCCCGCGGCAATCCCGCCTCGAGCGCGAGCTCGGCAATACGCAGTGCGCTGAGGCTGGTTTGTTCGGCCGGTTTTAACACCACCGAGTTACCCGCCGCCAGCGCTGGCGCAATCTTCCACGCCATCATCAGCAGCGGGAAGTTCCACGGCAGCACGCAACCAACCACACCGACCGGTTCGCGTACCACGAGCGCCATCGCATCCTCACCCACCGGGGCCGACTGGTCATAAATTTTATCGGTCGCTTCGGCATGCCAGATCAGGCAATTGATAGTCTCCTCCAGGTCGATGGTCTGACAGTCGCGCACGGGTTTACCGGAGTCAACAGATTCGAGTACGGCGAGTTCATGGCGATTACGCCGCATCAATTTGGCGAGTCGAATCAGTATCGACTTGCGCTCACTCGGGTGGAGCCTGCTCCAGCGGCCATCGTTAAAGGCTTCACGTGCCTTCTTGACTGCAAAATTAACGTCTTTGGCGTCACAGGCGGCGATTTCGGCAATCACCTTGCCGGTTGCCGGATTGACCGAGGCAAAGGTTTTTCTGGACCTGGCGGCCTGGAACTTGCCGTCGATGAACGCGTTGCAAGCCAGGTTCATATTTTGTGCGATCGCCTGGTACTCGGCATGGGTGAGTAAATCGGACATTAGACTTTACCCTCTTGGATGTCTGCAAAAGTTGTATTCATGACACGGACCACCTGTTCGAGTGATCGCTTGTCGTCTTTGTTAAGCGGCTGCAGCGGCTTGCGCGGTGGTCCCGAGGGCAGGTTGCGGCCGGTCATGCCGTGCTTGACGCACTGGATAAACTTACCGCCCTGCTCGAGTACCGCCATCAACGGCATCATCGCCGACATGATTTTGCGCCCCTTGTCGAAATCGCCTTCCAGTGCACAAGCCCGGTAAAGCGCAATATGAATTTCGGGTGCGAAATTGGAACCTGCACACACCCAGGAACGGGCACCCCAGGCAAAGAACTCGAGCGCCTGGTCATCCATGCCGCAGGACAGTTGAATATGCGGGTAATCCCGCGCCAGCAGATGCACCCGGTTCGGGCTGCCCGAACTTTCCTTGATCGCACAAAAATTGGGCGAACGACCGACCCGATCGAGGTATTCCTCTCCCATGTGCGCGCCCATGCGATCCGGAAAGTTATACAGCAGGATCGGCAGGTTGGCGACACGATCGATGGCGAGCGCATGCAGCGCGTTTTCGCGTTCGGTCGGAATTGCATACGGCGGCGTCGCCACCAGTATCGCATCGGCACCAACTTCGACCGCGCCCCTGGCATATTCGAGTGAATCCTCGGTACGAATCGCCCCGGTACCGACGATGTAACTGGTCCGTCCCTTGATCTGCTGCTTGATAAACTTCATCAGTTCGAAGCGTTCCTGCATGCTTTGCGCGTAGTACTCGCCGGTCGTGCCTGCAGAAATAATGCCGTGGACCCCGCTGTCGATAAGGAAATCGACGATTTCGGCGAGCCGTTCGTAGTCGATACTAAAGTCGTCCCGGTAAGGCGTAATCACCGGGGTGTAAATACCTTCAAATTTCATCGATAAAATCCTGCACTATGAATTTTCCGCCGCCATGTCGAAGGCCAGCGGGTCGGGTTTAACAAAATATTCGATCAGGTCGCGCGACAGCTCCCAGTGCTCGACAATCAGATCGACAATGCGCTGGCTGTCACCCGCCTCGAGCGCCTCGATCATTTCATCGTGATGCTCGAGCGCGCTAAACATGCGCCCCTGCATTTCCTGGTCGCGCGGGCGATAAAAGGTCTGGCTGATACGGGCGTGGTCGATCAGCAGACGATCGTAGCTGGGTTTAAGGTAAGGGTTATCCGCCATCTCCCCCATCAACGCATGAAAACACTGGTTCCAGTAAACCATGTCAGAACTCGACTTGATCGCGATTGCGACGCGGAACTTTTCCTGGAACTCGCGGATCTTCTGAATTTGGTCGGGCTTCGCATGTTGCGCAGCTAGTCGACCGATCGCCGAGTAAATCATAGGGGCGGTAAGGAAAAAATCCCGTAATACCTTGTGATCCATCGAGGACACGTAGGCACCGCGGTTATTGACAATCTCGACGCAGCCCTCACCCGCCAGGCCACGCAGAATTTCGCGCAACGGGGTTCGCGAAATGGCATAACGCTCACAGAGGCTGGCTTCATCAAGTGCGCTACCCGGTTCGAGCTGCAGGGTCAGGATCTGCTTCTTGATGTCATCGTAAATGGCCTGCTTATCCATCTTTATTCTGGTATTTTAATAGTATACATATTGTATACTATTAAAATACCGATGCAAGGCCATGATGAACAATTGATAGACGTCATCCCCACCCCGGCATACAGCTGACTCGGAAGAACCAATCGCAGGGTCATTGCCGTCGTGATGCTACCTCGGGGTTAAGTCAGCAAAAGTGTAGCGCGGCAGGGACGCCGCGCTCCAAGCTATTCCATGGATGGACCAAACGGCGCATTTTGCCGTTTGGGAGCGCCTTTTGCTGACTTAACCCCGAGGTAGCCCCCACTAAGAAGGGGAAGCTGATGACAGTTAACTTGATTCCGTCCTTAATCTTCGTTCCTGCGCGGCCCGGTTGGAATCTCGAAACCATAGTGTTGATCAGGCAGTTACCGTATTACAGGCGATACGCAGTCGACTCGATAACTAGCGGCGCAGGATCGCCAGCCAGCGCCAGAAATTGAGTAGCGTGGCGAGCGATGCCGCCACGTAGGTCCAGGCCGCCGCACGCAGGATCGAACGTGCCGCCGGCATCTGCTGCTGCGACAGGTAGCCCGAGGAAAGCAATGGCAGGGCCTTCTTGAAACTGGCGTCTATCTCCACCGGTAAAGTCAGCAGGTGCATCACTATCGCGAAACCCATTATCAGAAAAGCACCGCTCAGGTTGAGCAAGGCTGCAGCCGGTAGCTTGGTAATCAACACAATGAATGGCGCCGCGAACAACAGGAAAGAGCCAACCCGCTGGGCAACGATAGAAATCCCGGCAAGCCGGGTACGCAGGATAAACATCGGTTCCCCTGCCGCATGCTGGAAGGCATGACCGCATTCGTGAGCGGCCACGGTTATCGCAGTCAGGGTTTTACCGTCAAACTTGTCCCGGGTTAGTCGCACCGCGCGCGCCATCGGGTCGTAGTGATCACCCGTCTCGGTAACCTCGACCTTGATTTCCTGCAAATCGTAGCGGTCTAGCAGATGGCGTGCGAGTTCACCCCCGGTACCGGGAAAGTTTTCTTCCGCTTCGCGGTTGTAGCGATTCAGAACCCACTGCACCCACAATTGCGGGCCATAGATCAGCATCAGCACAACGGAAATAACGACAACGTAAATCATCGCCAACAGCCTAATCGCTGGCCGGCAACAATTCTAGTGCTTCAGTGGCTGGTGATCTTCTCGATAGTGGCGTGAACGCGCTGATACTCGCGCTGCATGAACTGAAGCTGCTGGCTGAGATCAATCTGCACCCGATCGCGGTAGGAATTTTCCAATTGCGCTGCGAGGTGGGCGAGACGCATGGCGCCGATACTTGCGGCGGAAGACTTAATCGTGTGCGCCCAGCGGTGCAAGTCATCGCTCGAAGTCCTGGCAGTGCGATTTTCGATATCGCAGAGGAACTCGTCGATTGACTCGACGTAGGACTCGATGACCATTACCGCGTCTTCGCCCATGTCTTGCCTGAGTTGTTCGATTACCTTATCGTCCAGCGTCAGCTGGGCTTCCGGATCGGGTTGTATTTTCGACATCTTTTATTTCTGTAAATCGACTTCGCGAGTATAGTTCAATGTTCCAGTTTCGCTGCAACCAACAACCATACGGGGCGTCTTATGCCGGTTTTTAGTGAAAATTTTTACATTATTGGCCACCGTGGCGCGGCCGGAGAACGCTTTGAAAACAGCCTCGAAGGATTTAGATATGCGTTGACGCTGGATATCGACGCGGTCGAACTCGATATCCGCGAGCATTCATCCGAACTCTGGATTTTTCACGATCACGACCTGGAACGGCTGACGGGAATTCCCGGGATATTCGAGGACCACCCCGATCCATCCGCCCTTCGCCTGGGCAATGGCGAACCCATACCAACGCTCAAGCAGGTTCTCGACCTCTACTGGGGCAAGATGCCGCTCAATATTGAAATCAAGTCGATAACCAACGTCGAGCTATTGCTGCAGTTACTCGATCAGTATCCTGAACCCGGACCGCAAAGCGGCCTGCCCTGGATCCTGATCTCATCCTTCGATCACGATATCATTCACCAACTCGATCAACTCGAAATCACCTGGCCACTGGCGCCGATCACTGACCTGCTGCATCACCAGGTCGCCGCTGATCTCGAACACATTACTCCTTTTTCGTGGCACTTTGATCATCAGGCCCTGGATTTAAATGCAGTGCAGGAACTGCGCAAAGACGGCATTCCAAGCCTCGTATTTACGGTTAACGACAGCGAGCGCACGCTGCAGCTCAGGCAACAGGGTGTTGCCGGAATCTTCACCGACTTTCCCACCAAAATGGCGCAAATCAACTAGACTTGAATCCAACAGGGGTAATTTAAGGTTAAAGTGATGGAAGGCGGCAGCCATCCCGACATAACAGATCTGAAGCGCATCAGAAGTTTGAGCCAGTTTGACGACGCGCAACTGACGAGCCTGGCCGGCACTTGAGCTGCAGCATGCCAGTAAAAACAGCTGTCTGATCGAGCGCGGCTGCAGCGAAAGCTTCAGTCTTTACCTTATCGCGGGCACGCTCGACGCAACTTCCCGGGATGACAACGTAACCCGCTTCGAGAGTAACCCGGAGAGCGAACTGTTCCCGATTGCGCAAATTCGCCCCAGCATGTACCAGGTGGTTGCAGCTGAGCCGGTCACCTATTTAAAGATCTACGCCAGTCAACTGACCGAGTTTGCGCAACGGCTCGAAAATAACGATGTTGAAATGGACGTGATTGAAATCGAGCAGAGCGATGAAGAGAACGCGCTGACGATCCAGTTATTCCAGGATCTTGTATCCGGCAACCTGCAGTTGCCGAGCCTGCCCAGTGTCGCTCAACGTATCCAGCAGGCCTTTGCCGACGACGCCGTCAACGCAGAATTGATTTGCACCATTATCCAGGCTGATCCCGCAATTACCGCCAAACTGATCATGATCTCCAATAGCGCACTCTACGGAGGCCAGGCGTCGATCGAATCGTTACAGCAGGCAGTGGTACGCCTTGGTCTCGAAACCACGCGCAAACAGGTTATGACCTATGCGGCAAAGGAACTGGTGCAGGGAAAAACCTCGGCCATGAAAGCACACATGCAGAAGCTGTGGAAACACAGCCAGCACGTCGACTGCCTGTGCCGTTTAATGGCGAACCACCTCAAGGGCTTCGATCTCGAACAGGCCCAGTTAGCCGGATTGATTCACGATCTTGGTGAAGTGGCAATTCTGCAGTACGCCCAGGACAATGAAGAGCTGATTGGCAATCCAGCGCTGTTGCTCAAAGCAGTCAAGAAGCTTCGTCCACAGATAACCGGCATGCTGTTGAACCAATGGAATTTCGCACCTGAATTTGTCACTGTCGGCGAGGAGTGCGAAGACTGGTTCCGCAATCCCGCTGATCAGCCGGACCTCTGTGACCTGGTATTGATCGCCCAGTATCACGCCTACATCGGCAGCGACGACATGAAGGGTCTGCCACCGGTGCCTTCCCTGCCCGCTTTTGCCAAGCTCGGCATGGGTGATCTGGACGTCAGGCAAATTATCGAATTCCTGAAGCGGTCCCGTAACGAAATCCAGGCAATAGAAGCTCACCTCGGCGCAATCTAGACGCTTCAGCGGAACCCGTCGCCCCGACTTCGAAGAGGACAGACCACGTTTTTCTCGATACAGATCTGAACTTGAAGTATTAAGCAGCGAAAAACGTGGTCTGTCCCCGTTTGTCCTCGTACAATCGGCGCATGGCCTTCCTCGGACGCTACAACAAGCTGCGCATCGTCAAGCGCGCCGATATCGGCGCCTTCCTCGACGGCGATCAGTTCGGTGACATTTTGCTGCCGCGCAAGTATGCGCCGGAATCCATGCGTATCGGCGATAAAGTCGAAGTATTTCTCTACAACGACTCTGAAGACCGCATTATCGCGACCACGCTGGCGCCCCGGGTCCAGGTCGGTAAATGCGCCTACCTCAAGGTCGTCGCTACCGGCAAATATGGCGCTTTCCTCGACTGGGGGCTGCCAAAAGACCTGCTGGTCCCGTTTAGCGAGCAACAAAATCCGATGCAGAAAGGATATTCCTACACGGTTTATGTTTTCGTCGATGAGGAAACCCAACGAATCGCCGCATCGACCAAACTGGAACAACATCTCTCCGTCGACGTCAGTGGTTTCAAACCGCGCCAGCAGGTCGATTTACTGATTTACGGCAAAAGCGACCTGGGTTTCAAGGCAGTGATCAACGGTACTCATCTAGGGCAACTGTTCGAGGGCGAAACGTTTCAACGATTGCACTTTGGTGAGCAGGTTAAGGGATATATCCGCCAGGTTCGCGCCGATGGCAAAATTGACCTGGTGCTGCAGCTGCCGTCGGAACTGACCCGGGACAGCCTCGGCGCTGCTATCATCGATCACCTGCGCAACAACGAAGGTGTTTCCACCCTGACCGATAAAAGCCCGCCCGACGACATTTACCGGACTTTCGGCGTGAGCAAGGCAAGCTACAAGAAAGCCCTCGGACAACTGTACAGGCAGCGCATGATCATGATAGAAAAACACCAGATAACCCTGCTTTAAAGACCTGGCCAGTGGAACGCCGCCATGATAATTAAATGATTTGTCATGAAACTGTCATATATCCCTTTTAACGTCTGGCTATTACCCTGGATCGAAAATATCAATGAATATCCTGGTAGTTGAAGACGACCGCGACATACGTGAACTGGTTTGCCAGTCGCTGGCGCAGAATGACTTTCAAACGGTGGGCGTGCGCGACGTGCAGGAGGCCAAGCAGTCACTTGCCGATTCAAGTCCCGATTGCCTGGTGGTCGACTGGATGCTGCCCGACGGCTCCGGTGTCGACTTCATCCGCTGGATGCGGCGTCACGATCAGTATCAGCAAATTCCGGTGCTGATGCTGACCGCACGCGCACAGGAAAGCGACATGATTACCGGGCTGGATTCAGGCGCGGACGACTACCTGACCAAGCCAATGTCGCTGCGCGAACTCAACGCGCGGGTCAAGGCCCTGCTGCGCCGCCCGGCAGCCTACCAGGAACAGCAGGACACTTTGCAGGTAGGCCAGTTGCGCCTGAACTCCCGCACCCACGAAATTTTTGTCGGCGAGGTGCCTGTCGAAGTAACCGGGACAGAGTTCAAGTTATTGAAACTGTTGATGGAGAATTCAGGAAAAGTATTCAGTCGGGAGCAGATCCTGGATGCTGTCTGGGGCATGAATGCCTATCTCGGAGATCGCACCGTTGACGTCCATATACTGCGTTTGCGCAAATTGCTGAAACCGCATGACGTAGACGACATGATTGCAACCGTTCGCGGAACCGGCTACCGGCTTTCCCCAAAAAACGGTTGATCAGGGCATAATCGCGCTATGCAAAATATCTGGTCAACCGAAGCCTGGGCAATTGTGGTAGCCGCATGCACGCTTGCCCTGCTTGGAATATTGACCGATGAGTGGTTCATAGCCAGCCTGGTCACGCTGGGCGCTTATATCGCCTGGCTGTATCACCGCATGCTGAAGCTGGAAAAATGGATCAGGAAAGGCACCAAAACCAGCCAGGTTTACGAAGACAGGGGCTTCGTCGGCATCATCATTCGCCAGCTTTACCAGCAAAAGAAAATTTATAACCAGCGCAAACGCAAGACCAAACGTATCCTGCGGCGGCTGAATCAAAATATTTCAGCCCTCCCCGACGCGACCGTGCTACTCAATAGCGAATTTCAGATAGAATGGTGTAACGAACCTGCGATGTACCTGCTCAACCTGCGATCACCCCAGGACCTCGGTTATAAAATCAATAACCTGATACGCGAGCCGGCATTTCTGGCATACCTGAAAAACCCAGGTGACAGGGAATATATCGAAATCCAGTCACCGGTCGACGAAAGCATCAGTATTCAGGTCAGGCTGGTATCGTTTGGGGGAAACCAGTCGCTGTTGATCGCCAGAAACATCAGCGACCAGAAACAATTGCAGGAGAGTTTGAAAAACTTCGTCGCCAACGCCTCGCACGAGCTGAAGTCTCCGTTGACCGTTATCTCGGGGCATCTCGAAATGCTCGATGCCGAGGACGGACTCAGCGACACCGGCAGGCGTTCGCTGCAGACCGCGCAACGCCAGACCGAGCGCATGAAAGACCTGATCCAGGAGCTGTTATTGCTCTCGCAGGTTGAAAGCTACCGTCTGGCGCCGGACGAGGGAGACCGGGTTTCAATTACCGAGCTGATGGCCAACGTGATGACAGCGCTCGAAAAATATGCGGACAGGGAACGCGTGAGCCTGGTTCTTCCGGAAAACCTGTTTTTGCTCGGCGTTAATATCGAACTCGAAGGAATCTGTATCAACCTCGTAGAAAACGCGCTTAAATATTCCAGCCCCGGTACACCTATCCAGGTTAAGTGGGTCGAAAGCTTCCGCGGTGAGTACGTGTTCAGCGTTGAAGACCAGAGTTCCGGCATCGACGTGGAAGACATCCCGAAACTGACTAAGCGCTATTATCGTGGCGCAAAAAGCAGGGCCGATACTAGCGGTTCAGGGCTTGGCCTCGCGATTGTACAGCATGCTGCGACCAAGCACGGGGCCACATTTCAGATTGAAAGCGAGCCCGGAAAAGGCAGCTGCTTCAGCGTAACCTTCCCCAGCTATCGCTGTTTACAAAGAGCAAAACAGTCCGCCAGCGTTATGCGCCTGGCAGACTACTAGCAATCCCCCATGTTCCACAACAACCAGTTGTGATTCATTACTTCACTTCTCAGCTACTCGATTAAAACCCCGAAATTAATTGATCTAGATAAATTAATTTCAAGTCATCCGGGTTTTAGGGATTTTGTAACATGAATGTCACATTCATTGCTTTTAATGACCTGACTCAATTAGCGATAGTTTTAGCAAGCCTGGTGTTACGTGTATCCAACAATGCCATGCAGCAAATAATAAAACTATATCGGGAATCCATAGATAGAGGACACAGAAGATGAAGTTTGGACGTATAATCACGCTTTCAGTTATCACCACCCTTGCCATTAGCGGCCAGAGCCTGGCTGCGAATAAACTGATCCAGAACAAGGGTTCAGACACCCTGGTCAATGTGGCCCAGGCCTGGGCCGAGGAATATCCAAACGTAAACCCTGACGTCACGGTTGCTGTCTCGGGTGGTGGTTCCGGAACCGGCATCGCGGCGATGATCAATGGCACGGTGGATATCGCCAATGCCAGCCGCCAGATGAAAAAGAAGGAGCTCAAAAGCGCCAAAGATTCTGGTCAGAACCCGGTTGAACACGTAGTTGGATATGACGCTCTTGCAGTTTTTATTCACGAGAACAATCCAGCCAACGAATTTAGCTTCAATCAGCTGGGCAAAATTTTCGGCCGGGGTGGCGATGCCACCAAGTGGTCCGACCTGGGACTCACCGTACCCGGTTGCGACAGCGATAAAATAGTCGTCGTCAGCCGGCAGAATAATTCCGGCACCTATGCTTATTTTAAAAAAGCAGTACTGAAAAGCGCCGCCAGGGCAGGCATTATTTCGAAAGGCAGTTTCCGCCAGGGCACACTGGATATGCATGGCTCCAAGGACGTGGTCGACCTGGTTGAAAAAACGCCCTGTGCGATTGGTTACAGCGGGCTGGCTTACGCGACCGATCACCTGAAACTCGCCTGTATCTCGAAAGAAGACGGTGCCAGCTGCGTGAGTCCAAGCGTTGCCACCGCCAGCGATCGCAGCTATCCGATTGCGCGTCCCCTGTTCATGTACACCAATGGCGAACCACAGGGCGCCATCAAGGAATACATGGACTGGATACTATCGGAGGCGGGTCAATGTATCCTGGTGAATAAAGGTTATGCCCCTGTGCGCGATGTGAATTGTCCGTAGGGTATTTATTAGAATCAGATGATCTGCCACATGGATGCGGCTTTTCATCCAGTAAAAAAGTTACCGGTAAATAATAATGTCTCATCTCGAAGAACGACTGGAACACGACCTGAACGAAATCCGTGATCAGATTGCAAACATGGGCTCGAACGTTGAACAGGCCCTGCATGGTGCGTTTCGTGCCCTGCACGATGGCAACGAAAAACTTGCCTTCACCACGATCCTTTCCGATTTGCCCATTAACCGGCAAATGCGCAAGATCGATCAGCTCTGCCATGCCTTTATCGCGGTACACCTTCCTAGCGCAGGACATCTGCGCCTGATCTCTTCAGTTATTCGCGTCAACATAATTCTGGAAAGAATCGGAGACTATGCAGTCACGATTGCACGCGAGGCCGTGCAGTTGGGTGCAGCGCCTGAAGGTCGCATGCTGACGGACCTGGAAACCATCAGCGCCGAGGCTATATCGACTCTCAGCGAATCCATCAGTGCGTTCAATTCCTCAAACGCCGAGCGCGCTCGCGATGCAATCGCAATGTCCGGAAAAATCGAGCGCGAAATGGACGGTATTTATGCCGAGCTGCTGGACAGTGCCGAGGGTAGCGGCGGCTGTA
The DNA here is from genome assembly GCA_937936805.1 of uncultured Gammaproteobacteria bacterium. Classification (GTDB taxonomy): domain Bacteria; phylum Pseudomonadota; class Gammaproteobacteria. Next base: position 5,881 of record CALDDP010000125.1, on the reverse strand, counting down.
GCCGGGATACCATGATTTACCTGATCATATTCAGTCAGCTCAAACGTGTAGCGGACCAGGCCAAGAATCTCGCCGAGCAAACCGTATTTATCGAAACGGGCGAAGCCAAGACGCCCAAGGTTTACCGAGTTCTGTTCCTCGATGAAGACAACAGCTGCCTCGGCCCGATGGCGGAGATGATTGCCGGCAAGATATATCCGGACATCGGCGAGTACACAAGCGCGGGAGTCCACCCTGCTGATAGCCTGAACGCGAACATGACGGAATTCATGCAACAGCACGGATTCAATGTATCCGCAATGGCGCCCCAACAACTGGATTCGAGCCGTGAGTCATTGGCCCACCATCATGTCATTGTCGGGCTGCACAAAAAAGTTTTGAAGGCAGTGGTCAAGATCCCCTTTCGTACCTCGGCGTTAAACTGGAAGGATGTGAAAATCCCGAAAGTCGATGACGTGGAAGCCTGGGAGACCCTGCACAGGACCCTGGCGCTTCATATCAGGGAATTAATGACTCTGCTGCGCGGCGACGAGGGCGTTTGAAGTGAACCATGCATCCGGGCAACAAACAGGCAACCTGCCGGATATCAATCAGCGTAACGCTGACTGGTACATCGATAAAATCGTCCAGTACCTGGTTTTCCTGAGCGGTATATCCGCGATTATTCTGATCGTCGGCATCTTTATTTTCGTCACCATCGAGGGTTTCGGTTTCCTGCTGGAGGATTTCAGTTTCAGGGAGTTTTTCCTGTCACCGTGGTGGGAGCCGACCGACGACGACGAACCCACCTACGGCATCCTGGCACTGATGGCGGGTACCGCCAGCGTCACCGGCCTGGCGATGCTGGTGGCGATTCCGTTCTCACTGGGCAGCGCCATATATGTCGCCGAGTTCGCGACCGGCAAGACGCGTGAAACTCTGAAAGTACTGATCGAACTACTGGCGGCAATTCCCTCGGTGGTCTGGGGTTTCATCGGGCTATCGATCATGAATCCGTTAATTATCGATCTCTTCGATGTACCCGTCGGCCTGAACATTCTCAATGCCGGCGTCATCCTCGGATTAATGGCGGCACCCATTATGACGTCGATTTGCGAAGATGCGCTCAAGGCCGTGCCGGACCGATACCGCGAAGCCGCAGAAGCCCTCGGCGGAACCCGCTGGCAGGTGATTTACAAAACCGTGTTGCCGGCAGCCAAGAATGGCCTGCTGGGCGGGGTGCTACTCGGTGTCGGCCGGGGTTTCGGCGAAACCATGGCGGTGTTGATGGCAACGGGACATGCGATCAACATGCCCAGCAGCGTGTTCGACTCGGTACGCGCGCTGACCGCGACGATTGCCGCGGAACTGGGTGAAACCGCGGTCGGGTCGCCGCATTACCAGGCGTTGTTCACGATCGGTATTTTTCTATTCACGATTACTTTCATCATTAACCTGACCGCCGACCTGATCGTCCGCGGCATACGCAAGAGCTAGGATAAGTCATGGCCAGCACAGGTATTATCGAAAACCAGTTCCTCGAAACCGAACTCAATGTCAGTGCCAAACGCACCGAGACACTGTTTAAGATCCTTTTTATGTTTATGGCCGGGCTGCTGATACTGCCGGTACTGATCATACTGACCACCCTGGTGGTGAAGGGAAGCAGTATGATTTCCTTCGAATTCCTGTTCGGCAACCCCACCAACGGTATGACCGAGGGTGGCATCTTCCCTGCCCTGCTCGGCACCGTCTGGCTGGTCGGCGTGGCGCTGGTGATTTCGGTTCCGGTGGGCGTCGCGGCGGCCGTTTATCTGAGCGAGTATGCACCCGACAACTGGTTCACGCGCGCCATCAATCTCGCGATCATCAACCTGGCGGGCGTACCCTCGATCGTGCACGCGCTGTTTGGCGTGGGCGCCTTCGTCATCTTTTTTGGTTTCGGCACCAGCATCCTGGCCGCCAGCATGACCCTCGCCGTGATGACCCTGCCGGTTGTCATCGTCGCCACCCGTGAATCGCTGCAGGCGGTGCCGCATGCGTTCAGGGAAGCCTGCTGGAACATGGGCGCCACCCGCTGGCAAACCATTCGTCGCGTGGTATTACCCAATTCGGTCAGCGGCATCCTGACCGGTGTTATTCTCGAAGTTTCGCGCACCACGGGTGAGACCGCGCCGATCATGTTTACCGGAGCCGCGTTCTTCATCCCGGTATTGCCCGAGAGCGTGTTCGATCAAACCATGGCCCTGTCGCTGCATCTGTTCGTGGTTTCGACGCAGGTTCCGCATGTCCCCGAGGCCCTGCCTTACGGTGTCGCACTGGTGCTGATCTCTATGGTATTACTGATGAACAGCGCCTCGATTGCGTTGCGTATGCACTTGCGTGGTAAAAAGAAATGGTAAGCACGGCAGAAGACATGGCAAGCGTTCAACAACACCGGGATTCCGCAGTCAAGCTCGAGGTTCGTGATGTCGCTATCCGCTACGGCTCGACCACGGCGATTTCGGGTATCAACCTGGACGTCAGGAAGAACGAAATTTTCGGCATCATCGGTCCGGCCAACGCCGGCAAGACCTCTTTTCTAAAGGCCTTGAACCGGATGAACGATTTCGACAACGCAATGTCCGTCGATGGCGAAATCCTGTTTGAAGGCACTAATATCAGCGACGTGCGCAATGTTTATGCACTGCGCAACCGGATCGGCGTCGTCTTCCCGCTGCCGGTGGGGCTACCGCTCACGATTTATGAAAACGTGGCGTTTGTGCCACGCTTGCGCGGCATTCGCGACAAGGCCGAACTCGATGTTATCGTCGAACGTTGCCTGACCCGCTCGGCACTATGGGATGAGGTCAAGGATCGACTGGATTCGCTGGGCAGCCTGTTGTCCGGCGGCCAGCAACAACGCCTCACCATTGCGCGGGCACTGTCACAGGAACCGGAACTGCTGATGCTGGACGAATTTTCGATCGCGGTGGACCCGGTGACCACGATGCGCATCGAGGATGTGCTGAAAGAACTCAAACCGGAGATGAGCATCATCCTGGTTACCAACCTGGTGCAGCAGGCACGCCGCCTCGCCGACCGTACCGCTTTCTTCCTCGATGGCGAATGCGTCGAGATTGGCGACACCGAGGCTCTGTTTACCGGCCAGGTGGAAGATTCGCGCACGACTGACTATATCGAAGGGCGCTTCGGCTGATGGACTCCGGAATTGACATGAACACCACTACCCAGACAGAGATCGAAGCGAACACGGAACTGGCGATCGGCACCTCGGCACTGAATCTGTGGTATGGCGATTTCCAGGCGCTGTACGACATCAACCTGGCGATCAAGCAGGGAGTGGTAACCTCGATGATCGGTCCTTCCGGTTGCGGCAAATCCACTTTTTTACGCAGCGTAAACCGGATTAATGAACGCCTTGGCTACGTCATCATCAATGGTTCCATCGACGTGTTCGGCAACAACATCTACGACCCCGAAGTGGAACTGGTGCAGGTCAGGAAACAGGTCGGCATGGTGTTTCAACGACCCAACCCGCTGCCGACGTCGATTCGCGAAAATATCCTGTTTGGTCACAAGCTGCACAATCGCGATAAAAAATACAGCCGCGATGATGAGGATGAAATTGTCGAGGAATCGTTACAACAGGTTTTGCTGTGGGACAAGGTCAAGGATCACCTCAAGCGCAAGGCAACCGAGTTATCCCTCGAAGAGCAGCAAAAACTGTGTATCGCGCGTCTACTACCGGTCAAGCCTCGCATCCTGCTAATGGACGAGCCCTGTTCGGCGCTCGATCCCAAGGGCACCGCCGCGGTCGAGGAACTGATCTGGGAGCTGCGCGGCAAGTACTCGATCCTGATCGTAACCCATAACATGGCCCAGGCCCGCCGGGCCAGCGAAGAGTGTATCTTCATGTTGATGGGCAAGGTCATCGAACACACCGATACCGCCGATATGTTTGTTACTCCACAGCACCAGGAAACGGCCGATTACATCGAAGGACGTTACGGCTAAATGTTAGTTCCCACGACGCTATAAATTCATTGCGTAAATAAGTCGCAACATTTCTTTATTTGCATATCAGTCATTCCGACATAAAATAGCAGGGTTACTTTGATATTTACTAAGCCCTGCCACGCGGGAGTCACTTGGCTAAAACACTCGTAGAAGATCCTGAGGAAACCCGGATTCCGTTTCTGAGGGGTATCCTGATTCGCAGCCTGCAGGACGCTGGTCTCGATTTCGACGAAGCCTCCCAAATTGCATCTGAAATTCGCAATGAACTCGCCGACACCGAATTGATTACCACCGTCGATCTAAACGATATGGTGCTCGAACGATTAACGTCGCTAAAAAAAGAGAGCGCTGTCTACCGTTATGAAAATCGCAACATCCCGTTGACGGTCGAGATTGAACAGCAGTGTGGGCGCATCAATCCGTTTTCACGACTCAAATTTCGAAATAGCCTGGAAACCATTGGACTCAAATCCCGGGAATCGGACGACGTCGTGCAGATGCTGCAGGAACACCTGACTCACAAGTCCATTAAATCCATTAAATCCAGAAACCTGGCGATGTTGATATACCGCTACCTGCGCCAATCCAGCAAACTTGGGCCCGCCGTCGCGCATCGCTGGCTGGTGTGGCACGATTTTATCAATAGTGGCCGTGAGTTAGTTTTTCTGATTGGGGGTACCGCCGGTTGCGGCAAGAGTTCCACGGCTAATATGCTTGCGAACCGGCTGGAAATAGTGCGCACCCAATCCACGGACATGCTGCGCGAAGTCATGCGCACGATGATTCCGGAACAGCTGATGCCGGTGTTACACCAGTCATCCTTTACCGCCTGGAAGGGTTTACCTCGCCGGAAGAAGCGCAAAGGAGATGTATCCGAAGCACTACTGGTGCAGGGTTACCACAGCCAGGCTGATTTACTTTCGCTTGCAATCAAGGCCGTCGTAGACCGCGCAACCCGCGAACACGTGTCGCTGGTGCTGGAGGGCGTACATATTCATCCCGCCTTCATGGAAAAACTGCAGGCCGAGACCGATGCCGTGGTGATACCCGTGATGTTGGGCCTGTTAAAACGCAAGCACCTGCAACAGAGAATTAAAGACCGCAGCACCAATGTACCGGACCGGGGTGCAGAGCATTATCTGCAATATTTTGATGAAATCTGGCGCCTGCAAACTTACCTGCTATCGGAGGCTGACCGGGCTAATATCCACATTGCAGTGAATGAAAACAGGGACAAGATCTTCTCCGAAATCATGCGCTTTACCATTGCGACCCTGGCCGAAAACTTTAACAGCACACCGGAAAAAGTTTTCGGTGCGAAGGCATTTGTGGATAGCCTGGATTGAAGGAAATACTGGCACAAGCCAGGTAGTCGATGTAAGCCGAACTCAGGTGCGCGGTCCTTACCAGGACATGATCAGGAATTAGAACCTGGCCTGACAAAGGGTATCTCGATGACGCCATCACGCACAAATCCGGAAGGCTTGCCAAGTTCGTCGTAACGCACACAGCTATTCCCGTTGAACAGGAAATCCCCGATATAACGGAATGAAATGCTGTGTTTGAGGCTGCTGGCATATTCCAGGCTGAGGAAATGACTGACTATGCCCCTGATCACACCCGCATGCGAAACGATCAGGACCGTGTGCTGTGGATGCACTGCCAGGAGGGAGGAAAGATATTCGACGCTGCGTTGCTGCATTTGTCGAAAACTCTCGCCATCCGGATACACCAGATCCGGGTCTTTCTTGTGTTGCGGGTAATGTTCGCTAACCCAGGACTTTTGCCTGGTTTGTAGCTTTCCGTAATTGATTTCATTCAGTTCTGGAATGCTGATGACTTCGGGTGTACCGAAAGAATCGGCATATATCTTCGCGGTTTC
>CALDDP010000124.1 GCA_937936805.1 uncultured Gammaproteobacteria bacterium | reverse complement strand
ATTGTCCAGCAACAGGGTTAACAGCGAGGTGTTGACGGAGCGCGGTTTGCCCGACAGATCCCGCTTGATCAGCGTCTTGCCATTTTCACGCACGCGGATACCCTTGTTACGCTCACCCTGTACCAGGCGGCCGTCGATTCCGCTCAGCCCTACCGCGTTAATCTCGTTGCGTTGGCACAATTCGACGATCTGTTTGTTACGCAATCCGGAGTAGCTCATCATGATGACGTCGAGCGCATCCTGGTTGGAGTAAACGCTGCTATAACCTGAAACCGAAGTCAGAATCGTTTTCTCCATTCCCAGCCGCTGCGCCAGCTGGTCACGCAAAATATTGGCGCCGTGAACAATGATAAACGGCTGTTCAAGCGTCGCCAGGTCCGCGATTGTCGCCGCGAGGTTAATTTGTTCACCGCCACCAATCTTTATCAGCATCATAGTTCTATCGTCGTATTGTTATCGATGCGAGTCCAGCCCTGCTCTCCGGCGAAAGGCTGAGAGCATACCAGGTGCAGATCCTGCTCATGCTTTTGATGCATCTGGAAGTAATCCGGATCTTCGCTGTAACTGGTGGAGAGGCAGGATTGCTCGCCATCGGAGAGGATGATATTCATTGCACGCACATAGGAACTGCGTTTTTTGATAATTCCCACTGCCTTCCCGGTAGCGGCACATTTATCGCCCTGGTCGAAGCGCCGGATGTAATTGTATATTTTTTCCGCACCGATGCGCCCCTCCGACTGGATGCGTACTCCGCGTAATTCGCCGTTGAAGATGAAGACCGATTCGCCATCGGAAAAAGGCATATTGTTCTCCACCACGATACCCTCGTCGCGAAACGCGCTACGTGCATGTACCAGCAACAGGCGGGTGCTGCCGAATTGATTCAGATCATCTTCCCATACAGGGCCGATATCATGGTACTGCTGCCAGCCATCGTCTGTAAGCCAGGCACAACCCCAACCGTGGCCCTGGAATTCCCGGCTACTGCGTGACAATTCTGCGAATGGCCTGAGCTTGTCCACAATGGGAAACGACGTTGCGCAGCGAGCGTAGAGAATGCGACACATGACGGTGCTGGATCAGGGATGCAATCCCGGAAATTCGAGTCCCGTGGTTTCGTCGAATCCCTGCGCGATATTAAATGCCTGTACCGCCTGCCCGGCGGCGCCTTTCATCAGGTTATCCAGCGCGCTGATAACGACCAGTCGATTGCTGTGCGGGTCGCGTTCAAAACCGATGTCGCAGTAATTGCTGCCGGCGAGAATTTTCGGCTCCGGGTAACGGTGGATGCCGCTGCGTTCCTTGACGATTCGGATAAAGGGTTCATCGCCATAGGCGCCTCGATACAGTTTCCAGACATCTTTTTCTTCAAGGTTCTGCTTAAGAAAGACGTGACAGGTGGCCAGGATCCCGCGCACCATTTCGATCGAAGTGGCCGAAAAATGAATATTATCGGCGCCCAGTTCCTGCTGGATTTCGCCGAGGTGGCGATGCGCTGTTGGTTTATAGGAGCGCACCGCACCGCTGCGTTCCGGGTGGTGGCTACCCTCGCTAACCGCGTTGCCGCCCTGACTGGAACCGGCTTTTACCTCGACCACGGCGGACTCCACCACACCCGCCTGGTAAAGCGGATGCAGTGCAAGAATCGTTGCGGTGGCGTTACAACCGGCACCGGAGATACGCTTCGCGCCCTTCATCGCCGCGCGATGCAGTTCCGGGATGCCGTAAACAAAATCGTCCAGTTTTTGCGGGCAGCTGTGCGGCTTGCCGTACCAGGCTTCGTAAGCGCTGTTGTCATTCAGGCGGAAATCGGCTGATAAATCGATCAGGGTGTCGGCGATTTTCTCAAATTCGGACAGACGATTCATCATCTGCCCATGCGGCAGGCCGAGGAAGAGCACATCGCAGGGTTCGATCTCAGCCGCTGAAACGAATTTATGTCGGCAGATTTTGCGCAGGTTGGGATGCACGCTGGAAACCAGCTTGCCCGCCTGTCGTTCCGAAGTTACCTGGCGAATTTCAACCTGTGGATGAAACAGCAGGATACGCAGCAGATCGCCCCCGGTATAACCCGAAGCACCGACAATGGATACTTTTATCATTGTTTAACCAGGCCGACGACGTAGTTAGCGACCACCTGGGGAATATCGACGCCGGTGGTATCGATGCTGTTGCGAAATTCCATTGTGTAGTTGACTTCATTGACCAGCAGGCCGTCAGCGCTTTCAAACAGGTCGACCGCGACAATGCCGCCACCTACCGCTTTGGCCGCGGCCAGGGATATCTCCGCGATTTCAGGCGTTACTTCACATTTACTCGCCACAGCGCCGCGCGCGGTGTTGGTGATCCAGTGATCCGAGCTACGATAGATCGCCGCGATACATTCGTCAGCAACGACAAAGCTGCGGATGTCGCGGCCCTGTTTTTCGATATATTGCTGGATGTAAAAAATCGAATGGTGGTAACTGCCGAGCACGGTCTTGTGTTCGAGGACGGTTTCAGCCGCATCGCGGTCGTTAATCTTGGACAGTAATCTGCCCCAGGAACCGACTGCCGGTTTCAGTACTACCGGGTAGCCCAGCTCTTCGATGGCATCGAGTGCCGATTCCTCGGTAAATGCCACCCGGCTTTGTGGCTGCGCAACGCCGTGATCCTTGAGCGCCGCGGTGGTGAGCAGTTTATCACCGCAGATCTGTGCAACCCTGTGCGAATTGACGCAATAAACCCCGGCGCTTTCGAATAGTCGCAGCGCATGTAGTGCGCGCGAATGGTTGATCGAGCGCTCAACCAGGATATCGAGGTCGGGTGCCGTGTGAAAATCCATGATCAGTTTGCGATCATCGATCATAACCGGTTCAACACCCGCTTTACGGAAGGCTTCGATGAGCAGCTTTTCTTCCTTGCGTATCAGCGAATGCAGCAGGCCGATTTTCACTGGCCCCAGTCCTCTTCGGCAGAAGGCGCTTCGGCCAATGCGACCGGATCGGTTCCGAGCAGCTCAAGTTCTACGCCGCAATCAGCGCAGATCACCAGTTCACCTGCAATTGCGTCATCGGCGATCTCGATTTCAGCTGCACAAACAGGACATTCACCCATGATATTCACCTTAGTAGTCTGGCTTGAAAGGGCGCCATTTTATGCGCTAGATTAGCCGCAACACAAGTGGGTTATGCAGGAGAGTTTTATGCCAGGAAAATTTGCTGTAAATAGAAGACGACTACTCGCTGGCGCGATAATGTTGCTGCCCGCCTTTTTCAGTCGGCGAGCGTCGGCCGCGGCAAGCAGTTTTGCGGAAATCGATCAACCGGGAAAGCCCGCTGATGCCGCTTTTATCGAGCGTGCTTTTGAAATGCGGCAACAGGCCGTCGTTATCGGCGATCAGGCTTACGGTGCGGTGGTGGTGCGGGACGGAATTATCGTCGGGCAATCCCCCAGTCACGTGGTGGTGCACCGGGATCCTACCGCACATGCTGAAATGGAGGCGATCCGTGATGCAGCGCGTCGGCTTGGCAGCCGCGATTTGAGTCGTTGTACGCTCTACTCATCTTCTCCGGCCTGCCCGATGTGCGAGGCTGCTGCCTACTGGGCCGATATCGAACGCCTGGTTTACGGTGAAGATGCGCGTGATGGAGGCAGTCCGCGACTTTGTGGATAAACCTGATGGTTAACTCGAGCTTTTACCAACCTGGTCGTCGTCGAACTGCTTGTGGCTGCCGTCACAGTAGGGTTTATTGCCGCTGTGCTTGCACTGGCACAGGTAATAGTCTTTGCTTTCGTCACACTGGAAGGCCATGGGGGTGAAATCGCTGCCCTTGTGGGAGCCATCGCAAAAAGGTTGTTTGCTGCTGAGCCCGCACATACAAAAGTAATATTTTTTATCTTTATCCAGGGTTATCTTGACGGGTTTGTTGTCGGCAATAGTCGCATCGCTCATGGTTTCTTCCTGTTTGATCGTTACAAAAACGCGGCAAAGATAACATGATAAGCTGACGCGCTCGAGTAATCGTTGCCAATGAAAATGTCCGCTACCCTGGTGATTCAGTCCCATCGAGTTCCGCTACCTTGTGCATGGTTGCAGTCATGCCTGGATTCGGTCGCGAGCTGGGCGCGGGTCAGGGGTTACGATTACCGATTTGTCGATGACCGGATTTTTGACCTGCTTGAGCCTGAGTTAGCTGACAAGCTACAGGGGCAGGCTGTTATTGCGAGCGATCTGGCGCGGCTCAGGAGTTTGCAGCAGGGCCTGGTCGAAGGCTACACCTGCGTAATCTGGTGCGATGCCGATTTTCTGATATTCAATGCCGACGATTTTGTCCTGCCCGAAGCAGATTTTGCGCTCGGACGGGAAGTCTGGGTGCAACCGGGCGCACAGGGAAAACTGCGCAGCTACGTTAAGGTTCATAACGCTTTCCTGATGTTTCGCCAGGGTAATCATTTGCTGGATTTTTACACCGACACCGCGCGGCGACTGTTGCTGCTGAACCAGGGCAGCATGTCACCGCAATTTATCGGCCCCAAGCTACTTACCGCATTGCATAACATCGCATCCTTCCCGGTGATGGAAACTGCGGCTATGCTGAGTCCGGCGGTGATGTATGATTTGCTGGCCGGTGCAGGCGATGCGCTTGAGCTGTTTCATCGAAAGTCACCGGTCATCCCGGCGGGGGCAAACCTGAGTAGCTCGCTTACCGTGCGCGAGGGTCTCACCGACGCGCATATGGAATCACTGATTCAGCTGCTGTTATCAAGAGGGGCGTTAAATACTGCTTTCAACGAGCGTTAGCCGGTGATTATGATGCCAGTCTTATATTCGTTTCGTCGTTGTCCGTTTGCCATTCGGGCACGTATGGCACTGGTCTACTGTGGTATTCGCATAGAACTTCGTGAAGTAAAGCTCAGCGCTATGCCCGCTTCAATGCTGCAATTATCGCCCAAGGCGACGGTTCCGGTTCTGGACCTGAGCGACGGACAGGTGATCGATGAGAGCCTGGATATAATGATGTGGAGCCTGTCCCGAACCGACCCGGATCAGTGGCTTGATATTGACGAAACCTCCAAACAATTGATTCAGCGAATCGATACAGAGTTCAAACCCTTGTTGGATTGCTACAAATACGCCGACCGACACCCGCGCTTCAGTCAGCTCGAACATCGAGCTCGAGCCGAGGTTTTTCTGAGCGAACTGAATCGATTGTTGAGTCTTCAACCGTATTTGAGTGGCCACCGATTGCGCCTCACCGATGTGGCGATTTTTCCTTTTATCCGTCAGTTCGCCGGGGTTGATCCGTCCTGGTTCGAGCACTGCGACTATGCGTCGGTCAGAAACTGGTTAAATGCAATGCTTGGCAGCGATTTGTTTCAGCGAGTAATGCAGAAAAATCCGTTCTGGCAGCCCGGAGACGCGGCCATTTACCTGTAGGACAATACGAATCCGGGAGCGTATCCTCAATTCCTCCTGCCCTCCAACAATCGCCTTCGATACAAGGCTGACAGGCACGATTGTTCGAATCTTAAACTCCAGCTATTCGAGTACTGGTTTCTGCTACTTACCAGCGAAGACACCAGAACAGGAGCCGGCAGGGAGGAACAACAGTTTTACTAACCCGGCGAATGATTCGTTCGATGATAACAACCAGCTTGTAAACCGATTCCGAAATCAGCATCGCGATAGAAACGGATGAGCTGGGGTTCTTATAGTCTGGCGGTTTCACCAGGGCACCTCCTGTCTGTGTTCCATTGCCTTGTTCAAGATCCAATAATAAAGAATATTCGCCAGGCCGTCACTTTCACGGCTGCTTCATTTCTGCGGCAGCAGTCTTGCGCTACCATCTCCGGTTTTCTACCATACATCAGGCCGGTACCGTTTGCTGCATGCTTTCGCGCTGCATTATCGTTTCGAACCAGTCCGTCAGGGCAGGTCGTCCGGCCCGCCAGTCATCATCCGCATAGCGAAAATCGCGGTAACCCAGCGCGCAGGCGATAATGATTTCTCCGATTAATGGTGAGGGCTCAATTTGCGCGCATTTCGTTGCCAGCGCGTCGAGTCCGCGGGCGATTTTTTCATTCTGGTGATCGATCCACTCCTGCCAGCGCAACGCTTCAGGGCGCATGGCGGTTTCGTATCGCAGGGCCACCGAAAGATCGTGGTCTAGCCCCTGTTATTCAGCGCGCTGTCTCATAATACTTCAGGCATTCCGTTTCACGCCCGCGCACTACACGCGAGCCCTGCAGGCTGCCATGCGTCTCGGTGACCACGGTGTGCTGTCCTTCGCGGTGATGGTCATCATAAAAGTAAATCACGACCCAGTCTGTAGTGCGCCCGAGTTGATGTGCACGCGCTGTATTGGAGTAGAGCGCGGTGAAATGCCAGTGATCATGAGTCGTATGTAAAATCGGTAACCAGGGCTTGTTTTCAGGGTTGAAACGTTTCGGCGTAATCCGCGGCAGTTTGTCAGCCGAGGATTTTTGCCGGTACTCATTATCCACGCGCAGAATCAGATCGACTGGCGGGACGTCGCTGGCTCGAGCGACTGGCCTGAACTGCCGGCGCTGATCGTCGAGGTGTTTTTGCAACCAGGCCTCGATCGCCTCCCGGCGCTTGCTGCCGAGGCCTTCTACATTGTGCAACTTGCCTTCGCGCACCGCGTTTTCCAGCGCTTCGAGGCTATCGACGTGCAACTGGTCGTGAATGCGCTCAGCCAGCGTCCTGCCGATGGTTGGAATCGAGCGGAAGAGCTCGACTGGGTCGGCAGCGCCCCTGAGGTTTTCCAGGCGTGACATGCGCCCGGTGGCGACATACTCGTATATCGAACTCGCAATGCCTTCGCCGATGCCGGGTAGCTCGATCAGGCCCTTGATACCCTTCGCCTGCATGAGCTCTGCGACGTTTCTCCCCAGGTTGTCGAGCGTATCGGCGGCGTGCAGGTAGGCGTTAACGCGGAATGGGTTGGCCTGTTGCGCTCTCAATAGCTGCGCAATTTCACGCAATTTTGTGGCTACATCGTGGTTGAAGGCCTGCATTTGTAAATCCCGGCAACTTTGCCAATAGCTGCAATTGTAAAAACCCCTTTCTTACCACAACCAATTCATGAGAGCCTTAACTTAATTAGAAAAAACCGGGGGTATTATTCTCTAAAGCTGAAACTGAAGCGCACCTGCCGAGTTTCGTTCTTCGGCGCGAAGCGGCGCCTGGCAATAAAGTGATTGAATTTTATCCAATAAACAACTTTATAACACTACGGTTTACCCCGACAATATTTACCAGGGGTCTTGATTTATATTTCTACTGAAGAGAAGTGCCAGGTTCAGTTACCAATGACTTCATGCGGGCCGGGCAAAAACGGAGAGCCTGGTTTGAAACCCTTCTGCCGCCGCGCTAAAGAATTCGGATATGAATAATGACAATGCCAGCATTCTGGCCGCTAAAGTACGGAGCCTGCCACCATCGATGTTGGACGCGAGCTTGCTGGCGGAGTACGTCAAAACCGGTGAAGCATACGATTTGTCAGATATGTGCAGAAAGGGCGATGTCTCAATCAAGCAAGTGGCCCAGATAGTCGTCGCAAGCAGCCTTGATGAGGTGGACAAACTGCCCGGTTACACCATAACAGGTGAGATTTTTGAGCTAGCTGAAAACCTTTACTCCATTGGCGAGTCGAGGCGGGATTGGCAACTGATGCGCAACCGGCATAAACCCGGTTACCTGGAAAGTCAGCTGTCGAGAGAAGCGTTGAAACGCCTTGAGCTCGATCCGGTGAAGAGAAAACGCCACTACGCGAATATTTATTTCCGCGCATGGGCGATATTCTGGGATGATGAGTTTATCAGTCGCATGATTCACAAGGTCGATAGCCGTATCATTGCCAGCTTACCCGAAGAACTGATCACCGAAAAAATTAGTTTAACCGCGGTTTCCAGGTCGGGTTTGACGCTGCGTTACGTGCCGGTATTGCTGCGCAGCCCCCTGGTCTGCACTCGAGCGGTACAGAATGATCCGGCAGCCATCGCTTTTACGCCCAGACACCTGCGTGACCAGGTCAGGAAATTACAGGCCATCAATTTCGATTAAAGAAACTGGTTTTTCGATGCTGACGAATAACCAGTGTGAGCTCTCGTTGGGGGAGGCTGGAGTACGGGAGACTCAGCGTCTGTTCAGGGTAGGCTATCTGCGCTGCCTCAACCAGATTGAGCGGCTGTTTTTGCAATGGCAGACCCTCGAAAATCCCGCAGAGAAAGCAATCTTCCGCCAGCACTAGATACTGAACACACATCAAAATTTTCAAAGATCACTAGCCTGCCATAATCCGAAATTCCTGTTCTTGGACGAACAAGTAATTAGTGCCTGGCAGGCCAGGCAGAAAATTTGACTGTAAGATGGCTTTTAGAATCTTTGGCCAGATCGGAGCAACACCCTTCGCCAATGTGCGCATAATCTACAAATATATGGATAAATGACATATACAGTTCGATAGTAAGAGCAATATCTCGAGTTACTATTTTATCCAACCTCTAAAGAACATTAGGCGGGTCACAATGAAGAGTCGATTTATTTACATCATTTTCGCAATCATGCTGGTGTTGTTGGTGAACCCATTTCTTCGACCCGCAGGATTGTTTGGTCACCTTGTTTCTACATTGCTAATAGCATTGATACCCTTATCGAGCAGCCTGGCCCTGACAAGGGACAGGAAAACAGCGGCTATCATTCTCGTTATCGCTGCACCTTTTGTGATACTCGATAGTATTAACTTTTTTTCGCCACATCGTCTCTTGATGATTACCGCACTTGGCTTCGTCACCGTTTTATATTTTTACATCGTCATTTTATTAACCAAATGCCTTCTTGCTATCAGAGTGGTAACCGTTGACTTAATTTATTGTGCGATATCTATTTATCTTTTGATCGGGATGGGATGGGCAGGTGTCTATAACATCGTAGAAAGTATTTCGCCGGACTCCTTTTCAGGAACATCCGAAAGTGGGGACTTGCTATATTTTAGTTTCGTCACCCTGACCACGGTGGGCTACGGTGATGTTTTGCCCTTGTCTGTACTTGGCAAAAGGCTCGCTATAGTCGAGGCGGCCATGGGTAGTATATATATGGCGGTAATTGTTGCCATGATTGTTGGCAGATATATGTCAATGCAACCGGAGCAGGATTCAGCAAGCGAAACCAGTTCGGAAAAATGATTTTAGAGTGTCGCTGCTCACTTAAATCACACCGGGGGAAGCTCACGCCAGGGGTCAGGCCGTGCAATTTTCATGTCGACCTTCATGCCGTGTTACCCACAGACCACTTTGCTCCCGTAATTCAGGTTAAAAGACTACCAACTATCACGGATAAGGCCTGACCCTGTTGTTCCTGGTAATTATTCGGGATGGTCGTCGAAATGGTTGACCAGAGTGCCCAGGCCGGGAATCGAGACCTGAATCTCGCAACCCGGTTGCATCGGGCTCGCGCCAACCGACGTGCCGCAGACGATCAGATCGCCGGGTACGAGCGTCTGATAACTGGAAATCATCGAGACGATTTTCTGCGGGCTGTAAATCATGTCGCTAACGGGATAATCCTGGCGGATTTCACCATTCTCGATCGCGAGCACCCTGAGTTCGGCAGGATCGATGTCGGTATCGATGCACGGACCCAGCGGGCAAAAGCTGTCGAAACCCTTGGCAAGGGTCCATTGCTGAAATGCCTTGTCGGCGAACAGGTATCCGGCGGCAGTGACGTCATTGACACAGGTATAGCCGAAGATGACGTCATCCACTTCGTCGGGACCGACGTTGCTGCAGCGCCGACCGATAACCACGCCGAGTTCGGCCTCGAACTTGACGCCGCCTTGATAATCGTGTGGGCGGCTAATCATCTGATTCGGGCCGATAACACTGGTCACCGGTTTCATGAAATAAAGCGGGTTCGTCGGGATAGTCTGTCCCTCGGCTTCGGCACGTTCGTAGAAGTTGTTCCACAGGGCCAGGATCGAGTTAGGTGTAAACGGCGTCAGCAGTTCTACGTCGGACAGCGCCACATTTTCCCCGGTGGGGGCGGGCTCCGCGTACAGGTCGTTGCTGCAGAGGCTTATGTTGTCGCCATCGAGCATGCCGAGGCAAGTTTGACCATTCGAGTTGAAACGCACCCACTTTGCCATCGAATTTACTCCTTTCTGCCAGCAATAACCCGGAGCCGTAATCTATCACAGGAGTTTGAATATTGAAATTGCTACTGACTAATCGGGTCCAGGCGCCGGGTTTCTCGGGAACGGACCCTCGATTAGCCGGGCCAGTAGCCAATCCTGGGCCAGGAGCGGTAGCCAGGAAACGGATCGATAATACTGTTATCAATCCAAAAGCCTTATAATCCTGGAGTTAGCACAATGCCACTAAAAAACCATGCCGGGCTGATAAATGATGATTTCTATAGTTCCGGAACTAACATCTCCAAGGTTGCTTTTACGTGCCCCTAAAGAGGAAGACTTCCCAACTTACAGAGCCTTTTATACTGATGCCGATGCATCGCACTTTTATGGTGGGCCCATGAGTGCAAGTAATGCGTGGAAGCAGCTAGCCATGGAGGTAGGTCATTGGGCTTTAAAGGGTTATGGAATGTGGTCAATAGAGACACTTTCTTCCCACGAGATGTTCGGGGGGGATGTGAATTTTGGTGGCCCGGCGGATGGCCTCGACCGGAACTAACCTGGTGTTTGGTGAAATGCGCACAGGAAAAAGGATTAGCGACAGAGGCATCAATTTCCGCAATTAATTTCGCTTATCAAAAACTTGACTGGCATTCAGTTGAGACACACCTTGATGATAACAACGAGGCAGCACTTAAGTTAGTATTGAGGCTTGGTGGCTCTAAACTTACTCGTGAAACCTTTCCTGACGAAATTGACAGAAATGTATATTCAATGCCACACACAAGCGGCGAATAGTATTTGCAATGATTGTTCGTAAAAAGGCATGCAGACCGATCGCCAAACCGCTACGCGCTTTGTCGATCGCTGATGCGAGGCGTTAATTTTTCAACCTAAGGAGTATATATGAGTACATATCCAAGAACGTTCTCGCATATCGGGATTTCCGTACCGGATGTAGAGAAAGCAGCCAATTTTTACAGTGAAGTCATGGGCTGGTATCACATAATGGAACCCACTGTCATTAACGAAGAGTCAGACACGCCAATAGGACAAATGTGTATTGATGTATTTGGCCAGGGCTGGGGTTCATTCAAAATTGCACATATGTCTACGGGCGATAAAATTGGCGTTGAAATGTTTGAATTTAAAAACAATGAAACCCCAAAAGACTTCGAATACTGGAGGACGAGCACCTTTCACTTTTGCGTTCAGGATCCGGACATTGAAGGACTCGTAGCAAAAATTGTCGAGCACGGCGGTAAACAGAGGATGCCTATCCGCAAATACTACCCCGGAGAAAAGCCCTACAGGATGTGCTACGTCGAAGATCCATTCGGCCTCATCTTTGAGGTTTATTCACACAGTTATGAATTGACCTATTCACAGGGTGCTTACTAGAAAGTTACAGGCGCATGCAGTCGGGCCTTTCCACTCGTTACGCGAGTGAATCGGCCACTGATGCGTGGTGTCAGGTGTATTAAGATAAATCAGAGGGATAAATGAAAACGATGACTTGCAAACAACTTGGCGGGGCATGTGATAAAGAGTTTCATGCTGAATCATTCGATGAAATCGCTGCAATGAGCAAGCAGCACGGAATCGAGATGTTTCAAGAAAACGATAATGCTCATCTTGAAGCAATGCAAAAAATGAAACAGCTAATGGAAAACCCCGCAGCAATGCGAGAATGGTTTGAGAATAAGAAGCAGGAATTCGAGTTATTGCCAGATAACCAATAGATTATAGTTGGGGATATCGAGTTAATAGGCGCATAGTGAAAATCGTAATAAACTCGTTTATTCGAACGCGGTAAAGCTGGAACAGCAAGGGTTCGCTGTGGCCGTTTTTTTCGCTTGTTGTATATTCTGAAGGCTCTGCTTTATGCCGCTCAATTCGTAACCGGGAGCGGTACTTCGAAATCGTAACTCGACTCAATCAGGGTTGCTGTCGCGATCAACTCTTCGTCGCCGTGGTGTTTACCGATCAGCTGGGCGGCGATCGGTAGACCCTCGCTGTGCATGCCGCAGGGGAGGGTGATCGCCGGGTGGCCGGTCATGTTAAAAAACGACGTGTAACGTGTTATTGCATTCCCCGCGGGCTCGGTCTGCCCATCAACGGTCACTTCGACGGTGCCGATTTTGGGTGCGATAACCGGGGTTGCCGGCGTGATTAAAAGATCGATTTCTTCGAACACGCTGTCCATATCGCGTCGATAAGATTCGATAAAACGTTTCGCGCGAATGTACTGCTCGGCGAGCAGGCACTGGCCTAGCGCCAGCCCGGCGCGAAAGTCCTGGCTATAAAGTTCGCCGCGCTGCTCGAGGTAACGATTGTGATAAGACAATGCCTCAGGCATTTGAACCGTCAATGACACGGTGCGGGTGTGCTCCATTGACGGCATGGTTACCGGTTTGAGCCTGGCGCCACCGTCGCTTAAAAAATTCATCAAGACATCGATACTGTCGAGTATCTCGGGATCGGCACGGTCGAAAAAAAAGTTTTCGGGTATGCCGACGCGCAATCCTTCCAGGTTTGCCGTGGCCGGAGGATTCACCTTGTTGGCCAGGGCGTTAAATAACAACGTAGCATCGGCGGCGTTGCGCGTCAGCGTGCTGACATGGTCGAGGGACCATGAGTAGGGTATGACACCCTCGGTGCTGATGCGGCCGAAGGTTGGTTTGAAACCAACCAGTCCGCACAGTGCAGCGGGCGCGCGTACCGATCCGCCGGTGTCGGTGCCGAGTGCCGCTGCACAGAGACCATAGCCGAGCGCCGCCGCCGAACCGCTGCTCGAACCACCGGCGAGACGGGAACGATCGTAGGGATTCGGCGCCGTACCATAGAGTGCATTCTCGCCGGTCGCGCCGTATGCAAATTCATGCAAATTGTTCTTGCCGATAAAGATTGCGCCGGCCTGGTTCATGCGTGTAACGGCCTCGGCGTCGTGTTGCGCAATATTATTTGCCAGCACGCGTGAACCGCCGCTGGTCACCATGCCCTTCACATCAAACAAATCCTTGCAGGCGTAGGGGATGCCCTTGAGTAAACTGTCGGCCGAATCTATTGTCAGGGTTTCAGCCCTGGCACGGGCGCGATCGATATCGAGTGATATGAATGCCTTGCTGGTTGGGTTCAGAGTCTTAATGCGATCCGCGAAACATTCTACCAGGCTGGAAGCGCTGAGTTCTCCTTGACGCATCTGCTCGGCAAGTTCGCCGATAGTCGCAAAAGCCGGTTGGGAGCTCATTTGATGGAGATATCGGCGGCCGGTGGAATCGATCCGAGATCTACTTTGCGCAACAGTTCCAGCTGATCGAGCAGTTCCTGAAAGCCGGTTATTATGCCGAGTTGCGGATCTACCAGTTCTGCAATCTCGGCATCGTCCCAGGCATAACTGCCAAACTGATCGCGGATGCCGAGCAGGGTTTGTTTTTGAAGCCGTTTCATTGTTGAAATGTGTATATTTCTGCTATTTACCCGGCGCGAGTTTACGCTACTATCGCAGAATTCCCAATTCACGCGGTAACGATCCTGTGGGCAAGATACTTTCAAAGCAGCAAATCGAGCACTACCACGAACAGGGTTTCGTTGCGCCGGTCGATGTCATGTCCGAGGACGAGGCGCTCGAGTACGCACAAAGGCTGCAGGCGGCCGAGCTCGAGTATCCCGCAGAGCTTAATGCAGAAAACCGCAACAATGCCCACCTGTCATTCATGTTTCTCGACGAACTGGTGCATCATCCATTGATTCTGGATGCGGTAGAAGACCTGATCGGTCCCGCGTTCTCATTATGGGGCTCGGTTTTGTTCGTCAAGGAACCACAAAGCAGTCATTTCGTCAGCTGGCATCAGGACGCGACCTACATGGGGATTACGCCGCATGAATTTGTAACTCCGTGGTTGGCATTGACGCCCAGCAACCTGGAAACCGGGTGCATGAGCATGATTCCGGGCAGTCATAAAGACCCGCTAAGACCGCATGAGGAAACCTTCCACGAGGACAATATACTGACCCGCGGCCAGCAAATCGAGGTGATCGACGAATCAATGGCGGTCGACCTGGTTTTAAGGCCGGGCCAGATGTCGTTGCACCATGCGAAAATCATTCATGGGTCGCAACCCAATCGCAGCCAACAGCGCCGGGTTGGATATGCAATGCAGGCTTATATGCCCGCCGGGGCACGCCAGACCCTGGGTGAAAATCACTGGTTACCGATGCGCGGAGATTGTGTGCAGCCGGACTTTATTGAACTCAAGCGACCCACCGCTGATATGGATTCAACTGGTTCAGGTGAACGCCGTAAAGCCAATCAGAACTGGGCAAATATTCTTTACCAGGGTGCGGAAAAGAAACGTGCCTACTAACCTGAGCGAGGCTTCAACATGAGTATGAACCTGTCCGACGATGACAGAATGATGATGGAAAGTCTGTACTGGTGGGATATCCCGACCCTGTTCAGATGCCCGCTGGAGCGCGATCCAGGCAAGCTCGATATCGCGCTGGTCGGAGTGCCGCATTCTACCGGTAACGGCACTACCGAGCGCGACCAGCACCTCGGCCCACGCGCAGTGCGTGATATTTCCGCGCTGGCCCATCGGGTGCATACCGAGTTCAATCTCGATCCGTGGAACGCCTGCCGTATTGGCGATATGGGTGATGTTCCCCTGCCGGAAGCCAATGACAACGAGCGCTGTATCGAACGCATGACGGATTTTTATCGCGAGATTGACAAAGCAGGTGCGCGTCCGGTTTCGATCGGGGGAGATCATGCGATAACCGGCGGCGTCATCCAGGCGATCGCAGGAGAGGGCGCCAACCTGACGGGTGGCAAGCAGGCCGCTTTTCTGCATTTCGACGCACATACCGATGCCTTCGAGCAGATCCCGCATTTTCTCGGGGCGAAAAAATCGGCGGCCCACTGGGCGGCCTACCTGGTTCGTTCCGGCCTGATCGATGCTTCGCACAGCGTGCAAATCGGTATGCGCGGTAATCCGCGCACGCTCGACTGGTGGAAAACGAGCTCGGATCTGGGTTACGAGGTCGTACCGATCAAGCGCTACCGTGAGCTGGGCCCGCAGAAGACCATGCAATTGATCAACGACCGTATCGGCGATACGCCGCTGTATATTACCTTTGATCTGGACTGCATGGATCCGACGGTTTGCCCGGGGGTTGCCAATCTCGAATGTGGTATCCAGGGATTTCAGGTCGATGAGGTAATGGAGTTGTTGCGCTGCGTGCGGGGCAAGAACATTATCGGTGGCGACGTGGTCTGCCTGATGCCGACCAAGGATTCTCCCAACAAGCAAACGGCGCATTTCGCCGCCGCGGTGATGTTCGAAATTCTCAGCCTGATTGCCGATGGAATTGAAAGTTAATAAAGGGGTATGCTCATGTTGGATGAATCACAAATATCTGAATTCCGGGAAAAAGGGGTGGTTGTTGTGCAGTCGGCCCTGTCGGCCGAAGATTTGCAGCCACTGCGTCGGCAACACCAGCGGTGGATCGAACAATCACGGCATCACGCGGGTCCATTCGGTGAAATGCTCGACGGCCGCCCGCGGTTTGACGTCGAACCTGGTCATAGTGCGGAGCAGCCGGCGCTGCGTCGCATAGCGTCCCCCGAGGAAATTTCTGATGACTTCCTTGGTCTTTTGACAAAGGGGCCTCTACTGGACTGCGTGGCCGATCTGCTCGGTGAGGATCTGCGTTTTCATCACGCCAAGCTCAACAGCAAGTTACCCGGCAGTGGCACCACGGTGAAATGGCACCAGGACTTTACCTTCGATCCGCACAGTAACGATGATTGCATCACCGCAATGCTGTTTCTCGATGACATCGACAGTGAGATCGGCCCCGCGCGAGTTGTTCCCGGTTCGCATCGTGGTCCACTGTATTCGTTATGGCATGACGGCGTATTCACCGGGGCGGTTGACGAAGGCCTGGCAGCGGACTGTGAAAGCAGGGCGGTCGAATGTCTCGGCCCGGCGGGAAGTCTATGTCTGATGCATACGCGCGCGCTGCACGCCTCATCGGAAAACCGAACGCAGAACCCGCGCACGCTTTACATTGCAACCTTGACCGCGGCCGACGCGATACCCCTGGTGCCTTGTGCGGTACCCAGCGTTCATGCCGGTCGCATCGTGCACGGTAAGGATCCCGGCCGCATTCGATCGATCGCATTCGAGATGGAGAATCCGGAGATCCCCGCCGGGGCTTCCTTTTTTAACCAGCAGGCGACAACCGGCTAATGCGCCAGTAGCAGCGGCACGGGAGCCTGCTTGAGCAGGTCGCGAGTCACCCCGCCAAGTATGATTTCACGCAGTCGTGTATGCCCGTAGGCACCCATGACAATGAGGTCGGCATTCATATCGGCAGCCTGCCCAATTATGGCATCGCTGGCGCTTATATCTGGGTCACTGATGCCACTGGAGATCGCCTCGATGCCGTGTGATTCGAGAAATCTGGCGAGTTCGCGGGCATGCGGATGACCGCTGGCCGTGCTGGAATCGCCGTCGTCCGGCTCCGACGAGAGTACCACGACAGTTTCTGCACGCGACAGCAGCGGCATCGCCTCACGTAACGCGCGCGCTGATTCCCGACTGGCGTTCCAGGTCAGCAGAATACGTTTCCCGGGCGCGCTGAGCTTGCCACTGTGCGGTACCACCATGCAGGCACAGGCACCTTCGAACAGCAGTGCGTCGGCCAATCCATAGCTCGCATTGTCTGGATCTTCGGGCTGGTCCTGACCCAGCAACAACAGATCGGAGTACTTGCTGTGCTCGCGCAGGATCGGGATGACCTGACCCTCCATTACCTGGCCTTGCAACGAAATCCCGGCATCATCGGCGAGCTTCTGGTAGGTGGCCATGGTTTCCGCGGCGCGAGCGAGCGCTTTTTCGGTTACGTCGGTGATGACATCGACACTGATCTGGGCTTCTACGTAGGATGGCACGACATAGTCCGGGACGACGAACAATCCAGTGACGCCTGCGTCAAACTCGCGCGCCAGCTCGAAAGCGGTTTCGAGTCGGTTGTTACAACCACTGCTGTGGTCTAGGTGAACTAGTATATTCTTGAATTCCATGGTTTTTCTCCATATGGAAGATAACATCATAATGAATTAGATTGCCGCTACCGGTATTGATTTGAATCAACGCCCGATCGGCTTTAACAAATAAGATTCTACAGACAAAATTCGACAAATCTAATGAATTCAGAAAGCCCGGCACTTAAAAGATCCCTTACCCTGCCTATGCTGACCCTGTACGGACTCGGTAATATCCCGGGGGCCCGGGATCTGCGTTAGTAGCATTTCCGGGTTACCAGTTAGTAGCCGAAGTAACAGGATAAAAAAAGGCGGCATACCCTGGTATGCCGCCAGATTTGTCGAGGTTAATTAACTAACCTTGATATTGATCGACTTCGGTTTGGCTTCCTCTGCCTTGGGGATTGTCAGCGACAACACACCATCCTTGTACGAGGCATCGACCTTTTCGGCTTTCACCGCATCGGGCAGTGTGAAACTGCGTGCAAAGGTTCCATGGAAACGCTCTGTGCGATGCCGCTTGGTACCTTTGCCGGTTTCTTTCTCGGTCTGTTTTTCACCACGGATACTGAGCACGCCATTCTCCAGTTTGACGTCGATGTCCTTCTTGTCGACACCGGGTAAATCAGCCTTAATGAGATATTTATCGTCCTCTTCTTCGATATCTACCGATGGCGCCCAGTCGGCGAAGCTCAGGTCGGAAGTCATACTAGTGCTGGGATTACTACCACTACTCTTATTATAACGCGCCAGAAGATTTTCAAATTCCTGGAAGGGGTTCCATACTTGCATGTTCATCGGTTTCTCCGTGTTTAGATATTGGAGGCAACACTTTAAATCGTTCCCGGATGAAGGTATTGACGGAGATCAAATATCTCGCAATGTGCGGCGTGATTAGCTTCCCTCGTCCATAACCCAGCGGATGGCGCGCTGGATTAATTCGTGCGCGGAACCCAGGCCCAGCTTTCTCTTGATGTGTGCCTGGTGGGTTTCTATCGTCTTCACACTGAGATTAAGCTGCTCGGCCATCTGGCTGGCGGTTGCACCCTGTCCAATGAGTTCGAACACCTGTAGTTCACGATTGGAAAGACTGTCGATATCGCGTTTTTCGCCGTTTGCATCAACCATGCCGCTAAGCAGTCGATCGGTCATGTGCTGACTCAGGAAGACCTTGCCACTCAACACCTGGCGAATAGCCGGGATGATGTTTTCCTGGGCTTCCTGCTTGTTGATATAACCGCGTGCGCCGGCCGCAAGCACGCGCTCGGCATACAGCGTTTCATCGTGCATCGAGGCGACCAGCATGAGGATGCCCCGATCGCGGGATTTGATGTGCTGGATCAGGTCGAGACCACTACCGCCTGCCAGGGAGAGGTCGATGATGGCGAGATCGGGCACACAGGCATCGATTTGTTTGAGTGCGTCGGCCATATCACCGGCTTCACCGCAGACCTCGAGGTCCGGGCAATCGCCAATAAGTTGCGCAAACCCGGTGCGTACCAGGGGATGGTCATCGACTATCAGTATTTTCGTCATATATTGCCTTGCTGACTCACTCAACCGGGAAGTAACATTTTATCTCGGTGCCTCCACCAGGCGGCGATTCAATTTTGAATTCGGCATCGATCAATCCACAGCGATGTTGCATGATCCGTAATCCGAGACCGGCAGATTTGTCAGACTGTTGTCGAAAGCCAGTTCCATTATCGTGAATTATGATGCATCCACGCGCAGCTTCGATGCCCACGGAAACCTGAATCTGATCCGCGTGGGCATGTTTGATCGCGTTGTTAAGCGCTTCCTGCACAATACGAAACAGGTGCAGGGCGCTGCTGTTATCGGAGACACGTACTCGATCGTTTATGCTTAACAGGATCGACACATTACTCTGTGAACGGATCTCCGTCACCAGGTTTTCGATCGAATGCAGCAGTCCTTCGGCATCGACGTCAACCGGCATCAGACCACGCGACAAGGCTCGCACCTGGGAAATAGCCTCCTGCAGGCCTTTGGCAAGTTGCGTTGCCAGTGCATGCTCGGGTTTGCTGGCCTTGTTTAACAGGCTGGTTGCCAGCAGTCCCAGTCCGGTCAGCTGTTGCCCGAGACCATCGTGCAGTTCCTGTCCAATGCGGCGTTGCTCGCTCACCGGAATCTC
Source organism: uncultured Gammaproteobacteria bacterium (assembly GCA_937936805.1). Classification (GTDB taxonomy): domain Bacteria; phylum Pseudomonadota; class Gammaproteobacteria. The sequence continues at coordinate 6,203 of CALDDP010000124.1, read as the reverse complement.
GAGTATTTCGCGCTGCAGTTGCTGCTGCTCGCTGATATCCATAATCACCCCGGCAAACAGACGTGCATGGCTGGTTTTGATATCGCCGATCGACAGGTAGATCGGAAAGCGCGTGCCGTCCTTGTGCATCGCGGTTAGCTGACGTCCACTGCCGATGATTTTTGCGACCCCGGTTTGCATATAATTTTTCATGTAACCGTCGTGCATGAGGCTGTGTTCCCGGGGCATCAGGCGTTTGACGGAATCACCGATCAGTTCCCGCCTGGAGTAACCAAATAATTTCTCGATCGCGGGATTTACGAACTGAATCACGCCCGTGGTACTGGCAATAACGATACCCTCGCGTGAAGTTTCGGCAAGTATCTGCAGGGTTTCAGCCTGTTGGTCAATGGCTTGTTCAATTGGTCTCGATATGCGGAAGAAAAGTCGGCTGGCGATGAAAATAACCAGCATTGCCACGCTGATCGCGATAATTGCCGCATGGATATAAGGTCTGCGGATCTCGCTGGTGTCGATTTTTGCCACCAGTCCCAGGTCGAGTATGGAAACCGGCTCGTAGGCTGCGAGTACCTCGGCGCCGCGATAGTCCAGCCCGGTGAGGACCCCCGACTTGCCGGATAGCGCCTGGCGCATGGGTTCTGCCCACTCGCCATTGAATGGTATCGGCTGCGGGGTTTTTGATTGCGTATGTCGACGGCTCAGTACGAATACGATTTGTTCGCCGTCGCGCCGCGCGAGCGTGAATTCCCCGGTTTCACCGAAGCCCTCAAACTCGCTATGCGCTGCTGAAACCTTCTCGAGGGTAGCCTCTCGAGCCCGATCGGGTGCATTTTCGAAGTTGTCCATGCTGTCGAACTGGGCGATTGCTTCAATTAGACGTGCCTGGCTTTTTACCGTGTCAACCAGTCGCAAGCGATGCTGTTCAATCCCGGTGTTGTACAGACTGACGATCGATATGGCGCTGACCAGCAGGGTGGCTGCGGCCATAATCAGGAATAGCTGGTTGAGTGGTTGGCGTCGGGTCACTTATAAAGACTGTTTGCGATTAAACCGGTACGGCAATGTTATATGGAATGCCCCTATATGCCCATCAGGAAAACCCCGATGGTAGAAATCATTATTGTGGCGCAAACTTGTTTGCAAGAATCATCAAACAGGGGAGTCATCATGCAAACACAGGCTAATATACATTCCATAGTGCAGCAGTGTAATATTTGTGAATCCCGCGGCGGCTGTCTCGGCCTGCAACTACTCGATAGTGAAGAGGTGCAGCATCAGCTGAGTCAATCAAAACGAATAAACCGGAAGGGTGAGCACCTGTTCCGTGCGGGCGAGGAGTCCGATGCTTTTTTCGTCGTGCGCAGCGGCTCAATCAAGAGTTACCTGGTGACTGAAGACGGCGAAGAACAGGTGCTGGGATTTTATCTGCCGGGAGATGTCTTCGGGCTGGATACCACCGAATCGCAACAGCGCATGTCGTCAGCGATAATCCTGGAAACGACTTCATTATGTCGCTTTCCACATGCTTACCTGGCCGATAAGGCGCAGGGCGCCAATCTGCTCAAGATTACAGCTGAACAGATGCAGCGGGACCATAACCTGGTGCTAATGCTGGCGCGTAAGGACGCCGACGGCCGGATAGCCAGTTTCCTAGATGACCTTGCCTGCCGCTACCGTTCACGCGGTTATTCAGCCTCGGCATTCCTGTTATCCATGTCTCGCCAGGATATCGGCTGTTACCTCGGACTCGCGGTCGAAACCGTGAGCCGGACCCTGACCCGTTTCCAGGAGTGCGGGGTACTACAGGTCAATCGACGGGAAGTCGAAATTCTGGATCATGATACGCTACGTAGGATTGCCGGCACGCGGGTCAATTCGGTAATGGATTGCAGCGAGACTGTCGAACTTAAATCGGTCTGATGATGGTGATGTTGCGATCTTAAGCCGTTAAAGCCGCTGTAAAGTCCGAACGCGATTATAATTACCCCTGCCGATGTCCTGACCAGTGGTGATCTGGCCAGGTCCTTGAAAAGGTTGAATACCCTGCCTGCGATCAACATCGCGGGCAGGGTGCCGAGCCCGAAACCCAGCATCAGCTTCGCCCCGTCGTAAGCGTTATTGGTAGTCATCGACCAGGCGACTACTGCGTAAACCAGGCCACAGGGAAGCCATCCCCAGAGCATTCCAAGTAAGTATGCCTGGAATGGATTGCGCACAGGAAACAGGCGTTTGCCCAATGGCTGGATGTGGTGCCAGAGCTTATAACCCAGTTTTTCCAGCACCGCCAGGCCGCGCCACCAGTTGGCGAGGTAAAGCCCTAACGCGATCATGAAAGCCGCCGCCACCAGTTTGCCAGCAAGCGGGCTGACACCGAGTTGCGCCAGGCCGGCGCCCAGCGAACCCGCGAGTAATCCTACCAGCAGGTAACTGCAGATTCGACCGGCGTTATAGGCGAGTTGATAGATGAATAATGATCGTGGTTTGCTGCCTGGATCTTCGGCGACTCCGAGGTTCAGGGCGGCGACAATGCCGCCACACATCCCCAGGCAATGACTTGAACCAAGCAGACCAACTATCAGCGCAGCCGCAAAACTGAGGTCTGCCGGCATCGGCTAGTTGACGAAATAGTTGGGCAATAGCTCGGCGTCGGCAAGCTGCGGATACTGTAGCGATCCGGTCAGTCGCCAGTCCCCGGTTTGCAGGTAGAGGTTCCAGCGGCCACTGCCGGGCAGGCTGATTTCTCCGCGCAACAGACGGGTGTCGTGTTTTTGCATCACTATTCGTTGATCGAGGCCGGGCTTTGTCGCATGAACCATCTCGAGTACGATCTTATCGCCGGGTATGAATTCCACCCCGGGATCAAATCGAATTTCTATGCTTCCGTCAGCTCCAAGTTTGAACGCAGCGGCCAGCCCCAGTTCATAAGCAAATTTATCGCGTGCCAGCACACGGTTGATCTGCTTGCCCTTTTTATAATAATCATCAACTACCAGGCCGGACCAGGACTGGATGGCCAATGTGATCATGATTACCCCCATGACGACTGCCGAGAATGGAATTGCGATTAGCATCCATACCAGCGGTTCGCGCTTCCAGTTGCCTGGTGCTGATTGTCTGATCGTCATCATGTTTTCCCCGGACCAAGGAAGCGCGCTTCCTCGACAATGGATAAATGGTTGGCATCGGTTGCCTGCAGATGGAAACTTACCGGAACACTGCGTTGTTCGAGATTGAATTCATCAGCCTGGAGACGAACCACCATTTCATACACGGAACTCGCTTCGACAAAAATCTCTTCCTGATCTGTCACCAGCTTAAGACCATCGACACCTTCAGCGCGCAGTATATAACGGTGTGGCTGTTCGTCCATATTAAGTATTTTTAGCGTATAGACATTCTCGATCAGGCCGTCGCGGGTTTCCCGGTAAAGCGTATTACGGTCGCGGATGACATCAAGCTCCAGCGGTATACGCAGCACCAGGTTGCTCACCAGGAGACCGAATAGCACCAGTAAAATAGTGGCGTAAACCATTACTCGCGGGCGCAGAATATGTTGGCCCTTGCCCTCGGCCGCGTTTTCAGTGGTATATTTTATCAGCCCCCGCGGGTAAGACATTTTGTCCATGATCTCGTCGCAGGCATCGATGCAGGCTGAACAGGCGATACATTCGTATTGCAGGCCGTCGCGGATATCGATGCCGGTAGGGCATACCTGCACGCATAGATTGCAATCGATGCAGGCACCGAGTCCCTGCGCTTCGAAGTCAGTGCCGCGTCGCCGGGAACCACGGGGTTCACCACGCTCAGGGTGATAAGCGACGATCAGCGTATCGGAGTCGAACATCGCGCTCTGGAAGCGCGCGTATGGGCACATGTACTTGCAAACCTGTTCCCGCATGAAGCCGGCATTGCCGTAGGTCGCGAAGCTGTAAAACAGGATCCAGAAGGTTTCCCAGGGGCCAAGGTCGCCGGTGAAGAGCCTGCCGCCAAGTTCGTAAATGGGTGTGAAATAGCCGACAAAGGTAAATCCGGTCCATAATGAGAATATGATCCAGACAGTATGCTTGAGTGCCTTGGTGCGAATCTTGGCTGCTGAGGTCGGCGCCTTGTCGAGCTTCATGCGGCGGCCGCGGTTGCCCTCGATCTTGCGTTCCATCCACAGGTAAGCCTCGGTCCAGACGGTTTGCGGGCAGGCATAACCACACCAGACGCGCCCAAGCAGTGCGGTGAAGAAGAACAGCGACAGTCCTGCCATTATTAACAGTGCGGCCAGGTAAATGAAATCCTGCGGCCATAGCGTCAAACCAAAAATGTAAAACTTGCGCGCGGGCAGATCGAACAACAGTGCCTGCCGATCGTCCCAGCGGGCGAAAGGCATCAGGTAGTAAATGCCGAGCAGCACGACAACCGAGAGCATACGCAGGCGCGTGAAGTAGCCGCTGACTTCCCGGGGATAGATTTTCTTATGTTCGGCGTAAAGCCCCTGTTCCCCGGTATTGGTTTTTTGCGACTGCATTAGTGTTGCCTGTTTACTTGGTAAACTGGCCTTGCTGTTTGTTGAGGACCTGGCAGTTAGAGATTATGAAATACATTGTGGCATAGCTGGACACTATGCCGAGTAACCAGAACAGGAAAAAGCCGATACTGTAGGCCGCCAGCGGGCTAACGTCGATGTCGAGGTTGAAGGGAACCAGATCCTTTGGATGAAATGCCGAGAAAAATATCCCGGTGGCGACGATCGCGGTGGCGAAGGAGGGCCATAAAACCGCGATTGCCTTCTGAATACTCGGAATCTTTTCCGGAAACGGAGATGTCGACACCATCAGTTCTCTTGTGAAAGGCCGTAAATATAGGCGGTCAGCAGATGAATCTTGGCTTCGCCGAGGAATTCCCCCTGGGCCGGCATCTGGCCGTTGCGTCCCTTGGCGATCGACTCGCTGATTCGGGTCAGCGAACCGCCATAAAGCCAGATATCATCGGTAAGGTTCGGTGCGCCGAGCGCGGTATTGCCGGTGCCGGTGGCACCATGGCAGGCAACGCAGAAAATATCGTACTTGGCCTTGCCTTTCTCAGCCAGCTCGGAGATGGTGGCGCGACCGGACAGGCTGAGCACGTACTGGGCAACTTCATCGACCCCGGCTTCCCCGCCCAGCGGTCCTTCCCAGGCAGGCATTGCGGCGATTCGTCCGTTGGTTAACGTGGTTTTGATGCTCTGCGGATCGCCACCCCACAACCAGCTCTTGTCGCGCAGATTAGGGTAACCTCGCGCGCCTCGCGCATCCGAACCGTGGCAGGTCGTGCAATAGCTGGCATACAAGCGTTCACCTACCTTGAGCGCGTCTTTATCCTTTACCAGGTCGAGGACAGGGGTTTGCTGATAGCGGGCGAACAGAGGGCCAATCTCTGCTTCGACACGTTCGACTTCCTGCTCGTAGGAACCTTTTGAAGTCCAGTCCAGTATGCCGCCGAAAGTACCGAGACCCGGGTAGAGCAACAGGTAGAAACCGCCGAAGACGATAGTGATGTAGAACAGACCCAGCCACCAGCGCGGCAGGGGATTATTCAATTCGGTCAGATCACCATCCCATACATGCCCGGTGTCTTCCACTTCGTCGGTTTTTTTATAACCGGATGTCATCCAGCGCAGTAGCCAGACGCAGGCAAGAATGCTGAGGATGGTAAGAATCGAGATATACCAGTGCCAGAAATCGCTATTAAAATCGGCCATGAATCTACTCCGAAGAAGTTTTGTTGTTATCGATTTGCGGCTCATCCTCGAACGGCAGGCGCGCTGCTTCGTCAAACGCGGATTTGCGCTTGTTGCTGAAGGCCCACACGACGATGCCCAGAAAGGTAATCATCACCACGATCGTCCACAGCGATTGAAACAGGGTAAAGGTCATCGCTATCTCCTGGATTTGAGTTCGGTGCCGAGACCCTGCAGGTAGGCAATCAATGCGTCGAGTTCGGTCTTGCCCTCGAGCGTTTGCGGTGCCGCTTCGATTTCAGCATCGGTATAGGGCGACCCGAGGGTGCGCAGGATTTGCATCTTGGTCTGAATATCGCTGCCATCGAGCATGTTTTCCGCCAGCCATGGATATCCCGGCATGATCGATTCGGGAACCACGTCGCGTGGATTGGTCATATGTACGCGATGCCACTCGTCGCTGTAACGGCCGCCGACGCGGTGCAAGTCGGGTCCG
>CALDDP010000123.1 GCA_937936805.1 uncultured Gammaproteobacteria bacterium | reverse complement strand
ATCGTACTCGGGGCCGCTCTGGTTACCGTCGCGATCGATAAATAAACTGGTCGGCGCGTTGCGAGTCAGCACTACCAGTTTGCCCGATTCCTTGATCTGCTGCAGGCTGCGCGTCGGTTTTTGCGCCTCGTTACTGGACTGCGTACAGGCGGCGAGCAATAGTAGTACGCCGGCAAGCCATCCGAATCTGTGTAGAAAGTAGGGTATAAGCTTCAGCCTGGTTAACCTCTGTTGGGATGAATTAAATGAAAATCCGGTCCAAAGTGCAATCAGGATTTTCGATGTCTGTCTCGGCCGTCGCTACCGTCTTGCCGGGCAACTCGAGTTTCTGTTGCATAAACCTTGCCCTCGATTCCTCAACAACGCCGTTCCAGGTGAGCGGTAAAATAGAAGCATCGGCGCAGGCTGATGCGCTGAATTCCAATAGATCAAGCGCCTGGTCGATCTTTGGAATATATGTGCGCGAAATTCTTTGTTTCGTGGTATAGATGTCCCCACATTTTGCCATATACCACCCTGACCCCTGCCGGGATGAGGATTCTTCTGTGACAACTATCGTCGATAGCGCCGATCGACCTGCATTGGGTATCGCCCTGATGCTTGCGGGTATAGCCGGTTTTGCGGTGATGGACGCGACCATCAAGTGGCTGACCGCTGATTACTCGGTGACCCAGATTGTCGCGCTGCGCAGCTGGTTCGGGTTGCCGCTGCTGGCACTGTTTGCCCTGTACGGCGGCGGCATAAGGTCGTTGAAGACCCGGCGTCCGCTGGTTCATATTGGACGCTACCTTCTCGTTCTGGCGCTCAGTTTCGGCTTCTTCTGGGCACTTTCGCAGATGAAGCTGGTGGATGCGATTGCAATCACTTTTGCCGCGCCGATTTTCATTACCGCGCTGTCGGTGCCGCTGTTGAAGGAGTCGGTCGGCCTGCATCGCTGGGTGGCGATAGGCGTTGGTTTTTGCGGTGTTCTTGCCATGTTGCGCCCCGGTGTTGGCGTTTTCCAGTGGGCTGCGCTGGTGGTGCTCGGCAGTGTCGTGGTTTATGCGCTGTTGATGATTACCACCCGGGCTTTCAAGGCGACCGAGAGCACGGCATCACTGATGCTTTATCCGCAGCTGGGTATGTCGCTGACCGGGATTGTTTTTGCGCCTTTTTTCTGGGTGACGCCGAGCCCGGTGGATCTTGGCCTGTTCGCAGTTGCCGGTATGTTCGGCAGTGTCGGGGTGATGTGCGTGACGCATGCCTTCCGCCTGGGTCCGGCCGCGGTTATCTCGCCATTCGAGTATTCCGCGCTGATCTGGGCCACCTTGCTGGGCTATTTCCTGTGGGGGGAATTACCCGACGCGATCACACTGGTCGGCGCCACGATCGTGATTTCGAGCGGGCTCTACATTATTTATCGCGAAACCATCATGGTCGGTCGTGCGCGCCCGCGCTTGCCGAGTATGAGCCCGGATGATACCGGCCAATGACCTGCCTTCGTCTTGTCACTGCTTCGGGTCAACATGAATTCACGATAGTCGGCAAGCACATCGGCCATGTCGACCTTCGATGCTAACTTGCTATGGATGAGTAACCCTAACAAATGCGATGGCCGAGAAACAGGGTCGCATAAAAAGGCTGCATTTGCCCAGCCGTTAAAATATGGCTGCCTGATAGTTTAACCTTGATACTCATAATGATGGGGTCCCCTGTTCAATCCAGGGCGTTACACTGCAGTTAGCTTCTAACAAATTTGAAAAGTGCAGCATAATCATGACCGTCAGCATCGCGAAGGGCGGTAATATACTCTGAGCGGGTTTTAGCGGGGTCGGTGAGGTTTTTACTTCCCCAGGAAAACTCTTCCTGTCCCATTGATCGTAACAACAAATCAGCAGCCATTCTCGCATGTCGACCGTTGCCATTTGGGTAGGGGTGTATAAAAACAAGCCTGTGGTGGAAGCGCGCTGCGATTTCATCCGGTTCATAGGTCGAATGCTCGATCCAGTATGCGGCATCATCGACAAGGTCTTTCAGGGCAATCTGGATCATGTGGGCTTCAACGCCTATGTTTTTTCCGGTTTTTCTGTATTGCCCTGCCCATTTCCAGACCTTGCCAAACATGCGCTTGTGCAAGTCATTCAGAAAATCGATGCTGAGTACCGAGCGATTACGTTTATAGGCCCAGGCCTGGGCTTCTACGATATTGATCTGTTCAGCTTCATTAAGTTCTCCTCGCAGCGTAATGTACGAAGGAATAAGGCCCTCAAGCTCCTCTGGCGCAAGCGGTGTTTGCCCGCCATCTTCGGGGAGTAACGGGTCGTTCATTTTTCTTCCCAGAATCCCGAGCCGGCTTGATCCGATAATTCCCTGGCGAGCGTCTCGATTTGTTCACCTAGCTCTGTTTCGTCCAAAGCCTGATCTTCCAGCAGCATCGTATGCGATGTGGCGCGTATGCGCTTCTTTGCTATCTCCTGTGCTCGCAACGCCACAGTTTCCTGCAGCGGTAGTCTGGGAACGAGCGTGTAAACCAGTTTGCAGTCTAGCGCGTGCGCGGCGCGTTCCAGCGAGTTTAGTGTGATGGATCCGGATATTTCCGCTTTTTCGATCTCATACACCCTGGGCTTGGTGACGCCAATGCGAGTCGCTAGTTGTTCTGCGGACATCCCCAGGGCTTCCCTGATTGCCTTTACCCACCCTTTAGGTGGACGCAGAACATCGCTCGAACGCCGAATGGAATCCAATTTAATATCTAGATGTTTTCGTGCTAATGCCCTATCTTTTGCGCGCATATGTGTTCACCATGGAATCGACTTTTTCGCATAAAAGATAATTTATATCTGATCTAAGATCAAGTGAAAAATCAGATATATCTTATTATAGGTAAAAAAAGGTGATCTATATATATCTTTAATGAAAAAACAGGAAACCTGAAACCATACTTGGCTGCCATTTTTCAATTATAAATCCACAGGCTTAAGTGTTAATCTGCTGATTCGTAATTTCGCTGTAGCTGAAAGTGGGCGTCATGCCGAATCAAAACTTTGCTGTTAATTTACGCCTGATCTGCGGCCAGTATCGCTCGGTTGCTCATGTCTGCCGATCAATGGAAATGAATCGGCAACAATTCAATAAGTATCTAAGCGGCAAAATCTACCCGTCGAAGCATAATTTAAGCCGGGTTTGTCGCTTTTTTAAGCTATCTGAAGAACAGCTAAACCTGCAACCCGAGGCATTTGGACGGGTAGTCGCAGAATCTTTCCAGCAGGAAGTTGATCCAGCGAGTAGTGAAATCGAAAAAGTCATCGATTCGCTACCCGGATCTACCGAGGCATTAGCCCGTTACGAGGGTTACTATTATAGCCATTTTCACGCGCTTGGATTTCCGGGCCACCTGGTTCGCAGCCTGGTCCATATTTATCGGTATAAGGACCGGTTCTACTCGAATAACATCGAGCATTTGTGGGACAAGCAAAAGAGTGACTCACATCGAAACCGATTTAAATATAAAGGCACGGTGCTTTATCTTGGCGATCGAATATTTATCACCGAAGTCGAAATGCTTACCAAAACCGCTGTATGTCACACCATTTTGTTCCCCAGTTATCGGAATATTATCGAAACGCTTTCCGGTATCACTACCGGTGTTGGCAGTATCAACTCACACATGCCAAAGGCGACCCGGGTCGAGTATCAGTTTCTCGGCAAACAGGTTGATCGCAGGGAGGCCCTGCGCGGCTGCGGTATTTTCGACCTCGAGAGTAATCAGATCGACAGCAATATCCGGGAACGCATAAATAACGAAATGACCGATCAGGAATTTATGCTGACAGCTCGAGATTACTAGCCTCCAGCCAGCTGCTTGCGTGCGTCACGGGTTTCGCAGTTGCGCAATTGTGCGACTTGCTTTCCCGCCTTACCCTGTATCGAGGAATAACTAAAGCCCGAGCCGGATATGAAGTGTGTTGTGGCAATGATGCAGCATGAAACCAATACCTTTTCCACGCTATCGACGGAATTGGCTGCATTTGGCAGTGGCGTAGGCTTAAAGGCACCGCCGTCTGGAGAGCAGGCTATCAGCATTTATGGCGCCGCTGACTTTGCCTTCGCCGGAATGCTCGCTGTCGCGCGCGCGCATGGCGCAGACTGTGTTGTCCCGGTGACCGCCTATGCCGAACCCAGCGGCAAGGTGGACGATGACGCCTTCGACTCCATTTGCAAGCAGATATGTGACGCTGTCAAACAGGGCTGCGATGCAGTTCTGCTCGATTTGCATGGCGCTATGGTGACGCAGTCTTATGACGACGGTGAAGGGGAGTTGTTACGCCGCATCCGCGAAATCTCCCCCGGGATACCGATTGCGGTTGCGCTCGATTTTCATACCAACCTGACCGCAGCGATGGTAGACAACTGTAATGTCATCGATGGCTATCGCACTTATCCGCATATCGATATGTACGCCACCGGCGAGCGCGCCGCGCAATCATTATTCCATTGTCTCGATTACGGCATAACCACCAGGATGAGCTGGCAGGCATTGCCGATGATGACGCATATGATCAAGCAGACACCATTACGCCAACCGATGAAAGATATTATGGACCTGGCGATCGAAGCAGTCGATAACACCGCTATTCTCAATGCCTCGGTATTCGGAGGATTCCCGCTGGCCGATATCCCGCATATTTCTTTGAGCGTGTTGGCCGTCGAGCCGAGCGAGAATTTCCTGGGGGAAGGGCTGGTTAAACAACTCTGTGCCATGGCGTGGAAGCGGCGGCACGATTTCATCTTTGAACCCGAGCCGATGGTGGACTCGGTTAAGACGGCTAAACAATTTGAAACCTATCCGGTGGTGATAGCGGATCACGGCGACAACTGTGGTGCGGGTGGTAATGCCGACGATCTTAGTGTGCTCGATGAAATGTTGCGGCAGGGGCTCTCCTCGATTATTGCGGGGCCGTTCTGGGATCGGCAGGCGGTCGAACGAATGATCGCCTGTGGCGAGGGTAACGAGATCACGCTGACGATCGGGGGCAATACTTCGGTACCGTCGATAGGGCAGGTTGGCCACTCGATATCCTGCACTGGAACGGTTCGGAAAATCACCGATGGTCGCTTCGTCATAAAGGGGCCGATGCAAACCGGGCTCGAAGTCTGTCTTGGGCGTACCGCGATTCTGGATATTGGCGCGGCTCAGATCGTATTGTCGGAAGAACGCTGGGAACCTTACGATCCCGGTTGTTTTACCCATGCGGGGCTTGATCCTGAAGGTTGTCGATATATCCTGGTCAAGTCCCGCCAACATTTTCGTGCCGGTTTCGAAGCAATTGCCAGTCATATAGTACTGGCAGCCGGCCCGGGTGTTTGTAGCTCGGATTATGCGCAATTCGATTTTAAGCGCCTGGTGAAGCCGATGTTCCCGTTGGATTTAGACATGACGTTGGAAGATCGACGGCCAGTTTAATAAAAAGTGAAGCACTGTGACGCACTTTGAGTAATTTCTGCGTCAGCTTTTTTCGTAATGCGAAATGGCGAGCCCGCCCGGATTACCTTAATCTTGGTCGGGTAAACATACTAACCGAAAAACTCAGCTGGAGTTTTGCCCAGGAAGAGGCAGTCGTCAGCAAATAAAACCGAGGAGTGAATCATGAAAGAGCAAGATAAATATACCCGTTGGATGCTAGGTGAAGCGCAAAAAGGGCGCATGTCGCGTCGCGAATTCCTGGGCAGGTCCAGCGCAGTTGGTATTTCGTTGGCTATCGGAACGGGGCTTTTCAACGAAGCCTATGCCGCCACCCCGAAAAAAGGTGGTCATATGCGTATGGCCATGGGACACGGTGCCACCACCGATACCCTCGATCCTGCAACGCTAACCAATGGGCTGCAATGGGTTGTGGCCTATGGTGTTGCAAATACCCTCACCGAACTGGATGCAAGCGGCAAACTGGTCGGCTCGCTCGCATCTGAATGGTCATCCACACCGGATGCTGCCACCTGGACGTTCAAGTTGCGTAAAGGAGTTGAATTCCATAATGGCCAGACGATGACGGCCAAGGATGTCATCGCGTCGATTAACTATCATCGTGGCGAAGATTCAACCTCTATAGCCAAGCCGCTGGTAGCTTCAGTCACCGATATCAAGGCCGATGGGGACCACAGCATCGTTATCACTCTATCGGACGGTAATGCGGACTTCCCCTTCAATTTCAATGAAGCGCCATTCGGCATTTATCCCGCAAAGGACGGCAGCATTGACTGGAAGGCGGGTGGTTCAGGACCGTATATTCTTACCAAGGAAGATCCGGGTCTCAGCTATAAGTTCAAGCGTAACCCGAATTACTGGAAGGCAGGTTCTGCGCATGCAGACACTATCGAAATCCTCTCGATCACCGACCCTGCAGCGAGGCAGACTGCACTCCTCACAAACGAAGTGGACGTCATCGACCGGGTCGAACTTAAGACACTGGCGCTTCTCTCGCGGAATTCGAAAGTTATCATCGAGGAAGGCTCCGGTCCCTTGCACTACACCTTTCCGATGCTGACTAAAGTTGCGCCGTTTGACAACCCGGATTTGCGCAAAGCATTGAAGTTCGCAATCAATCGCGAAGAGATCGTGGAGAAAATCCTGTTTGGACATGGCGTGATCGGGAATGATAACCCGATTGGACCCTCCTACCGTTATTACGCTGCTGATATCGAACAGAATGCCTATGACCCGGACAAGGCGCGGTTTCACATGAAGAAGTCCGGGCTTGGTGACATTACGATAGACCTGAGCGCTTCGGATGCTGCCTATAGCGGTGCTCTCGATGCGGCAGTTCTTTACCAGGCATCGGCCGGGAAAGCCGGTGTCAATATCAATGTCGTGCGTGAGCCGAATGATGGCTACTGGTCGGATGTCTGGATGAAAAAGCCCTGGTGCGCCAGTTATTGGGGTGGCTACGCCACCGAAGATACCATGTTCACAACGGGCTTCGCGCCGGGGGCGGCCTGGAATGATACGCAGTGGGATAACCCACGTTTCAACGAGCTCCTGATATCCGCACGGGCTGAACTCGACGAAGCCAGGCGGGCCGACATGTACCGCGAGATGCAGATCATATTGCGGGATGAAGGCGGCAACGTAGTGCCCATGTTCGCCAACGAAGTTCACGCACGCACTGACAAGATCGCGCATGGTGAACTGTCATGGACGCGTGGTTTCGACGGCCGCCGGATCATGGAACGCTGGTGGATGACCTGATCGAAAGGATTGTCACATGCTCCACCTCGCATCGTGCGCGGTGGAGCATGAGACAGTATGTTTGTCGTCACGCATAATCTGAATCTTGATGGCGGTAACCAGGATCAACCATTGCTGGATTCCGATGCCCGATGGGGCGCGTCTCGGTGCGCGGCTGTGGTTACCGGATAACGAACAGCCTTGTCCTGCCGTGCTTGAGTACATTCCCTATCGCAAAGACGATTACTCGGCGAAACGTGATTCGAACACCATTGCCCATTTTGCCAGGCATGGATATGCCTGCATCCGGGTGGATATGCGCGGTTCGGGTAGTTCGGATGGGGTTCTTTACGACGAATATACCGACCAGGAAGTGGATGATGGTGTCGCGGTCATCGAATGGATCGCGGAACAACCCTGGTGCAACGGCAAGGTCGGCACCATGGGGATTTCCTGGGGTGGCATTACCGGATTGCAGCTCGCCCAACGAGCACCCGAGGCACTCAGAACCATTATCGTGCTCGGTGCCAGCGATCAACGTTACTACGACGATGCCGGTTATTACATGGGTTGCCTGGTGGGTCAAACGCTCGGCTGGGCTGCGATTATGTTTGGCTACAACACGCGCCCGCCCGACCCGGAACTTGTCGGTGAAAACTGGCGAGACCTTTGGCTTGAACGGCTTGAACAGGCGCCGCATTACCTCGAGCGCTGGTTTGAACACCAGCACAATGACGAGTACTGGCAGAACAATTCGGCCGACACCGATTATGCCGCGATCAAAATCCCGGTCTACGTGATTAGCGGTCACGCCGACTGCTGGCCTAATACCGTGCCCCGGCTGCTGCAAAATCTGCAGGTTCCGATGCGCGGACTGCAGGGCGCCTGGTGCCATCGTTACCCGCATCTTGGCATTCCCGGTCCGACTGTAGATTTTCTCTCCGATGCGATTCGCTGGTATGACCAGTGGTTGAAGGATGAGGAAACCGGGATCATGGAGGAGGCGCAGTACCAGGTGTTTCTGCAAGACAGCGTTAAACCACAAACCTATTACGATGATCGGCCCGGGCGCTGGGTTGG
>CALDDP010000122.1 GCA_937936805.1 uncultured Gammaproteobacteria bacterium | reverse complement strand
GACGCGATCGAAACTATCACCGACATACGCGGCAGCGCATTCTTTGTCAAGGATCTACCGCCCGACTGGACCGTGATCGACTCGACCAACGTGGATAAACCCGGCCGGGTGGAGAAACCGCTGAACCCTTACCAGATCATTGACGAGTCAGTCTGCGACGCGAGCTCCCCTGGCGACCCGGTGCCGAGTACTGATATCAAACTCGATGGCAAGCTGGCTAAAGTTCAACAGAAACTCGCGCTACGTTTGAAAACGGTCGTACGCCTGCCCTCGTTCAATGATGTCAGCCGCGACCCGGTGCTTTATGCCCATGCGAGCCGTGTGTTACACCTCGAAACCAATCCCGGTAACGCGCGCGCCCTGGTGCAAAATCAGGGTGGCCAGAAAATCTGGTTTAATCCTCCGCCGATTCCGCTTACCACCGAAGAGATGGATTATGTGTTCGATCTGGACTATGCCCGCGTACCGCACCCCGATTATGCAGGCGCGCGCATACCCGCCTACGAAATGATTCGCTTTTCGGTGAACATCATGCGCGGCTGTTTTGGTGGCTGCACTTTCTGTTCGATAACCGAACACGAGGGGCGCATTATCCAGAACCGTTCGCAAGGCTCCATACTGCGTGAAATCGAGATCATGCGCGACAAGGTGCCGGGTTTTACCGGGGTAGTATCCGACCTCGGCGGGCCTACCGCCAATATGTATCGGATTGCCTGCAAGTCGAAAACGATTGAAACTGCCTGCCGGCGTCCGTCCTGTGTGTATCCCGGTATATGCGAAAATCTGAATACCGATCACTCCTCGCTGATCGAGCTATACCGCGGTGCTCGCGCCATCGATGGCGTTAAAAAAGTGCTGATCAGTTCCGGTCTGCGCTATGACCTCGCCGTGGAATCACCTGCCTACATCGAGGAGCTGGTAACCCATCACGTCGGCGGTTACCTCAAGATTGCGCCAGAACACACCGAGCAGGGCCCGTTATCAAAGATGATGAAACCGGGCATGGGAAGCTACGACCGCTTCAAGGAGTTGTTCGAAAAATTTTCCCGCAAAGCCGGCAAGCAGCAGTATCTCATTCCCTACTTCATCGCCGCCCATCCGGGGACCACGGATGAAGACATGATGAATCTGGCCATCTGGCTCAAGCAAAATGGTTTTCGTGCCGACCAGGTGCAGAACTTTTACCCGTCGCCGATGGCAACCGCAACGGCAATGTATCACAGCGGGAAAAACCCGCTCAAACGTGTCCGCCGGGACAGCGAAGATGTCAGTAGCGCAAAAGGTGAAAAGCAGCGGCGCCTGCACAAGGCGTTTCTGCGCTACCATGACCCGGCGAACTGGCCTTTGCTGCGCACAGCACTCAAATCGATGGCTCGGGAAGATCTGATAGGCAATGGTAACAAGCATTTAATTCCCGCCTACCAGCCGCGCGATACCAGCAGCTACCAAAGCCCGCGCCGCAAGAACAGCTACCAGAAAAAATCTTCGTCACCCAGGAAGGGAAGAATATTGACGCAACACACAGGCCTGCCGCCGCGTAAAACCGACGCTTAATCGGTTACGGCTAGCTTCAGGCGGCGTTCATTTCCTTGATATGCTCCTGGCAGAGTTTCATCGCTTCCGCCATTTGCTTACCGCTTGCGAACCGGTTATCGGCTTCTTTTTGTAACGCCTTGTCAATCAGGTTGTTGACGCAGTTGGGCAAATCCGAACGAAAGCGGCGGATATCCGGATGTTTTTCGTTGGTAATGTTGTACATCAGGTTGGCTATCGAGTCGCCCTGAAACGGTAATTCCCCGCATAGCATCTGGTACAGCGTCACACCCAGAGAAAACAGGTCAGCACGCCCATCGACCCGTTTGCCCGCAAGCTGCTCCGGCGACATGTAATAAGGACTGCCAAGCACAGTACCGGTTTTTGTTTTACTCGCATCGGTCAGACAGGCAACACCGAAATCGGTGATCTTGGCAACGCCTTTACTATTGTCGTAGATAATGTTGGCCGGTTTAATATCGCGATGCACGACGTGCTGCTGGTGAGCGTAATCGAGCGCCGATGCAACGCTGATGATGATTTCCCAGACCTGGTTAACCGGTAGCAGCGTCTTTACCGTGCTATAGGCCGTAAGGTCCTTGCCCTTGAGATAATCCATCGCGATATAGGCCAGATCCTGTTCATCGCCGACATCATACACGGTGACGATATTGGGATGGTCAAGGCGACCGGCGGCCTCGGCTTCACGAAAAAACCTGGTTTTCACTTCATCGCGCATCTCGTCTTCAATTTCGTCAGCTATTACCATGGTTTTGATCGCCACCGTACGGCCGATCTTGTCGTCATGCCCCAGGTAGACCATACCCATGGCGCCACGCCCGATTTCACTGTCAATCTGGTAACGCCCCAGCCTGGGTTTCTGCAAACCTTCCTTGCTGGCAATCAGGTTTGGCCCGGGACCGGTGACATCCCGGGTACCGCCGAGCACCACGGTATTTGCGGCCCCTTCGTTCTGCTGGATGCGCTCGACGACGTCGTTGAATTTGGCATCGTGGCCGCTGATAAACTTGAACACCGCCACCGCTTTGTTGAATTGACGTTTGCGTTCATAGTCGAGACCCAGGTTATAAACCAGTCCGAGGAGCGATTCATCGACCTCGCATGTACGCAGCTTTTCAAAGGCCTGATCCAGGTTTCCCTGCGTCTGCAGCGACTGGCCGAGCTGGCGGTTTGCCGCCGACAGATCGCTACTTACACGATTCAGACGCAGATTCACGGCCTGGCGTGTGCCGAGCAGCAAATGACCGACGACAAGCATTACCACGGCTGTCATCATCGGCAACCACAGCGACTGCGAGCTCATCAATACAAAATGCGCATTGAATATCATCAACAACAGAAACAGGCTCAGAAATAACGCGGTATTAGTGCGGAATCGACCCATGATCAGCATCAGGTAAATACCGAGGGCGACAATCAGGCCGCGTTGGGCCCAGCCGGCCCATTCGGGTAAATAGTACTGCTCATTGTTGAGCAAGCTGGAGACGGTATGGGCGCTCGCCAGGGTGGGCGAGATGGCCTGCCCGGTTGGGGTTAATCTTGGCTGCGCGAGGCGTGGCGAGGTCAGCCCGACAATTACAATCTTGTCAGCGAAAACATCGACAGCTGCGCTACCGTCGAGTAAATCGATTAGCGAATAAACCTTGAATGGCGGCTTGCCGTCTTTACCCTCGTAGAAACGCGGATAAATTCTGAAGTCAATATCCGCACCGAGGTCCTTTCCGCCGAGCATCGGGCTAATACTGGTTCTGGATTCGATATGCTGCATCGACATTCCCTTGCTGCGGGTAGCCAGCATCAACGCGAACGATGGCAAAAAATCTCGCCCATACTGCACGATTAACGGCTCGCTGTTGAACTGTTCGGCAAAACCGATCACTCCGATCCCGCCCACGCGTTTGGCCAGTTTTTCAATTGGCGGAAAAATCTTTGCGGCCCTGGTGACATGCGGTGAAGGCCAGCCGAATCCGCGACCGTTATTAGCGTTGACGGTTACCTTGGACAGTGCAAACCGTTGCATATACCTGGTCAGTGAAGGATTTAAACCGGGCAGAGGTTCGTTGGTGGGTATATACGGCATCGCCAGTACGATTCGGCCACCCTTCTTGAAGGACGCCGCCAGACTGTCATCGCCGCGTAAAGTCGACTCGGTGACCCGCAGTGCCTTGTTGACGCGGCGAGTCAGCTTTTTCTCTCTCTTCAATATAGTGCGTAATTCCGCCAGCGATTCGAGGCCTGCTTCGTACTGCCCGGTATCGAGCGGCATCGTAAAACCGATCACCCTGGTCTTGGCCCTGCCGAGCAATTTTGTAGTTGCAGCGAGTACTTTGCGTGACCAGGGCCAGGCACCAAGCGCCTGCAAAGATTTATCGTCGATCGCAACGACGACAATATCTTCATGCGGGTCCTTGCCGGCAGAAAACTTGACCCCGAGATTGTAAGCCTGTCGATCGAGCGCGGAAAACGAGCCGGTTTCTGCAAGCACCAGAAACAGGAGGGTTATAACCAGTCCAACAAACCAGTCTCGTTTTAACAGGGATTTAATTGGCGGCATTCAAATACAGCTATTTCAAACCAGGCAAACATTGGATGTCTTATAGTCTATTCGCGCCGTATTTTCCGCTTCGTTTATACAACAACAGGCTAAAGCGGCATCCGAGCGTGACAGCCGTCACAGGAGTAAAAGTACGGCTACCTGTTAACGCGGGAAATTTCGACATTGCGGTTTTATTATTAATCTTGCTCAACTGACTGGTTAATATAGTACCTGACAACAGTTTTTCCCGGGTTCACAGGACGTATCCAGGTATTTCAGCACCTGGTTGTACTCGCCTGTCCTGATACGCCATGCCGTAAATCATTGCGCTTTATTAGGCATTCTTTTAGCCTTTGTCCTCAAACAAAGGGTCCACTATGTCCGAATCGTTAAAACTTTTATCCACTAGGCGGTTTCGACCATTCTTCCTGACCCAGCTATTAGGTGCATTTAACGACAATCTTTATAAAAACGGGTTGACGATATTTATTGCTTTCCAGGCAGCCAGCGTTACGCAGGAAGAGAGTAACGCCCTGGTCAATATCGCCGCATTACTGTTTATTCTGCCCTTCTTTCTATTTTCCGCAATTGCCGGTCAACTTGCAGACAAGCATGAAAAGTCAACGCTGATCCGGCGTATAAAGCTACTCGAGATCGGGATCATGTTACTCGGCGCATTTGCTTTTATGTTGCAAAGCCCGGTACTTTTGATTGCCATCCTGTTTTTAATGGGGACGCAGTCGACGTTATTTGGCCCGGTTAAATACAGCCTCATGCCCCAGGCGCTCAAATCCGAAGAACTTGTCGGTGGCAATGCCCTCGTCGAATTCGGAACTTTTCTTGCAATCCTGCTTGGTCTGATCGCCAGTGTCTATATTATAAGCCTGGGCTACGCGGCAATAAGTATCGCGGTGGTTCTCACCGCCTGTGCAGGTTACTGGGTCAGCCGGGGCATTCCGACACTTCCGGCTGCCGCCCCCGAACTCAAACTGAGTTTCAACATATTCCGCCAAACCGTCAACATCATGCATGACGCGGGTGAAAATCGAGCCGTGTTCTATTCGATCATAGGAATATCGTGGTTCTGGTTTTTCGGCATCACCTATGTGACCCAGTTACCCAATTATGTGCGCTACGAACTCGGTGGCAGTGAACAGGTGTACGTTTTACTGCTGGCGATTTTTTCCATCGGTATCGGCGTCGGTTCATTTCTCTGTGAAAAACTATCCGGCCGCATGGTTGAGATCGGGCTGGTCCCCATCGGCGCACTCGGCCTGAGCCTGTTTGGTATCGATCTGTATTTCAACCAGGGACTGTCGGTGGAGGGTTCAGATTTGATCGGCCCTGGCGCCTTCATCGCTCAAGTCTCGAGTTTAAGAGTTTGTTTCGATATCGTCATGCTGGGTATTTCGGGAGGTATTTACATAGTGCCATTGTATGCCCTGGTGCAGCAGCGCAGCGAACCCAGCAAATGCTCCCGAATCATCGCTGCCAACAATGTTTTGAACGCGCTGTTTATGGTAGTGGCATCGGCCTACGGATTGTTTGTTCTGTCGCTCGGGGTTTCGATTCCGATGCTTTTTCTTATTATGTCAATTATGAACGCCGCGGTAGCTTTGTTCATCTTCCATCTAATCCCCGAATTTGCCATGCGGCTACTGATATGGTTACTGGTGCATACCATGTATCGGGTCGACAAAACCGGTCTCGATAGAATCCCCGATGAAGGGCCCGCGATCCTGGTATGCAATCATGTCAGTTTCGTCGATGCGCTGGTACTGGCGGGTTGCATTCGACGTCCACTGCGTTTCGTTATAGATTACCGGATTTTTCAACTGCCGCTTCTTTCCTTCATCTTCAAGACCGCAAACACTATCCCGATCGCCCCCGCGAAAGAAAACAAGGAGATGATGGAAAGTGCCTTCGAACAGATCAGTGACGCACTGCGCAATGGCGAACTGGTTTGCATCTTCCCCGAGGGGAAAATTACCGATGATGGCGAGTTGAGCGTTTTCAAACCCGGCGTGATGAAGGCCCTTGCTCGCGACCCGGTCCCGGTGATACCACTGGCCTTGCGTGGCCTCTGGGGCAGCTTTTTCAGCCGCGCGCACGGCAGTGCGATGAGCCGCCTGTTTCCACGTGGCATGCTGAGCCGTCTCGAACTGGTAGCCGGCGGTGCCATCGAGGCTGATACGGTCACGCCGGAACTGTTGCAACAGAAGGTCGAGCAACTGCGCGGCGAGCGGCGCTAATCTCCCATCATCAGCTGCGAGTTTTCGCTCAGCAACCTGGTCAAAAACGCACAAACCGCATCGACGCGCGCGACATGGCGCAAATCCTCGTGCACGAGCAACCAGTAGGTGCGTTCTACTGAAATCTGCTCGGGTAGTACTACCTGCAGCCTGTTTTCCCGCTGCGCCATGAAACAATGCACCAGGCCGAGACCGAGGCCATCGAGGATCGCGTTGAATTGCGCGCTGACGTTGGTGCTGCGGAACACGACATGCGCATTCTTGATCGTATTATCAAAGAAACGCAGTTCCGGCATTTCGATCAAATCTTCGATATAGGATACGAATCCGTGCCGCGACAGGTCCTCGACACGACTTATCGGAGCATGATGCGCAAGGTAATCCCGGCTCCCATACAGGCGCAGGCGATAGTCGCAGAGTTTCCAGGCAATCAGCCGGCCGCTTTCAGGCCGTGAGAAACTGATCGCGATATCGGCTTCACGCTTGGACAGGCTTGTGCGTCGGGTTTCGGCCACCAGCTCGATTTCGATATCAGGATGCTCCCGACAAAATGCGGTCACGTGACGGGCGATCACCTGCGATCCCAACGCTTCGGGGGCGGCTACTCGCACTGTCCCACCAAGCCGGGCGTCCTTACCCGCAATCTCCTGGTAGAGCTGGTTTGACCGGGTTTCTATCTGCTCGGCCAACGGCAGCAGGCGTAACCCGGCGTCGGTAAGCTGGTAACCGTTCGGTGACTTATCGAACAGGCGCACATCGAGCTGTTTTTCGAGCGCGGTAATGCGCCGACTCACAGTGGTGTGGTCGACATGTAAGCGCGCGGCCGCACGCACCAGCTTCCCCTGCCGCGAAAGCTCGAGAAAATAACGCAGATCGTTCCAGTCATACATGTGTAAAAATGCACATTGGATGTGGAATTCAAACTATATCCTTGCATAAATATCTTGTCTATACTGCTCGTCCTTTTAGTTACTCTACCCTTGCAGGAGCTATCATGAGCCAGCCAGCCGAAGCCGTATCCGCCGAAGTCACCCAGCTTAGCCACTATATCAACGGTGAACACATCGCCGGCACCAGCGGTCGTTTTGGCGACATTTTCAATCCCAGCAAGGGTGTAAAGATCAGCGAGGTGCCGTTGGCTTCGAAATCCGAAGTCGAAGCCGCAATCGCCGTCGCCGCAGAAGCCTTCCCCGCATGGGCCGCGACCTCGGTCCTGCAGCGTTCG
>CALDDP010000121.1 GCA_937936805.1 uncultured Gammaproteobacteria bacterium | reverse complement strand
GACATCAGCTCTCCCTCAAGTCGGCGTTGTAGTGTTCTTTTAGTTGCGCGAGAATTTTTTCAACCAGATTTTCCACATCCTCGTCAAATAGAGTGCGTGAAAAGTCCTGTAAAATCAAGCCCAAAGCGACACTTTTTCGATCATTTCTCACTTCTTTTCCAGTATAGACGTCAAATACAAATACTTCCTGCAATATTTCATTTTTAATCGAAAAAATGCTGTCGACCAGGTCACGAACTGGCAAATTTTTATCTACGGAGATTGAAATATCGCGCCTAATGGACGGAAATCGAGACATTTCATTGAATTTAGGTAATTTTGCAGCCAATATCGGCGAAGTTTCTATTTCGAACATAAAAACCGGTTGATTTATATCGAGTTTCTTTAAAACAGCCGGATGCAAACCACCGACATATCCGATTGATTTTCCTGCACAAGTCAGATCGGCGCCCTGCCCCGGATGTAAAATCGGATTGCTGGAGCGAGTAAAACTGAATTGGGACTCACCAGCTAATCTCAGGATCATCTCGAGATCGCCCTTGATATCGTAAAAATCAACGCTTCCCGCACTCACATAAAGCCCGTCTTCAACCCGGTTTCCGGTAATAATACCTGCAATATGAGGGGTTTGCTCAAGACCGTTTTCGGTTGGTACGAAACACAGGCCGGTTTCGAACAATCGCACGCGTGGCTGCTGACGGTTCAAATTGTGCTGCAGGGCCTGCACCAACCCGGGTAACAGGCGGGTACGCATAACCGACATGTCGGCGGAGATAGGGTTGGCCAGCGGCAGGGTTTGCTGACCCGGATCGAGAATAGCCTGCAGTTCCGGGGATACGAACGAGTAGGTAACTGCTTCAAAGTAACCCCGCTCGACCAGAATATCGCGAATTCGGTTTACGCTGACGCGCTGCTCCGAAAAGCTCTCCATCTTGATATGCGAAGACTCGCGACTGCCTGGAATATTGTTGTAACCGACCAAACGTCCAATTTCTTCGATCAAGTCCGCTTCGATATTGATATCGAAGCGATAGCTGGGCGGGGTAATCTGCCAGCCGTCAGCCTGCTCGACGACCCGCATGTTCAGACGTTGCAAAATACCGCTGACTTCGTCGCGTTCGACGTTGATACCGAGTAAGCGGTTAACCCGATCGTAGCGCAGTACCACCTGCGGCGTCTGCGGCATGCTTTCATCGACCATCGCATCGATAAGCGGCCCTGCTTCACCACCGACTATATCGAGCAACAATCCGGTCGCGCGCTGCATCGCAATGGGTGGCAATGACGCATCCACACCGCGTTCAAATCGATGCGACGCATCGGTGTGCATGCCGAATCCACGCGCCTTGCCGGCGAGTTCGAGCGCGCTGAAATGCGCAGCTTCAAGAAATATATTGCGCGTATCGGACTGCACCGAACTATCGAGACCACCCATGATGCCGGCCAGCGCGACGCCACCGGCATGATCGGCAATCAGCAGGGTATCTTCCCGGCATTCGACTTCAGTTTGATCGAGCAACGCGACCTTTTCTCCGGACTTTGCCAACCGCACCTTAATGCCGCCGTTAAGCTTGTCAAAGTCAAATCCGTGCATTGGCTGGCCGAGTTCCATCATCACGTAATTGGTGACATCGACCACCGGGCTTATCGGCCGTAAACCACAACGACGCAGCTTCTCCTGCATCCACATCGGTGTCTGCGCCTGTGGATCAATGCCCTTGATGATGCGTCCCACATAGCGCGGACAATGTTGCGGGGCTTCGAGCTCGACGCCAAAGCTGTCTTCAATGCTATTGTCTACCGTGGTCACACCGGTCTGCGCCAGCGCAACCTTGTTGATCGCAGCAACCTCACGCGCGACGCCGGCAATACTCAGGCAGTCACCGCGATTAGGGGTAAGGTCGATCTCTATAATATTATCGTCAAGCAACAGGTACTCGACGATCGATACGCCAACAGGAGCATCCCCGGGTAACTCCAGGATTCCGTCGGAGGATTCAGTCAGTTGCAATTCGGCAGCCGAGCAAATCATGCCCTGGGACTCAACGCCACGCAACTTCGCCTTTTTAATTTTGATTCCGGGGAGCTCCGCACCGATACGGGCGAAAGCCACCTTGAGGTTGGCGCGGACGTTACGCGCACCGCAGACAACCGAATAGTTGTCTTTACCATCGCTTACCTGGCAAATATTCAACTTGTCCGCATCGGGATGTTTTTCGGTAGCGAGAACTTCGGCGACCACGATATCGGTGAGCTCCGGCGAGGCCCTGCGCGAACCCTCGACTTCCAGCCCGGCCATCGTCAGCTGGCTGATCAAAGTATCGCTATCGACAGCGGGATCGGCCCATTCTCTTAACCAGTTTTCGCTAATTTCCATTGCCGCTACAGATCAGGTGAATTGCTGCAGGAAACGCAGGTCGTTATCGAAGAACAGCCTTAAATCGTTGACGCCATAGCGCAACATTGCCAGGCGCTCCACACCCATGCCAAAGGCATAGCCAGTATATTTTTCACCATCCACGCCGGTGTGGCGAAACAGCTCCGGGTGCACCATGCCGCAACCCAGCACTTCCAGCCAACCCGTATGACTGCAAACCCGGCAACCCTGCCCGGAACACATAACGCAGCTGATATCCACTTCCATCGAAGGCTCGGTGAAGGGGAAATACGAAGGTCTGAAGCGAGTCTTCAAATCGTCCTGCTCAAAGAACATCTGCAAAAACTCTTCCAGCGTGCCTTTCAACACCGAGAAGGAGACATCGACATCAACCAGCAGACCTTCCACCTGGTGGAACATCGGCGTGTGCGTTAAATCTGAATCGCAACGATAGACCCGTCCGGGCGCGATTACCCGTAATGGCGGCTCCTGTTTTTCCATAACCCGAATCTGTACCGGCGAGGTATGGGTGCGCAGCAACATGCCGTCGTCGAAGTAAAACGTATCGTGCATCGCCCGTGCCGGATGATGCTCAGGGATATTGAGGGCTTCGAAGTTATGAAAGTCATCTTCGACCTCGGGACCTTCGGCAACATCGAAACCGAGCTTGCCGAACATCTTGTCGATGCGGTTCATCGTCAGCGTCACCGGATGCAACCCACCGGCACCGCTGCGCCTGCCGGGCAGAGAGATATCAACGGTCTCGGTTTCCAGGCGTGAAGCAATCGCCAGATCGCTGAGGGCAGACTTACGCGTCTCGAGTAGCTCCTGGATCTGGACTTTAATCTGGTTTATCGCCTGCCCCGCCGCCGGCCTTTGTTCAGCCGGCAGTTGACCCAGGTTTTTCAGTTGCGCAGTCAGCTCACCCTTTTTGCCGAGATAAGCGACACGCACGGCATCGAGCGCCGCCATATCGCCAGACTGGCTAATCGAATGGGAAGCCTGTTGCAGCAGATTTTCGAGGTCTTGAGACACGTATGGAGTCGCTAGAACCCACGGCAGAAAAGTCTCTTCTGCCGTGGATCTGTATTTTTACGCAGCGTCCAGACCGGCCCTGGCCTTTTCCACCAGGGCGGTAAATGCGGGCTTGTCAAAAATCGCGATATCGGAAAGCACCTTACGATCAATTTCGATAGCGGCTTTCTTCAAACCATTCATGAAAACGCTGTATGACATGCCGTTTTCACGCGCACCGGCATTGATACGTGCAATCCACAGTGCTCGGAACTGACGTTTACGCTGCCGACGGTCGCGGTAAGCATATTGACCGGCCTTGGTGACCGCCTGCTTGGCAACGCGGAACACCTTGCTGCGAGCACCACGATAACCCTTGGCTTTATCCAGAACCTTCTTGTGACGTGCGTGTGCGGTTACGCCTCTTTTTACTCTTGGCATAGTTCAATCCCCCCTAGGAATACGGCAGCATGCGACGCACTAACTGCACGTCATTAGCATGGACATCAAGCTTTTCGCCAAGCTGGCGTTTACGCTTGCTCGATTTCTTGGTAAGGATATGACGCAAGTGTGATTGCTTGCGCTTGTAGCCGCCTGCCGCATTTCGTTTGAAACGCTTGGCAGCG
>CALDDP010000120.1 GCA_937936805.1 uncultured Gammaproteobacteria bacterium | reverse complement strand
GGAAGGCTACATCGACCTGTCGCTGAACAAATGGTGGAAGGCAAAGGCCCTCAACCTGCGCCCCCGCGAGATCCACCTTGGTTTTCCGTGTCAGGGGTACAAAGACGCCCTGGCGGTGTTCGACAAAGAATGGATCGAGTCACTGACACCGCTGGAACTGGATCTGGAGAGAATCAAGATACCGCCGCCGAAACGGTATTTCTTTTCCGTCAACTGGCGCAAACGCTATGTTTTCGAATTTCTGATACCGAAGGCGGAAGTGCTGTTCGCGCAGCGGCGTCGGCGCAAGAAGGACTATGGACTGCATCATGTAGACGAGGGCGTGAACCTGACACGGGTCGAAAATCAGATCATGATCTATCAGATGGCCGCGCTTCATTTATGCCGCAGCGGTCTGATTGCCTATATCCGCGAGGGAACCGACGGGGTGCCGCTGGAAATCATCGAATCCGAGAGCGGTTAAGATGTTTCAATTCAATGTCCGAAAACTACTTAAGAAACTCCTGAAGAGCGCATTTCCAAACCTGTTCTGGTCCGAAGAAGTCATCATCAAGGATACCTACCATTTATCCAACAAGAAGAAGATTAAAGCGCACATCAGGGATTATCCTTTTCAGATAAACCTCCATCCAGACAGCAAGACACTGCATTTGTATCCGGAGCCGGCACTGGGTTGTGGTAGTGACGGCGTTGTACCGAATAGCTACATCCTGTTTGACCCGGACAGTTTCTACTCGGAGGTCTGCAGGTTCTATCATCTTCAGGACGACGACACGATCATCCTGGGTAGCAGCGATCCGGAGCAGCGCGCAATTCTCAATATTTCCAAAAAAACCCCTGCTCGCACCCTCAGCATCAGTAATGAAGATGGATCGCTGATCTTCCAGAGCCTCGTCCCCGATCCAGGACCCAGCATCGCACCATTGATTCAGGACAAAAAGGTGAAACAGGTGGTCAACTGGCGGCAGACGAAGCTGCGCAGGCTGAGAGAAATTCTCGGCAATCCCATCGCATTGCTTCCTCCCGACGAAGCACTCGAACTGCTGCAGGAAGTCAACGAAATCCTCGAACATGAAGAGCACCGTCCCAGGGATAAGGAAGGTCGGCCGGGCGGTGTCGTTGCACTGCCCGACGAATCGACGACCGTCATCGTGGGAGACCTCCATGCCAGGGTCGACAATCTGCTCGTGGTCTTGAGCCAGAATAATTTTCTGGAAGCACTGGATGCGGGTCGCGCGACCCTGGTGATCATTGGGGACGCCGTCCACCCCGAGGGCGATAACGCGCTGGATGAAATGCAGAGCTCCATGTTGATGATGGACCTGATCTTCAAGCTCAAAGTCCACTTCCCGCAACAGGTGTTCTATCTCAGGGGAAATCATGACAGTTTTTCGGAGGAAATATCCAAACAAGGTGTTCCGCAGGGGCTGCTCTGGGAGAAGACGCTACGAAAACAGCGCGGTAAGGCCTATAAAAAGGAAATGAGTCGATTCTATGAGCTGCTGCCGTATGTCGCATATTCGAAGCATTTTGCGACCTGCCATGCCGCACCCCCGGTATCTTCTACAAGCCTGGACAAGATCATCAATATCAGAAATAACCGGAAACTGTATAACGAGCTCGCGGACAACCGGCTGAGGCAGGCGAACCGTCCATCAGGTTACGCCGGGTCTGATGTAAAAAGATTCCGCAAGTGCCTCGATTTGAAAAAGAATACACCGGTTATCGTGGGCCATACCTGTCTGAGCCTCGACGATACGCTATGGGAAAACGTCAACGAAATCGAGAACCACTACGTTGTCTACTCCAGTGATATTAGACGGGTAGGCCTGATGGCCCAGATCGGAGACAGATTTTATCCGTTCAGGTATCCGGTGGAGCCCATGATGTCGATCATCAACGCCATCCCTGACGAATAAGAGTAAAGTTCCGCTGCGACGCTATCCCACGAACTTATCTTGCAGGCGCTAATTAGCCGGGATAGCGGTTGCTCAGTCCCTGGTAGACATCATCGCGAAAACTGGGGCTAGTGCTGTCGAGATTACCGAGCACCTCGACCAGGTGTTCGTTGTCTTCCCGGTCCGCCCAGATCTTGATGTAGCTTCCGTCCTTGTAGCCGTGATCCTGGCGGAAGAAGTTTAAAACGTTCTTGCCGACATAGGTTCGATACAACGCATCGAAGTCCATATCAATCAACGCCATGATGTTGGCGAAATCGGAAAAATGCATCGACTTCTGTGCGATCGTGGTCTGCGCCATCACTTCGATCGCCACACGAATATCCTGACATTGCCGCGGGTCGGCCAGTTCGGCTGCGATACGCGCGGCGACCTCGTCGTTATCGGCGTCCTGCAACAGGTAGTCGCTCATCGCGAAATGCATGATATCCACCAGCTCGAGCTGCACCTGCTCGAGGTCCGGCTGTTGATGCTTCCACCACTTCCAGCCGTAATGGTCGAGCATTTCCGCGCATTCGGTCCAGATCGCTCGATACCAGGCGTTATCGGCCTGACGCCAGGCCTGGTTGACCCGTGAGTTCATCGCGTCCTGCATCTCCAGCATTATCAATAGTTGGGGCTTCATCGTATTTACATTCGGCAAAAACGGCAGTTTACCGAACTGCTTACATACCGTATAGCCACGGCAGCAAAAAGCTGAGTACCGCCCACATCAACACCACCAGTGGCAGGCCCACGCGCACAAAATCCGCAAAACTATAGTTACCGGCATTCATCACCAGCAGGTTGGTCTGATAGGCCATCGGTGTGGCAAAGCTCATATTCGCACCAAACAGTACCGCGAGCACGAAAGGTTCGGCAGGCTGGCCCAGTTGATGCGCGATGCCGATGGCAATGGGAGTACCGATGACTGCAGCAGCATTATTGGAAACCACGTTCGTTAACAGCGCCATCATCGCCAGCAAACCGCTGAGAATCAGCGTTGGCGATGCGCCGGCGGTCATCGCCACATAAGCGCTGGCAATCATATCGGCGCCGCCGGTTTCCACCATTGCGGTACCCATCGCCAGGCTGGTGACGATAATTAAAATTACCGGAGCGCTGAGCGCGCGCGTCGCGTCGAACCACTTGATACAACCGCTGAACAGTAACAGTACTACGCCGCAGAGTGCACTGACGGCAATCGACAACAATCCAGACGCCGCCATCAGAATCACCCATAGCATGATCAACATAGCCACCGGCGCACGTGAGGAAATCGGCAGCGCCGATTTTGCGTCCAGCACCAGCAGGTTGCGGCTCGATTTAAGCCGCTTGATATTGTTGATCGAGCCCTGCACCAGCAATACATCACCGGAATGCAGGCGGGTTTCCTCGGTATGCTCGGTACCCTGCTTGCTGACCCATTTATTGCTACGGAACAAGGCCAGCACCATCAACTGGTAACGTTCGCGAAAACGGACATTAGCCAGGGTTCTGCCGTCGAGAGTCGATCCGGGCACCACAACCACTTCGGCGATTTGTTGCGAGGTGTCTACCAGTGGATGCTCATCGTCAACAGGTTCATCGCCTGAAAAAAGGCTCGCGCCGAGCACGGTTTCGAGTTCCTTGAGACGGTCGGGCGTGCTCCTGACCATTATGCGGTCTCCGCTGCGCAGCACCATATCGGGTATTGCTACCAGTCGGTTATCCTTCTTGCCGCGCAGAATATGAACCACCTCGAGGTTACCACCCGCCAGTTCGATAACCTCCGACAGTTGTTTCTGGTTGGCGACACTGTCGTCATGGATACGCAGTTGCGCGTTAAACATCCGTGGCGACGTGGTCGGCAACCGTGCCTCGCGTGCAGGCAACAGTTTCGGTGCCACAAACCACAGGTAAAGAATGCCAACGCTACCGGCAAGCATCGCCGGGAACACAAAATCAAACATGCCCAGTTCACGCAAACCCATATCCGCAGCCACGGCTACGACTAGCAAATTGGTCGAAGTGCCGATACTTGTCGCCATACCACCAACAGAGGTTGCCAGTCCAAGCGGCATCAACAGATCCGAGGCCGGCGTAGAAGTCTTCAGAGATACACTGATCAGGATCGGCAGTAACAGAATCACCACCGGGGTGTTGTTAACAAATGCGCTGAGAATGGCGGCAATTACCAGCGTAGCCAGAAAGGTCACCATCGGAAAGACATTCCACCACCGCGCCAGTTGCCGTCCAATCGGCTCCAGTGCGCCGGTGCGCACAAGGGCCTGGCCTGCGATCATCAGGGCGCACACCGCGACCAGCGCCTGGTGCCCGAAACCGAGAAATAACTGGCTGGCACGCACCGTTCCATGACTGCCGCTATAATGGAAAATCTCGAACAACAGCGAAAGCAGCACCAGTATCAGCAGGCTCGACGACGCCAGCGGGATTCGCTCACTGGCGAACAGCACCAATGCCAGCACTACCAGCGCCATTACGGCATAAGCATGAAACTCGGGAATCAGCGCTACGGCATTCATGGAACAGGAGTTTAGCACTCAACCGGGAATCAGGGTTCTGCGCGGACCACTATCGTGCGGAACAAGCAACTGATAGCTGTTTCATGAGCGTGCCATGGCTACCTCGGGCGTAAGTGCGCAAAAGTGTAGCGCGGCAGGGACGCCGCGATCCAAGCGGTCACAGCGATGTGCCAAACGGCGGTTTTTGCCGTTTGGGAGCGCCTTTTGCGGACTTACGCCCGAGGTAGCCACCTACTGCTAGCGGTAGATTGTTCCGCGCAATAGCGGGCCCCGGAACAGGAATGACATAGTGAGCGACAGATTAAAAAATTACTCGGGGCGCATGTGCGGAAACAGGATGACATCGCGAATACTTGGCGAATCGGTTAGCAGCATCACCAGCCGATCGATACCAATGCCCTCACCCGCTGCCGGCGGCATACCGTATTCAAGCGCGCGAATGTAATCCTCATCGTAGTGCATTGCCTCCTCATCACCGGCCTCCTTTTCCTCGACCTGGCGCTGGAATCTGGCCGCCTGGTCTTCCGGATCATTGAGCTCCGAGAAACCGTTGGCGATTTCTCGTCCTCCGAGAAAAAATTCGAAACGATCGGTAACAAACGGGTTGTCATCGTTAGCGCGCGACAGCGGCGATACCTCGGTTGGGTAAGCGGTAATGAAGGTCGGCTGTTGCAACTGGTCTTCGACCGTCTTTTCAAAGATCTCGATTTGCAGCTTGCCGGCGCCCCAGCCTGGTTCGGCCTTGATACCCAGGTCTGCAGCCGCCTGGCGACAGTAGTCAAGGTCTTCCAGCTTGCTCGCGTCGAGGTCCGGGTTGAACTTGATGATCGCATCCGCGACGCTGAGGCGCGCAAACGGTTGCTCCAGGTCAAACTCCTGTCCCTGGTAGGCTATCTTCAGGGAACCGAGTACGGCCTGCGTCAGGCCACGCATCATGTCTTCCGTCAAGTTCATGAAGTCTTCGTAATCCGCGTAGGCCTGGTAAAACTCCAGCATCGTAAATTCCGGGTTATGCCGGGTCGACAGGCCCTCGTTGCGAAAATTGCGATTAATTTCGAAGACCTGTTCGATACCGCCGACCACCAGGCGTTTCAGGTAAAGCTCGGGGGCAACTCGCAGGTAAAGCTCCATATCGAGGGCATTGTGGTGAGTGATAAAGGGTCGAGCGGTTGCCCCCCCCGGAATCACCTGCATCATCGGGGTTTCCACCTCGACGAAACCGGCTTCGATCATGTAATTACGAATAAAGTTTACCGCCTGGCTGCGCATTGCAAATACGCGCCGCGAGTCTTCATTCATGATCAGGTCGACATAACGCTGGCGATATTTTTGTTCCTGGTCGGAAAGCCCGTGGTATTTTTCAGGCAGCGGGCGCAACGCCTTGGTCAGCAGTTGCAAAGATTTGACCTTGATCGTCAATTCGCCGGTTTTGGTCTGAAACAACACCCCGTTAGCAGCATAAATATCACCGATATCGCTATGCTTGAAAGACTCGTAAGCATCCTCGCCGACCGCATCACGTTGCACGAAGATCTGCAGGGTTCCACTCATGTCGCGCAGCTGGGCAAAGCTTGCCTTACCCATCACGCGCTTGAACATCATGCGCCCGGCCAGGCTAACCTCGATGGCCTGCGCCTCGAGATCCTCGCGCGCGAGTTGCGCGTACTGATCCATCAGCGGAGCGGCAAAATGCGTGCGCGAAAACTGGTTCGGATACGCCTGCCCCTGTGTTCGTAGCTGAGCCAGCTTTTCGCGACGTTGCGCGATATAGCGGTTCTCATCCTGCTGCGGGTCTTCGTTACTTTGCCCCGCGTCGCTGTGCTGGTTCATTTCAATACCTGTTGCCGTTATGTTGGTCAGGCGCCACTTTTCAGACTGGCTACGATAAACTGGTCGAGATCGCCATCCAGTACCGCCTGGGTGTTACCGGTCTCTACCCCGGTGCGTAAATCCTTGATTCGGGATTGATCGAGTACGTAGGAGCGAATCTGGCTGCCCCAACCGATATCCGACTTCAAATCCTCGATGCTTTGCGCTTTGGCATTGCGCACCTGCACCTCGAGTTCATAAAGCTTGGCCTTGAGTTGCTTCATCGCCGTCGCCTTGTTCTTGTGCTGTGAACGATCATTCTGGCACTGCACCACCACATTGGTGGGCAAATGAGTGATGCGCACCGCCGATTCCGTGCGATTTACGTGCTGACCGCCTGCGCCGCTAGCGCGGTAAACGTCGATGCGCAGGTCAGACGGATCGATATCGATATCGATGTCGTCTGCGATTTCCGGCGAAACAAAGGCAGACGCGAACGAGGTATGGCGCCGATTACCCGAATCGAACGGGGATTTTCGTACCAGTCGATGAACCCCGGTTTCAGTGCGTAACCAGCCAAAGGCGTAGTCCCCCTCGAAACGAATGGTAGCGCTTTTGATACCCGCCACATCGCCGTCGGAGACCTCGATCAACTCGGTCTTGAAGCCCTTGGCTTCACCCCAGCGCAGGTACATGCGCAACAGCATTTCGGCCCAGTCCTGCGCCTCTGTTCCGCCGGCGCCGGACTGGATATCGACAAACGCATTGTTAGCGTCCATTTCACCGGAAAACATGCGCCTGAACTCGAGTTCAGCGACCGTTTTTTCGACCGCCTGAATATCGGCCTCTACTTCGGTCGCGGTAGCTTCGTCATCCTCAGCGGCGGCCAATTCGATTAGTTCGGTCGCGTCAAGCAGTGACTGGGAAGCGTGATCGAGTCCTGAAACTACCGCCTCGAGGCCGGATTTTTCCTTGCCGAACTGCTGGGCACGCTCCGGGTTGCTCCAGACATCCGGATTTTCAAGTTCAAGCATGACTTCTTCCAGCTGTTCGCGTTTCTGGTCGTAGTCAAAGATACCCCCGGAGCAAATCGACCCGTGATTTCAGGTCTTCTATTTGCTGGATAATATGATTTATCTCCACGGTAATTGCTCGTATTCGAAAAAACGCGCATTCTAACCGATCCGGAACGATAATATCACCCGCTTTGCTCTATTTTTCCGAGACTTCATGCGCTAGAATGTGCCGCCGATTTTTTTCACTTTGAGGTAAATAGTGTCACACGACGTTGATATCCAATTGCAGGTCTGGAAAGACCTCGCGATCAGCAAGCAAATACTTATGGGCGCCGCCGCCGACGCGCTCGGACTGGACTCGGAATGCAGTACCGACGAACTCAAAACCGCTTTAGACAAGGCGATTCAACGCGCACGTGAAGCAGATATCAAGATCCAGGAAACCCTGACTGAATCGGAACAGCAAATCACCGAATTCAAGCGCCGCGCCGAAATCGCAGAGCAGGCCCGCAGCGAGGCCGAAGCCATGGTTGAGGAATCAGTCAATGCGCGCGCGCAGGCCGAACGCCAACTTGCCAATGGCAAGGCCGACAACGCCGAGGCGTTGAAAAAAGCCAGGGTCGAGGTCACCGAAAAGCAGAACAAGCTGAAAGCGATCTCCAAGGCGCTGGCTGACACGCCGGAAAACGTCGTCCGCAAACTGAAAACTTTGAAAAAGCAGAAGATGGACGAAGCCAAATTGCGTGGCCAGGCGGAATCCAGGTTACAGTCGACACGCAAGGAAAAAACCAGGCTGGAGGCGGAACTCGAAGCCCTGAAACCAGCTCTCGAAAACGCCGCCACGCTGCTCGAACAAATCAAGCTTATGCATGAAACCTGCCTGCAGGCCGAGAGCACAATCAAGAAATTGAGCGACAAGAAAAAAGATCAGCTCAAGCTGCCGGAATTCGATGTCGCCGCGTTTGAAGCCCTGGAACAGGCGCTAGCCGAAAAATAAACGCTTGCGCCTAGTTTTGCGGCTGCTGCAGCGGAATCTCGAACAAAATACTGGTGCCCTTCTGCGGGTTGTTTTCCGCCCAGATCCGACCATGGTGCAGGCTGATAATCTCGCGGCAAACTGCCAGACCCAGCCCGGTGCTCCCGGACTGGTTGCGATTACGAATACTTTGATAAAACTTGTCAAACACCTGGTCTAATTCTTCAGTCGGGATCCCGTCACCCTGATCAGAAACCTTAACCCGGTAGCAGCTGTCAACGGGCTCGACATCGACGCGTATCTCCCCTCCCTCGGGGCTGAACTTGATTGCGTTGGCGACAATGTTCGTCATCACCTGGAGAATCCGGTTACGGTCGCAAACACATAATGCATCCGCCTGATCGGGGGCGAATACGCTGGTCAAATTCTTTTCACGCATACGCAGATCCTGCTCCTTGATGCATGCAGTAATCA
>CALDDP010000119.1 GCA_937936805.1 uncultured Gammaproteobacteria bacterium | reverse complement strand
ATCGAAATATTTGTGCCGGTTCAGGTCGACGGTACCCCGGACGATGATAACTCGACGACGATCAACGCCGCCCTGGTTATCGTCGACCAGAGTGCCCTGGATACCGAACAGGTTACAGGCGTTATCCAGTCACTCGGTATTGACACCCTGAAACTTGCGCCGGACGAGTATCCTTGCGGTGCCGTAACCGATCCGTTTATCGTTGATTTGATTGACCCCCTGAAAATATTGACGGTCATCATAACCGATGACGGAAGTGAGATATCGCCGGGTGGCATACTCGAGGAGCTTCAGACAGTAGGCATGAATGGCAGCTGTGAATTTACCGGCAACTATTCAACCGACAATATCGTCATCGTTGATGACCGGCGATAATAATGCGAATTAGGTAATAACCAGCTGGATAAGATTAAGCCACTCCTCGAGGGTGGCTTTTTTTTCGACAGATGCAGCCGGGTCATGCCCGAAACTCATTAGTGCCTGGATATTCCTGATACGCTTTGCGCGCCGCCGGGTTCTATTTACTCAAGGTTTTCATGGATAAATGACCTGAGCCCGTCGACATAGGTCGAACCACTGATGATAAATCCATCATTATGATCACCGCGCATCTCGAGGAATTGTTTGGCGCGGGGCGCGGCATCGAAAATCTCACGGCCTTCCGCGAAGGGAATAAGGTCATCGCTCCTGCTATGGGCAACCAGAACCGGACAGGCAATAGTGCTGACATAATTCTTGGTGTCATATTTGAAATTAGTTAACCAGCTGACCGGTAAAAAGGGGTAGATCCGTTTGGCCATGGCGGGCACCGAACTAAAGCCGGACTCTATAATGAGCCCCGCCGGAGTGTGTTTTCTGGCCAGCCAGCTGGCAATCGATGCACCGAGGGAGCGGCCAAAAATAATGACCTGTTCCGGTCTGGCACCCCGCGTCTGGATCAGGTAATTCCATGCAGCTTCCGCATCGCGGTAAGTACCCTGTTCCGAGACTCTTCCCTCGCTTTGTCCATAGCCACGATAGTCAAGAATAAATACGTTGAGTTCGAGGCGATGAAAAATTTCGATGGACTCGAGGCGGTGCGATATGTTGCCGGCATTACCATGAAAAAATAGTAGCGTGCCCTTTGCGGCGCGGTGCGGAATGAACCAGCCATGCAGGTTGACCTTATCCCCGGTTACGAATTGCACGTTCTGATACTCGAGGCCGATTCGTTCCGGTGTCGCGACAATATTCCTGCCGGGCATATCAGGGTAGTAAATCAGGCTTGACTGCCGGTAATAAACAAAGGCGACAATTACTGCATAAAGACAAACGCCCGCAATCAGCAGCTTCCAGATACTGGTCATTTCAATAGTTACTCGTCTGCGTATCCCGCTAATAATATCCGACCAGGCTGCCTTTCACTATTTGAAAACAACCGTGCGCGATCAACGACGATCGATGCTGAAAGTTTTCTTTCACCTGTCTTGTGGCGGCATAAAGTCGCGCTCGTATTCGGCTTGCCGGCATCACCCTGTCTGCCGGATCTTTTCAGGTAACGGAAACTTTGATAATTGAGACAGGGGTGTTGCGGGTTATGCGTAGGTGTCGATGATTCGCTTCGAATCTTTCTTCTGCCGGTTTTTCTTCTGCTGGCGAGGTTGCTGTTTTCTCTCACGATCAGACTTTTTCAGGGCATCCTGTACCCGGGGGCTTTGATTCACCGATTTGATGAGGGGGGTCGGACATTGTTACAACCCTGTGTTCTCCTGATTCGCCTTCGCCAGACAATCTACAGCGAAATGTCGATCTAAGCTTCTATATCCTTATCGACCGTTCTCCCGGAAAGTTAACAGCTAATTTACTGCGCCAGGCGTCACGTGGCAGTTCGCTGAAAAATCTTTTCTATCTTGTCCTTCAAAGTTGCCGCGGTGAAGGGCTTGACGACATAAGCATTGACGCCGGCCTCAGCTGCAACCACTATCTACTTGCGCTTCGCTTCGGCCGTGACCATCAAAACCGGCATCTCGCTGAGCGCCTCGTCAGCACGCACCGTCCTGAGCAGGGTCAATCCATCCATTCCTGGCATATCCCAGTCGGTTACCAGAAAATCAAACCTGCCCGATTTCAGCATGGGCAAGGCAGTTTTACCGTCGTCAGCCTCGGCGGTATTGTTAAAGCCAAGCTCGCGTAACAGGTTCTTGATAATGCTGCGCATGGTCGAAAATTCATCGACGATCAGGATGCTTATATCTTTATCCATGCAATCGAGCCTCGATTGTATTGCATTGGAGCGGCCTCGGAATCGACCGCCAGAGGTTTAGCGGTAGCACCTGTTCGATGCTGAACCGGGTTTTGTGGAAGTTTTCCAACTGATGTACGCCGCTAGACATCGTAAAACCTTCAATTATGCGCATTCCACTCAGACATACTCGCCTTAACACGCAACGGGGCCTGACAACGCGTATCTTCCGAAGATTGCGATCCGACCTGGCGCACATTTTGATACAAAAGGTCTTCAAATACCGCGCGTGTCTGCTTGAAACCTGTGGTGCTGACGTTAGCGAGGTTGTTGGAAATCACCGAGAGACGCGTTTGCTGTGCGTCGAGTCCGGTTTTGGCAACCCATAGGGCATTACTCATGATACTTCTCCATCGATTGGTTCTGATGAAGAACTATGCAGTAACCATGCCAATCACGCGTATCATCCGCCCGGGCATGAGAACCTTGTCAAACAGCGGCCCTGTGAATCGGCGAGACGCTGCACACCCATGCCTGCTGCTTGCGCAAAGCGCGATCCCCGATGCGTCGAGCCGACCCGGTCGGTGCGATTTCTCGCTGGGGCTGGTGCAGTTTATATCGGACCCGTGTGTGGCCCGGAATCCGCAGTGACGAGGAGGCCTAGATTGGTTCGAGCGGCGGATCGAGCAGGTTTAACAGGCGCTCCATGTGCTCGATTGCTTCACGACCGCTGTCGGTCAGCTGTCCGCCGTCGGCAGCAGTAATCAAACCCTTGCCAAACATGCGCTCCGCTGCGGCGACGACTGCCGGATCGGGGTTGTCATGCACATCCATTGCTACCGGACCACCCATACTGAAGCGTCTCAGCAGGTTCAATTCATCGATGAGTTCAGGATCTATATGCATTTCCGGTTCCTCCTGTTAAGGCCTGGCCATTTCGTCGCCTTCCTTGTCCGGCAACAACAGATCGCTACGGCTGATGCCGAGCTGCAGCGCCGTGGTGGTAGCGACATAAATCGAGGAATAGGTCCCGACCAGTACACCGATAATCAGCGCCATGGCAAAAGCGTGGATCGCTTCGCCACCCAGGAAGAACAGCGACAACAATACCAGTAAGGTTGTAAATGATGTCATCAAGGTGCGCGAAATAGTCTGATTTACAGACATGTTGACGACCTCGAGCGAAGTCTTTTTGCGAATCTTGCGGAAATTCTCTCGCACCCGGTCAAACACCACGATGGTATCGTTCAGGGAATAGCCGATAACCGCAAGAATCGCGGCCAGCACGCTGAGATCAAAATCGAGTTGCAGCATCGAGAAAATGCCGAGGGTGATCAGCACGTCGTGCACCAGTGCAGCCACTGCGCCGAGCGAGAAACGATACTCGAAGCGGAACGCGACATATATCAGAATCGCAATCAATGCGTAAAGCACCGCGAGACCGCCGTCTTCAGTCAATTCTTCACCGACCTGCGGGCCGACAAAATCCACTCTGCGCACATCGATTTCCGAATCGTTTGCCGCCTGTAGCAGGCCGATTATTTCCGAGCTCAGCTCGGCTTTATCCTTCTCGGCATCAGGGACCAGGCGGATCAGTACTTCGCTCGCACTGCCAAAATGCTGCACGATGGCGTCACCGAATCCGCGGTTCTCCAGCGCATTTCTGATTGGTTCCAGCTCGACAGCCTGCTGATATCCGACCTCGATGATACTGCCACCGGTGAAATCGATACCGACGTTCAACTTCAACGTAAACAGGCTGAGGATCGACAGCAGCATCAGCACGCCCGACAAAACCATTGCCGGTTTGCGCAGTCGCATGAAATTGATATTGCTTTTAGTCAGCGCCATGATCAAATCGCCAGCCGGGTTACCTGTTTACGGCCGTAAACCAGGTTGATAATCGCCCGCGTACCGAAAATCGCGGTAAACATCGACGACGCGATGCCGATCATCAGTGTAACCGCAAAGCCCTGGATCGGCCCGGTACCGAAACCGAACAGCACGATCGCAGCGATGAAGGTTGTAATATTGGCGTCGGCAATGGTGCCAAAGGCTTTCTCATAGCCGGCATAGATTGCCGCCTGCGGTGTATTTCCAAGTCGGATTTCTTCTCGGATTCTCTCAAAAATCAACACGTTAGCATCTACCGCCATACCGACGGTGAGGACGATGCCGGCGATGCCGGGCAGCGTCAGGGTGGCCTGGAAGATTGACAGAATTGCCACCATCAACACCAGGTTCAGGGTCAGGGCGAGATTCGCTACCAGGCCGAATACCTTGTAGTAAACCGCCATGAACAACAATACCAGCACGAAGCCAACGATTACCGACAAAAATCCACGATCGATATTTTCCTGTCCCAGGCTGGGGCCGACGGTGCGTTCTTCGACGATTACCATAGGCGCACGCAACGCACCCGCACGTAACAATAATGCCAGGTCTCGCGCTTCACGGGTGCTATCCAGACCGGTGATATGAAATCGCTTACTCAGCTGATCCCGAATCGTGGCGACATTTATCACCTCCGATTCGGTTGTCCTG